>NZ_FPBI01000038.1:0-37219 GCF_900116595.1 Mesorhizobium sp. YR577 | reverse complement strand
GGTCGGCTCGCCCGCCGCTACCTGCTCAAAAGCTACGAATACTACGCCATCTCAGGCCTGGACGCCCCTCCCGCGAAGCGGGTTCGTGCATGGGGGCGCATTGCAGTCGTTCGATGGCGATTGGGGAACGTCCGGCTTGGCCAGCAGCGGGGCCCGTGTGGTGTCGCAAATATCCCGATTTTTGAATCAGTTTTTCGCCTAAGATTTGCAATGTCGCGGAATAGCGATTTCTTCAACCTCTTGGGCCGATCTCCTGCAGCTCGTCGTTTTCCTGCATTTGCACGCTACGCTTCTACTACTCCCGAAACTTGTTGAACCGACCCAATTTCGGGTTCTTTTAATCGTCCCCGATCCAGGGCCGGCTGAACGGTCCCTGGCCGCAAGGGGACGACATGGCGGCGACGCACCAGAAATCAGAGGCAATCAAGCGGGGCGCGCGCATGCTGCGCACAGCCCTCGGCCCCGCTATTGCCCGTTTTCTGGACGACCCGTCGATCGTCGAGGTGATGCTCAATCCCGACGGCCGGCTCTGGATCGACCGCCTCTCAGAAGGTCTGTTCGATACGGGTCAGCAACTGTCTCCTGACGACGGAGAGCGCATCGTGCGCCTGGTCGCTCATCACGTTGGCGCCGAGGTTCATGCTGGTAGCCCAAGGGTCTCTGCGGAACTGCCCGAGACGGGAGAGCGGTTCGAGGGGCTGCTACCGCCAGTCGTCGCGGCCCCGGTTTTTGCAATTCGCAAGCCGGCCGTTGCGGTGTTTACGCTCAGTGATTACGTCGCTGCCGGGATCATGTCGGACGTACAGGCCGAAGCACTCCGGCAGGGCGTCGCTTCACGCGCCAACATTCTCGTCGCCGGCGGTACCTCGACCGGAAAGACCACCCTGACCAACGCGCTGCTGGCAGAGGTCGCGAAGACTTCCGATCGCGTCGTCATCATTGAAGACACCCGCGAACTGCAATGCATGGCCTCCAACCTCGTAGCCATGCGGACCAAGGATGGTGTGGCGACGCTCTCCGATCTGGTCCGCTCCTCGCTGCGTCTTCGACCCGATCGCATACCGATCGGCGAGGTGCGTGGTCCGGAAGCGCTCGATCTCCTTAAAGCCTGGGGCACCGGCCATCCCGGCGGCGTCGGTACCATCCATGCCGGCACTGCCATCGGCGCGCTGCGACGGCTCGAGCAGCTCATTCAGGAAGCCGTCGTCACCGTGCCGCGCGCATTGATCGCCGAGACCATCGATCTCATCGCCGTGCTCGCCGGGCGCGGCTCACAGCGCCGGCTTTCCGAGCTCGCGCGCGTCGTCGATGGCCTTGATGCCAACGGCGACTACCACGTCACCCCAGAAGCCCCAGGAGAACCCTGATGATCTTCCGCTCATCAAGCATTCGTCACCGCATCGCTGCGACCGCTGCCGTCACTTATACTGGCCTGATCTTCCCGCCCACCGCTCATGCCGCTGGCTCTTCAATGCCGTGGGAAGCGCCGCTCCAGTCTATCCTCCAGTCGATCGAAGGCCCGGTGGCCAAGATCATTGCCGTGATCATCATCATCGTCACCGGGCTGACGCTGGCATTTGGCGATACAGGCGGCGGCTTCCGCCGGCTCATACAGATTGTCTTCGGCCTGTCGATCGCCTTCGCGGCGTCGAGCTTCTTCCTGTCCTTCTTTTCCTTCGGCGGTGGAGCACTCGTCTGATGGTGAATGTTCACGAACAGGCCGACGTACCGGGCTTCTCCGTCCCGGTTCACCGCGCATTGACCGAGCAGATACTGCTCGGCGGCGCCCCGCGCTCGATCGCCATCCTCAACGGCACACTCGCTGGTGCAGTCGGCCTCGGACTCCGGCTCTGGCTGGTCGGGTTGGCGATCTGGGCCATCGGACATTTCGCGGCGGTTTGGGCGGCCAAGCGCGATCCTCTCTTCGTCGAGATTGGTCGCCGCCATTTGCGCATCCCTGGTCATCTCGGCGTCTGAGGGAAATTCCGATGATGAACCTCGCCGAATACCGCCGCACTGCAAGCCGTCTCGCGGATTTCCTGCCCTGGGCAGCACTCGTTGGTCAGGGTGTCGTGCTTAACAAGGATGGCTCTTTCCAGCGGACAGCGCGCTTTCGTGGTCCCGATCTTGATAGCGCTGTTGCCGCTGAACTGGTTGCGGTCGCCGGCCGCCTCAACAATGCCTTTCGGCGCCTCGGTTCCGGCTGGGCGATCTTCGTCGAAGCCGTTCGACTTCCGGCGCAGAGCTACCCGGACAGTGTATTTCCGGATGCTGCTTCCGCATTAGTCGATGCCGAGCGCAAAGCAGATTTCGAAGAGGCGGGCGCTCATTTTGAATCCGGTTATTTCCTGACGTTCACCTGGCTGCCACCGGCCGAGGATACGGCACGCACCGAAGCCTGGCTCTATGAGGGCAGGGAGCAATCCGGTGTCGATCCCCATGAGATCCTGCGGTCCTTCACCGACCGAACCGATCGCGTACTCGCGCTGCTCGACGGTTTCATGCCGGAATGTGCGTGGCTCGATGATACAGAGACGCTGACCTATCTTCATTCGACGATTTCGACCAAGCGCCATCGCGTCCGCGTTCCCGAAACGCCGATCTATCTCGACGCACTCCTTGCCGATCAACCGTTCACCGGTGGGCTGGAGCCGCGCTTCGGGGATGCTCACCTGCGCATCCTGACAATCGTCGGCTTCCCGACGGCCACGACGCCGGGAATCCTCGACGAGTTGAACCGGCTCGCTTTCTCGTATCGCTGGTCGACGCGGGCAATCCTTCTCGATAAGACGGAAGCGACCAAACTGTTGGCGAAGATCAGGCGGCAATGGTTCGCCAAGCGCAAGTCGATCGCCGCGATCCTGAAAGAGGTGATGACCAACGAGGCCTCCAGCCTCGTAGACACAGACGCGGCAAACAAGGCTGCTGATGCCGATCTCGCCCTGCAGGAACTCGGCGCCGATTACGCCGGACAGGCCTACGTCACCGCCACCGTGACGGTTTGGGATGACGATCCGCGTCTTGTCGACGAGAAGCTGCGGTTGGTCGAGAAAGTCATCCAGGGCCGCGATTTCACCGCCATGCCCGAGACCATCAATGCCGTTGATGCCTGGCTCGGCTCGCTGCCCGGTCACGTCTACGCCAATGTCCGACAACCACCGATCTCCACGCTCAATCTCGCTCACATGATCCCCCTCTCGTCGGTGTGGGCGGGCGAGGGGCAGGACGAGCATTTCAGTGCGCCCCCCTTGCTCTATGCCAAGACCGAAGGCTCGACCCCGTTCCGATTTTCCCTGCATGTCGGCGATGTCGGTCATACGCTCGTCGTCGGTCCGACCGGAGCGGGCAAATCCGTGCTGCTGGCGCTCATGGCATTGCAATTCCGGCGGTATGAGAAATCCCAGGTCTTCGCCTTCGATTTCGGCGGCTCGATCCGCGCCGCCGCACTCGCCATGGGCGGCGATTGGCATGATCTCGGCGGCAACCTGACGGAAGGATCGGAGGCCTCAGTTTCGCTCCAGCCACTTGCCCGCATCCACGACTCCTATGAGCGCGCCTGGGCAGCCGACTGGATCGTGGCGATCCTGACGCGCGAGGGCGTTTCGATCACCCCTGACGTCAAGGAGCATCTCTGGTCGGCGCTTACCTCGCTCGCTACCGCTCCCGTTGCCGAGCGTACCATCACGGGCCTGTCGGTCCTGCTGCAATCGAATGACCTCAAGCAGGCGCTTCGGCCCTATTGCGTCGGCGGACCCCACGGCCGGCTGCTCGACGCGGAAGTCGAGCATCTGGGTGAGGCCTCCGTTCAGGCGTTCGAGACCGAAGGGCTGATCGGCACCGGTGCTGCGCCCGCTGTGCTCGCTTATCTCTTTCATCGTATCGGCGACCGGCTGGACGGGCGCCCCACATTGTTGATCGTGGACGAAGGTTGGCTTGCCCTTGATGACGACGGTTTCACCGGTCAATTGCGAGAATGGCTGAAGACGCTTCGCAAGAAAAACGCTTCCGTCATCTTCGCCACGCAGTCGCTGTCCGACATCGACGGAAGCGCCATTGCGCCAGCCATCATCGAGAGCTGCCCGACGCGGCTGCTCTTGCCGAACGAGCGGGCGATCGAGCCGCAGATCACGGCAATCTATCGCCGCTTCGGCCTTAATGACCGACAGATCGAAATCCTCGCCCGCGCCACGCCGAAGCGCGATTACTATTGCCAGTCACGGCAGGGCAATCGCCTGTTCGAGTTGGGTCTCTCCGAAGTCGGGCTGGCACTGACCGCCGCATCTTCCAAGAGCGATCAAGCCGCCATCGCCCGCATTTTCGCCGAGCACGGCCGTGACGGTTTTCTTGCCGCCTGGCTGCGTCTACGCGGTCTCGCATGGGCGGCTGACCTCATACCCGATCTTACAAATCTTATCCCGCAATCGAAACAGGAGAACCAGTCATGATCCGCCTTCCAGTCGCGCTGCTGACGGCTACCATCCTGTCGGCACCGCTCACGCTTTCGCCGATGGTGACTGCGCCAGCCTATGCCTGGCGCATTGTCTATGACCCGACGAATTACGTTCAAAACGTCCTTCAGGCGGCGCGGGCGCTTGAGCAGATCAACAATCAAGTCACCTCGCTTCAGAACGAAGCGCAGATGCTCATCAACCAGGCACGTAATCTCACAAGCCTTCCCCATTCCTCGCTTCAGCAGCTCCAGCAGTCGGTCCAGAGGACCCAACAGCTTCTTGCCCAGGCGCAGAACATTGCCTTCGACGTCGGTCAGGTCGATCAGGCATTCAAGAGCCAGTATGGCAATGTTGCCCAGTCCGCGACCGATCAGCAACTCATCGCCGATGCCCGATCGCGCTGGCAAAATACTGTCGGTGGCCTGCAGGACGCCATGCGCGTCCAGGCAAGCGTCGTCGGCAACATCGACACCAACCGCAGCGAGATGTCGGCGCTGGTCGGCCAGAGCCAGGGTGCCTCCGGTGCGCTTCAGGCGACGCAGGCTGGTAATCAACTCCTCGCGCTCCAGTCACAGCAGCTATCAGACCTGACTGCGGTTCTCGCCGCCAATGGCAGGGCAGATGCGCTGACAGAGGCCGAGCGTGCGACCGCCGCCGAGCAGGGACGTATGCAGCGTGAGCGCTTCCTGACGCCTGGCAGCGGCTACCGGGCCGGAAACGCAAAGATGTTCAACAACTGAGGGGTAGAGAGGATGGAGGGGAAGACGCTGGCCCGGCTGGGTGCGATCATATTCGTGGCTATCGCAATCACGGCGGCAGCAATCGAAATGGTTCGCCAGGACGATCCCCCAGTGCAAGAGCGGGTGCGTGCTCTCGAACCGGCTCAAGACCCGCTGCGTGATGGTCAGCGCCGGTGCCAGCAGCTTGGCGAAGCCGCGGCAAATGACCCTGGATGCTTGCGCATATGGGCCGAAACCCGCGACCGTTTCCTCGGTCGACCGCAGCAGCCCGCGTCACCTCATCCGATTGAAGGACGGTGAGTCATGGGCGGCACCGGCGTCATCGACGACTTTCTCGGGACCTTCACGTCCTACATCGACAGCGGTTTCGGCCTGCTTGGCGGAGAGGTGGCTTTCATCGCTACGACGCTGATCGTCATCGACGTGACGCTCGCTGCCCTATTCTGGTCATGGGGTGCCGACGACGACATCATCGCCCGGCTCGTCAAGAAAACGCTCTTTGTCGGCGTATTCGCCTACATCATCGGCAACTGGAGCAGCTTGGCAAAGATCGTATTCGACAGTTTTGCCGGCCTCGGCCTCAAAGGCTCAGGCACCAGCTTCACGGCGGCAGATCTCATGCGTCCGGGCAAGGTGGCACAGACCGGTCTCGATGCGGCGCGACCGCTGCTCGAGTCCATCTCTGACCTGATGGGCTGGATCGCCTTCTTCGAGAATTTCATCCAGATCGCCTGTCTTCTCTTCGCCTGGGCGCTGGTCCTGCTCGCCTTCTTCATTCTCGCCGTGCAGCTCTTCGTCACACTCATCGAATTTAAGCTGACGACGCTCGCTGGTTTCGTTCTCATTCCCTTTGGCCTGTTCGGCAAGACGGCTTTCATGGCCGAGCGGGTACTCGGTAATGTCATCTCCTCCGGCATCAAGGTGCTGGTGCTCGCCATCGTTATCGGTATTGGCTCGACCCTGTTCGGTCAGTTCACCGCCGGCTTCGGTGGGCAGACGCCAACCATCGATGACGCCATGGCGATCGTGCTGGCCGCACTCGCGCTCGTAGGCTTGGGAATATTCGGCCCCGGCATTGCAAACGGTCTTGTGTCAGGCGGCCCGCAGCTTGGCGCAGGAGCCGCCGTCGGTACTGGTTTTGCTGTCGGCGGAGCCGCCGTTGCTGCTGGCGGCGCCGGCATGCTCGCCGCAAAGGGTGGGACCGCTGCACTCTCCGGCGGCGCAGCAACAGTGCGAACAGGTGCCGCCGCCGCAGGTTCGGCCGCATCAGCTTACAGTCTCGGTTCAATCGGGCAGTCGGGTGCTTCCGGTGTCGCCTCCGGTTTGGGCGGTGTTGCCCGAGCGGCAGGCCAAGCAGCCCTGTCTCCCCTCAAGCACCGAATGGCCAAGGCTTCTGAAGCCGTCACGTCGAGGTTTGCCGGTGGCACAAAAAGCGCCTTCGAGGCGACGGGCGGCTCCTCCACGATGGGGAGCGTGGGCGGCGTTGATGTCAACGCGGCGACGCCTTCGCACGATACGACGCCTGACTGGGCGCAACGCATAAGGCGCAATCAATCGATGGGCCACGGCATCACGGCTGCAGCACACGCTGTCCGCTCCGGCGACAGCCATGGCGGCGGATCTTCCGTCAAACTTTCCGAAAGCGAGCGATGATGAGTCTCTTCAAACGACCGGCCACCCATTATGGCAAGACACCGCAACCCGAAACGCCCTATCAGCGCGCCGCGCAAGTCTGGGACGAGCGTATCGGCTCGGCCCGCGTTCAGGCGAAAAACTGGCGCATCATGGCCTTTGGATCGCTGGTCCTTTCATCCGGTTTTGCCGCAGCACTCATCTGGCAGTCGGCGCGCGGGACCGTCGTGCCGTGGGTGGTTCAGGTCGACAATCTCGGACAGGCCCAGACCATAGCGCCGGCGACGGCTGACTACCGGCCGACCGATCCGCAGGTCTCATGGCATCTCGCCCGTTTCATCGAGCAGGTTCGGGCGGTTCCGGCCGATCCGGTCATTGTCCGCCAGAACTGGCTGCGAGCCTACGAATGGACGACGGATCGCGGTGCCGCTGCGCTGAACGACCATGCCCGCGCCAACGATCCATTCGCCAGGGTCGGCAAACAGCAGATAGCGGCTGAAGTGTCGTCGGTCATCCGGGCATCACCGGACAGCTTCCGCGTTGCGTGGATCGAGCGCCGCTACGAGAACGGCCAACTCTCCGCGACGGAGCGCTGGACAGCAATCCTGACCATCGTCGTTCAGCCAGCGCGTACCGTCGAAAAGCTGCGCGCGAACCCGCTCGGGATTTATGTCAACGCGATCAACTGGTCACGGGAGATGGGGCAATGAGGCTGTGTTCGCACGACGCAGGAAAACCGCCTTTCCACAAAACCGCAACGGCCTTCCTGCTGATTTCTGTGTTTCTGCTCGGCAGCTGTGCCTCGGCGAAGAAACCGCCGCAGATCAGCTATGACGCCGACGTGCCGCCGTTACCTGTCGTCCCCGCAGTCGCCTCAGACACAACGCCGAAGCCGCTGCACACGCCGCCAGCGTGGAAAGTGAGCCGGGGCGGCAATGCCGCAAGTACGCCCGTGGCCCGTGTCGAAAACGCCAATCTCGCTGCACGCGTCGAGCCAAGGCGTGAGGGCTACTACAACGCCATTCAAATCTATCCTTGGAGTGAGGGTGCGCTTTATCAGGTCTATGCCGCGCCGGGACAGATCACCGACATCGCGCTCGAACCGGGCGAAAACCTGACAGGCGCCGGGCCGATCGCTGCCGGCGATACTGCGCGCTGGATCATCGGCGATACCGAGAGCGGATCGGGCACTGCCCGGCGTGTCCATGTGCTGGTCAAGCCGACCCGGCCGGACCTCACGACGAACCTCATCATCACCACGGACCGCCGTATCTACCGGATCGAGCTGCGTGCGGCTGAGAAACCCTACATGGCAGCTGTCGCATGGGCCTATCCGCAGGTGCGGGCTTCGCAGAAACAAGCCGCTTCGGTCACGCCGATCATCCCGGCCATGGCAGCCCGGAACCATCGTTATGGCCTGAGCGGGGACAATCCGCCCTGGCGGCCGGTTTCGGTCTACGATGACGGCCGGCGCGTTTACATCGAATTTCCGCGTGGCATCGTCCAGGGCGAAATGCCGCCTGTCTTCGTCATCGGTCCGGATGGCGAGTCGCAGATCGTAAACAGCCGTATCCACCAGAATATCCTGATCGTTGACCGGCTGTTCGGTGCTGCCGAATTGCGTCTTGGCGGCGGCAAGCGCCAACAGACCGTCAGGGTCGAACGCATCGCCACTGCTTTGCAGGCAGCGAATGCGCGAAAGCTGAATAGAGGGCAGTCGCGATGAGCCAGGACAATAGCAGGGAAGGCGAGGTGCCAACTCCTGCATCGCTTGCCGATTCTGCAGCGACGATGCGGCTGCGGAATGATCCGCCGCGGGTGACCCGCCTGTCGCGCAAGGCGCTCGCCAGCATTGCCTTTGCCGCATCGATCGGTATCGGCGGCATGCTGATCTATGCTCTCCAGAGACATGATGCCGCGATGGATAGTGAGGAACTCTATTCCGTCGACAATCGGGCGACCGCCGACGGACTTGCCGGTCTGCCGCGAGACTACAGCGGTCCGATCCTCGGTCCAGCGCTGCCCGGCGATCTTGGCCGCCCAATACTCGCCGCGCAAAACCGGGGCCAGCCTGTTATTCCGCCTGCGATTACCGCGCCGGCCGTCGATGAGGCCGAGCAACGGCGTCGCGCCGAGGAAGAAGCTGCCCGCACCAGCCGCGTCTTCTTCCAGGCCGAGGCGGGGGCAGGCGCCATGACCGGACCGCAGAGCGATTTGGCAGGTGCGAGCCTTTCAGGCCTTGATCTCGCAGGCCAACCGCTGCCAACGGCGGAGGATCGGCAGACAGCCTTCCTGAACATGCCGGTCGATCGGCGCACCGTGGCGCCGGATCGCGTCATGCCCATATCATCGCCTTATGTGCTGCAGGCCGGCGCCGTCATCCCGGCAGCGCTCATCACCGGTATCCGCTCCGATCTTCCGGGCCAGATTACCGCTCAGGTCACGGAGCATATCTATGACAGCCCAACCGGCGGCATTCTTCTTGTGCCGCAGGGCACCCGGATTATCGGCGAATACAGCAATGACGTCGGTTTCGGCCAGCGCCGCGTGCTCCTGGTATGGAACCGTCTGATCTTCCCGAATGGCAGCTCGATTGTGCTCGAGCGCCAGGCCGGCGCCGACACGCAAGGTTACGCTGGCCTCGAGGATGGCGTCGACTATCATTGGTGGGACTTGGCCAAGGCCGCAGGCCTCTCGACACTTCTGGCTGCAGGCGCCGAGCTGGCCGTGAGTGATGAAGATCGCCTCATCCGCGCCATTCGCGACGGTGCTCAGGACACCATCAATGATGCAGGGCAGCAAATCATTCGCCGGCAGCTCAACGTTGCGCCGACGCTGACGATCCGGCCGGGCTTTCCCGTCCGTGTTATCGTCAACCGCGATCTGGTCCTCGAACCCTATGGAGATTGATCCATGACAAAGGTGAAGCTCGGTCCGATCATTGGCGACAAGCCAGCAGGCGGACTAATGGATCGAGGCCGAGTTTAGCCGACGCGATACTACTTCAACTTGTCTTTGATTTTGTCGAGCGCTTCAGTGGCGCATTCC
This sequence comes from Mesorhizobium sp. YR577, assembly GCF_900116595.1. NCBI lineage: Bacteria > Pseudomonadati > Pseudomonadota > Alphaproteobacteria > Hyphomicrobiales > Phyllobacteriaceae > Mesorhizobium > Mesorhizobium sp. YR577. The sequence continues at coordinate 27,348 of NZ_FPBI01000038.1, read as the reverse complement.
TCATCAAAGTTTCCGCCGGGAGCGCCGCCGATCCCGACTGCGCCGATTGTCTCATCGCCGATCTTAATTGGAACGCCACCGGCAAGGACAAGAAATCCCGGTATATCGACCAACTGGGCCGCTCCGGGGTTTTCCTGAACATTCTTCGCCATGGCGCTCGTCGCTGCGCGTGCCGACGCAGATGTGAAGGCCTTTGCTTGCGCCGCTCCCAGCGTATGAGGACCAGCCTTGTCAGATCTCATCAAGGCACGGAGCAGGCCCGCACGATCGACTACCGCCACCGCAACGTTATAGCCTTTGGCCCTGCATGCATTGATACCTTCCTGAGCAAGCTCAGTGGCTGTTGCGAGAGAGATGTTTCGTTCCTGAAGTTCTTCACCGGAAGCGGCTGAACCAATGAGAAAGAGCGCGACAGACGCGCCAATGAACTTCTTCATCGTGACCTCCAATTATTCAGACGGACCCTTGCGGGCAAACATGTTTTGGATAGGCGCGTGAAGTGTCCGCCTATCTCACCGGCTCACCTGTCTTGGGGTCAATCTTGATCTCGGCTTTGGCTCCATTCTTCATGAAATATTCGATCTCGTAGTATCCGCGATCGTTCCAGTCGACTTCATCGATGTATTCGAGATCTGGAGTTTGCTCGACCTTGGCGATGATTTCGGACAGCTTGGTTCCCTCTGGCGGGGCAGCAAACGCGCTAAGCGGAGCCATAATGATGAGAGCGGAAGCGATGACGAAGCGCATAGCGGATTCCTTGGGTTGGCGTTTGCAAAGTGGCCCCACAGCCTATGAATCAACCAGTGTTAGAAAATCATACATGGCACTCACCGACAAGCATCACCCACGGCAAAACTACTGGCCGTTTCGGTCGCTATCACGCAGCGAGCTATTCATGGGGTTAGTACGAATAGGAATTTCCGAGAGCCCTAGTGAATTCGACGTCTCTTCAGGTCGCATTCTAGCTTGCTTGAAGCGGCGGGTTCGGCACTTTTCGGGGCGACGGCCAAGATTAGGGAACCTCATCGCTAGCAACGATCCCGCCTTCGCCTTCCAGGCGAGAGATGCGTTTGGTCTCTGTTCGAGAGAATTTCAGCCGGACCCCGACGCCGCCGCCATTTTCAGAAATGAAAACCGCGCCGAGATCTTCAAGAGCTGACTGAAGCGATGTAACTGCGGCTGGTCCAGGCAGTTCGATACTACGCTCGAACTGCTCGATTATCAGCTCGGTCACGCCCGATCGCTTGGCAAGGAGCTCTCGCGAGCTTTCGACGAGGGCTCTGGCGGCTCGGCACTGTGGTCCGGAGATCATGATAGCACTCACGTTTGAAGGGAGGACTGGAGAATGCAACGCGACGTTGGGCCTTTTGCCTAACAACACTGAGACTTAGAATGACTATGAAGGGTCTAGCTCGAAGACAACGAAGCCTTTCCCGCGCTCTACTTCCTTGAATCCAAGAATGCGGAACCACTTCGCGACTTCCGGCCTGTCTGACCAGTTGTAGGAATGGATTGGAAGGTTCCCGCACAGAGCCTGTATGCGCCTGATGTGTTTCTTGCAGAAGCGGACTGAAGACCGGGAAAAGAAGCTCTCGTGGGCTGCAAAAGCCGTTTGGGCTGCGTGATTAATCTCCCGCCATGCGATTATTGCGACTGGTTTCCCGCCCTCGAGCAAGGTATCGCCGCGGCCCTCTCTCAGGGCCATCATGAATTCGTCCTTCACCTCATCGATATTCAGACCGGCCGTCGCGTATTGGTCAGCCATTCGATTGGCGAGGTCTCGAAAGATGGCGGTAAGGTCGGCGGTAGTGGCTGTTCGATAATCCATGCTTCACTCCGTGAGGGCGGCAAGGTAACCGCCGAAACGCCGTCATGCAAATTCGCGACGCTGCAACCGCCGCGGGAATGGCCCGCATCCGGCAGGGTGCAGTCCGCCCGAACGCGTTATCACAAATTGAAGCCCATCTTGCTGACTGGTCGTGTGCAGGTTAGGCGCGGGTACTGCGAGTGCTGTGCGGCCGCACTTGTGCCGCGGTGGGTGGCCAGGACGTACAACTACGCAACCGTTGCGGTGATCATGCTTGATGAGGGGCATCGTCATTCCGATACCATCTACAACGAGGCGTGGCTGGCCGACTTGGCCGGCTGGCCGTGCAAGCAGCCGGCAGAGCCGGAAATGCTTTCCCGCATCAAGCCAGCCCATGAATCAGCCTGGACGCGCTTTCCCTGGGCTCGACGACGGCTGGATGATGTTCTTTTGTCTCAATAGGCTGGCCATATACCGAGCCGTTCGGACGCTTGAACGGGCAAGAGGTGTCACCCAAACATATTCTGCCTGGAATTGAGCGACTGCCAGGCATCCTCGATCGTCCGAAATGTCTGGTGTGTCTGCGACGGATCTGTCGAGCGATCGAGATCCTTCAAGCCGCTTGCGGTGACAACCGCGACAACTCTATCGTTTGCGGAAATCACTTTCTGCTTTCGCAGTTCGCGGATTGCCGCGAGAGGCGTCACGGACGCGAGTTCGGCAAAGATGCCCTCGCTTCGCGCGAGCTGCTTCTGAAGATCCAGGAGGCTGTCATTGTTAACCGGGACAGCCCGGCCCGACGATTCACGTAGCGCCTTGACCGCCTGATAGGTGCTGCGTGGCGTGCCGATCGATACTGCGAGTGTTTCAAAAAGCATCTCCTGTTCATCCAGTCTGTCGACACCGCGCGCGAGCGCATCGGAAAGAGAGCCGTGTACCTCCGCCGCCACGAGTTTTGGCAGGCGATCGATGTATCTGGCCTCGAACAGTTCCTTGAAACCGAGCCAAACACCGGCAAGTGCGTCGCCGTAGCAGACTGGCATGACGCACCAGTCGGGGACTTCGCCGTTGGACTGTTCAATGATCTCATAGGCAATGGTCTTGTAGCCTTCGATGCCCACGGGATGACTGCCCACAACGGGAGAATGGCATGGCGACGTAACGAACCAGCCGAAACGTGAGGCTGCCTCCGCAAGCAGCGCCCATCTGTCCATCTTGTTGACCAGAGGCAGGACGGTCGCACCATATCTCCGTATCTGCGACAGCATTGGTCCTGCCGTACCGGCGAATGTCGCGACGACGCATTCGAGCCCACCACGCGCCGCATAGGCGGCAAGCGAAGCACCGGCGTTGCCGGACGAGGCTGTCGCGATCACGCGCGCACCCTGGCTGCGCGCGACTGATACCGCCACCGTCGAGAAACGATCCTTGTGCGACCAGGTCGGATTGCGGCCTTCATCCTTGATCAACAGGTTCGGCACTCCGAGAGCCTGGCCGATGGTCGCAGCCTTCAACAGTGGTGTGTCACCCTCTCCGAGGGAGATCGCGTCTTCTGCTGCGCAGGGAAGCATGTTCGCGTGGCGCCACAGCGATTTCTGCAGATCAGGCCGATCCGGCTCTCCGGCTGATTGCGATTTTTTGTAAACAGGCTGAAGATTAGCCGGCGCGCTTAGCTGGCAAACGGGGCAACCCCTGGAATCAATCTCGATATCGGCAGGATAGTTCGCGCCGCATCGGATACAGGAAAAGCCGGCGATCTTGCATGCAACCGTCATGACAAATCCCCGGTACCGGAATTCGACTCTTTGACCAGATTTTGATGGCCAGTCGCTCGAACTGATTTGAAGAGCAGCGGCACCGAAATGTCAGATTTCCTGAAAAAACGGTAACCCATTGTTCCTCCTGTGGCTGTCAAAGAGTTTCAATCTCACATGGTTCAAACAGCCCTGCGGCCAGCTGTCAATGCAAAATGTTCACTATAGTGTGCCGCATTATAGTGAACAAACATGCAATCCTTCATGCATGAAGCTCGCTGGTCGATTGAGTCTAAACGTTCAACGCTTGCGCAGGGATAAGAAGCTCTCTCAGGAAGGGCTGGCCTTTCTCGCGGGTCATTCGCGCGCCTACATCAGCGGTGTGGAGGCAGGTCGACGCAATGTAACGCTTGAGACACTGGAGGATTTGGCTGAGGCACTCGAAGTGGAGGCAACCGAATTAATTCGCCCGCCTGCGTGGGAGCCGACAACTTAGGATAACGATCCCTGCAATTTGCCGGCAAATCAGTAAAACGATACTGACGAAATGTTTATCGGCCGATGTTCACTAGAGTGAACATTCCATTAATCTAACGTTGAGCCGACAAACTTTGACGCGTTACCCTTGGTCATTGGGGTAGAGGCGGCGTTTGGGGCGTCGAAGCGCTCGCATGAATGAACGCATGATCTCGGAGATCAACCACGCGATCTCAAGAATTGAACGAGCAAAATCTTCCAAGGCTGTACTCGATAGACTTCGCAGATGTCTGGCAGAGTACGGATTTAGTCAATGTCTTATAACCGGGCTGCCAGCGCCGGACGATCAACATTGGCACAGGCAAATCCTGTGCGATGGCTGGTCCGAGGAGTGGCATGCGCGTTATAGCGAACAAGGCCATTATTTTCACGATCCTTGCGCGGGCGAGAGCAGACGTACCGGCGGTGCCTTTTTCTGGAGCGAGCTTGAACGCGAGCATATGCCTCCTCGCGGCCTGCTCGTAATGGAAGAAGCCCGCGAATTCGGAATGACTGAGGGCGTGTGCGTCCCGATCCATGCTCCGCACTTCGGCCCTGCGGTTGTCACAGCCGCCGGTGAGTTCGTTGGACTATCCAGCACCACTTTGCCTATCATTGATGCGGTATGCAGACATGCCTACAAAAAGGTGTGTGTTCTGGAAGAACTGGTTCGCCATGAGCAATGTCCCGTTCTGACCCCTCGCGAACGGGAAATTCTTCAATGGATCTCGGCCGGTAAGGGAACCGAGGACATTGCTTGCATCCTGAACATCTCCAGGCACACGGTGCAAACGCATCTTCGCAACATTCGCGAAAAGCTTGACGTTGTGAATGCGGCCCACGCAGTCGCCGAAGGGTTGCGACGGCAGGAAATTCAGATCTAGCAATCGCTGAATTTGGGGATTTCGGCGAGTAGAGCATATGAGCTGGCCGCGCGGTGGATTGCCGCCAATCGACCCGAGATCCAACAGCTGATACTGACGGTGAATGCTGACAACCCTGATGCCAGCGCGCTTTACCTGCACTGCGGATTTCGCGCCACCGGCGTCATTTTCCAGGGCCGGATCGGTCAGGAACGTGTTCTTGCCTGCGAGATCGATGCTTTGGCCAGGCATTCGAGGCAGCCGGAATAGAAGGATAGCCGATGTCACCTGTTGTGGTTTGCCGCCTGCAATTCTTGGTGGCGGGACCGCGCAAGTGACGCTTGCGTGCCGATGTTGACCATGACCTTGTACAGGCAGTCACCCGGCGCGGTCAGGGATGGCGCGCGCCGGCAGGCCACAAGCCCGGACTGGCTGAAATGCACCGTCTCGACCTGATGCATCGGCCAACCGATCGGGTGGACCCTGCCGGCTAGTTGTCCGGCTTTCACAGGTTCACCGACCTCGGCCGCCGGCTCGAATATGCCGCTCGTGAGCGCATAGGTGAAGGCGTCTCGACCATCGACCTTCATTAGCCGTGTCCCTGGCGCCGGGTCGACTTTGATATCAGGCAGGATGCCATAATGTTTCAACACACGGCGCACGCCCTGCTCGGCAAGCTGGAGGCCGTCCCGGGAGAGACCAGCGCCGCCGCCAAGCTCGGCGGTGAGGGCAGGGACATTCAGTTGCTGTGCAACAGCAGCCAATGTCGTGGCACCGCCACCGCCGGACCCGTCGCTGATTGAGCTGACCGGCGCCCCAAACACCCCCAACAGTTCGACCAGTTTGGCGGTTTCCTCCTGCGTTCCGCCAGTCCTCACCAAAGCGCTTGGCAGGTAGTGCAGGGAACGACCACCGGCATGCAGGTCGATGACGATGTCGGCCATTGGCAGAAGGACGTCGCTGACATAGTGCGCGATCATTTGCGTTGGCGAGCCCAACACATCACCCGGAAACAGGCGATTGAGATTGCCGCCGTCGAGCGGCGAAACGCGTCGCCCCGCTTCGACCGCGGGAAAGTTGAGCGCGGGCAGGATGATGATCCTGCCGCGGACGTCGTCGGCATGAATTTCGAGTGCGAGATTGCTCAGGGCGACCTGGCCCTCATATTCGTCGCCATGGTTTCCAGCGATCAGGAGGGCCGTCGGCCCGCTGCCCGATTTGATACAAACAATCGGTATCGGCACGAACCCGTAGGCCGAGAGATCGGTGGAATGGGGTAGTCTCAAACAGTCGCATTGCTTGCCGTCGATCTCATAGTCGACGGGTGTCCAGATTCTTGTCTTGATCGTCATCAGTGTATCGACCTCAATGCAGAATCCGTTCGAGGAATTGCCGGGCGCGGACATGGCTCGGCGCTCCGAAGAACGTTTCAGGCTGCGCCTGCTCGACGATTTGACCCTGATCCATGAAGACGACCTGGTCGGCCACTTCGCGTGCAAATCCCATCTCATGGGTTACGCAAAGCATGGTCATGCCCTCGGATGCCAAACCGACCATCACGTCCAGCACCTCCTTGATCATCTCCGGATCAAGGGCCGATGTCGGCTCATCGAACAGCATCAGGCGGGGGTTGAGACAAAGGGCGCGCGCAATCGCCACCCGCTGCTGCTGCCCGCCTGACAGCTGAGCCGGATATTTTTTGGCCTGCTCGGGAATGCGAACTTTCTCCAGATGATGAAGAGCTATCGCCTCGGCCTCTTTCCGGGATTTTCCCAGGACACGCCGCAAAGCCAGCGTGCAGTTCGACAGCACGGTCAGGTGCGGGAAGAGATTAAAACTCTGAAACACCATTCCGGTATCGCGCCGGGCAAGCGCGGTTTGTCTTGCATCCTCACCGAGTTTTACGCCGCCAAGCGCAATCGATCCGCCCTGATAGGTCTCCAGCCCGTTGATGCAGCGGATGAGCGTGGATTTACCGGAACCGGACGGCCCGCAAATGACAATCCGCGAGCCGGCAGCAACGGTAAGATCGATATCCTTCAGCACATGGAAACTGCCGTACCATTTGTTGAGCCCGCTGATTTCTGTGGCCATGTCTGGAGATTGCTCTCGCATCGAAACTCCTCGATCGGGTTGCATGAGAATGGAAGGCCGGATCATCGTCTGGTCGATCCGAGAAGCCGCGTCTCAACCCGCTTGACCGCTTGCGAGATCGCCAGCGCCAGCAGCAGGAACAAAATGCCGGCGACCGTCAGCGGTTCGGCATAGCGGTAGGTGTCAGACGCAATGTCGAAGGCCTGACCGAGCATTTCCGGTACTGCAAGCACCGCGAGATAGGGCGTCGCCTTGAGGATCGACACGAAGTAGTTGCCCAAGGGTGCTGCGATGTTGCGCAGCATTTGTGGGGCAATGACGAAGACGATTGTGTCCGCACGGCTGAGGCCGACCGCACGTGACGCCTCCTGCTGGCCTTTTGGGATCGCATCGATACCTGCCTTGAAGACCTCGGCCAGATAGCCGCTGAAATAGACGCTCAGGCCCAGTATGCCGACGGTGAGTGCCCCGAGCCGGATGCCGTAGAAGGGCAGCACAAAATACAGGAAGTAGAGCCAGGCCAGAACCGGCGTTGCCCGGATGAAGTCTATCAGGAAGCGCACGGCATATCCGCTCAGTCCTCCCGAGCGCCGCAGCATCTCGAAGCCGAAGCCTATGCCTGCCGCTCCAAAACAACTGATGAGCGCGACCAGCAAGGTCGTGCCGATAGCACCCAATATCGTCGGCACGGTCGAGAGTGCGAACGAAAAATCAAAGCCCACGGGCAAGCTCCCTTCCGGAACTGATGCGCGCTTCGAGCCATCGTCCCAGGATGGCGATCGGGTAGCAGACGACGAAATAGGCAAGCAGCAGCGAGGTGTAGATGCCGACCGGGTTGTATTCGATCTGCGCGATTTCCTTGGCGCGGAACGTCATGTCGGTCAGCGTCACCAGCGAAACCAGCGCCGTCGCCTTCACCAGCTGAATAAAATGATTGACGAAGGTCGGGCTCATCGCCACCAGCGCCTGCGGCAGCTCGATCAAAAGCAGGATCATCGGCCGTGACAGGCCGAGCGCCTGTCCGGCTTCTTTCTGGCCGCGATCGAGCGACTGCAAGCCGGCGCGAACCGCCTGGCTGGCATAGCCGCCGATGTTGAGCCCCAGCACCATCGCGCTGACGGTTATCGCGGACAGCATCAACCCCACCACGGGAAGGGCATAGTAGAAAACAAAGAGCAGGATGATGACTGCCGAGCTGCGCCAGAACTCTATGATCGTAGTGACCGCAAAAAGCACCACCCCCTTCGCGAGATACTGAGCAACACCGAAGATCAGCGCGAAGGGGACGGCGAACAGCAAACCATAGCCCGTCACCTTTGCCGTGACGTCGAGGCCCTGCAGGATGCCGAGCCAGATATCCAAGATGCTCATTCGCCCGCACCGCACAGTTTTGTGGCGGTGACTGTGTCAGGCACCGCCTCGGGCACACCAAAGCCGTACTTTTCCATGATCTTCGCGAGTGTCCCGTCCGTCTTCAGCCGGGCCAGCTGCTCGTCATAGAGTGCGCGCAGGTCGCCATCTTCGCGGCGGAAGGCGATTGCGGCAAAGTTCGCCTGCTCGTCGGCAGTCTCGAAGGGCAGGGCGCGTTCGATGCCATCAGTCTTGTTCCCCGACAGCAAACCGATGACCGTCGGCGACGACAGCACCGCGACATCGATCCGGCCGGCGCGCAGGGCCGAGACGTTCGACTCGATATCGGGAAACAGCAGCATCCGGTCGTTCGGCACGCCCGCCGCAACAGCGTTTCTGGCGACCACGCTGCCGCGTCCGGCGCCCATCGTGATCTCACCCTGTGCGGCGATGTCGGCATAGCCGTGAATCTTCCTGGGATTGCCGGAAAGCACGATCGCCGCGTCCGGAACCTTCAGGTCCGGCATCCCGAACAGAACCTGCTGGCACCGCTCCGGCGTGATCGCCAGCCCAGAGGCGACAGCATCGAACCGACCCGCGAGCAGGCCGGGGACCAGAGCGCCGAACTCGGTCACGCGGATGTCGAGTTCTTTAACACCAAGCTCGGAAAAGGCAGCCTTCAACAAATCCGGATGCCAGCCCGTCGCTTCGCCCGTCTTGTCGTCGCGAAAACCCCAGGGCGAGCGGTTGTGGATGCCGATGACGATCTTGCCCTCGCGCAAGATGCGTTCCTTCGTCGTCTCGGCGATAGCGCCACTGCTGGCCGCGACCAGCGTCAACGACGCCAAGGCGATCCAGAGGGCTGCTCGCAGCGTGCGAATTCCACGGTTCATGCTGTTCTCCCATTGTCGTGAATTGTTGGTGCGGTCGCTTTTTTGTTTTTGGGCACGACCGGGCATTCGGTTGAGGGCTATTGGCTATGACTTTCCTGTGCGGACGCTGCGTAATGCGGGTCGCTCGCCACGACGTCCCTCAAATCCGCAAGCGCTGAGCGAAGTTGCGGCCAGGGGAATGCGGAGGGGTCCTCGTCGGCTTCGCTGCAGCAGGTGATCATCTCCAGCTTCGCCATCACCCCGATGAGGCTGTGCGTAGGCGTGGTCGCGACTGCTTCCAGCAGACGCTGTTCCGCATCCATGGCGTCAATCTCCAGGGCGCGGGCCATCGAATGACTGGTCCGGTCCTGCGTCGGGCTCGCAACCGCGTTCAGAAGGCGGGTCTCGCGTCGCTGCTGTAGCCGGCAAAGAACGTGGGCGACATGATGCGCCTCCTGCCATTGATGTAGCAGCGCCACCGCCGCATCGGCGGGCTCGCTCACACGCCGGTCCGAAGCGCCGGCTTGCCGTTCATCCACAGGACTTCGCTTCCGTCGCAACCGGGAGGTGACGAAGGGCAAAGTCATGGTATTGTCGGAATCAGCCATGATCCGAGCTCCACAACAGCTTAGGTCTGGTCAGGTCGGGTCGGTGTGTCAGCACCTTCTCGGCCGTCAGTCGCATAACGTTCTTATACAAATTGATTGATGTCAATCGGATTGTTTAATTGAAATTATCTAGTCTTACCATTGAGCAATGTCGCGGAGCTCGGGCCATGCTTGGTTTGAGCCAAGAACAGCTTGCCGAGGCGGCAAGCGTTTCTCGCCAAACTATCGCCGATTTTGAGAGAGGTGCGCGAATTCCAATATCGAACAATCTTACCGCCATTCGTCACGCACTTGAGGCGGCCGGCATCGAGTTCATCCCCGAAAACGGCGGAGGGGCAGGGGTGCGGTTTGCTCGCCGGTCCAATAGCACCTGAGCCCACATTTAAGACACCGTTAGAGACCGGTCTTAAGCCAGTAATGCTTTAACACGGCGAGCTTCCGGTTCCGACCGTTTTCGGCCCAAAGCGGCCTGACATTACGGCAGCAAATCACATGTCTATGCCGGCGCATACCGCCGCAATTCGTAGTTTCCGGTGCCTCGGGCTGCTCGCAAATGGACATCTTGCCCTCTTGCTGATGCAATCGAATGTTGTGCCGAGGCGAAGCGAGGATCTTGCCTTGCCACTCATCAATTTGGGCGATATCGAATTTCTCACAGTATCGATTAGAGAGGGAGCCAGCATGGCTGAAATAATCGTCAAGCGTTCAAATGAACTAATCGATCCGCAAGCACAGATGCTTGTTACCTTCCTCAAGGAAATGGGGTTGCCATCCGAAAACATAATTGCCGACATCAATTAGCGAAAAATCATAGGCGACAACATTCACGGGCTGATCGACGCGCTTCCTACTGAGGTGAAAAAAGATGCCCACTATCTATCCAAATTCGTTATCGGGGCGGGAGTGCGGCTTTTCGATTACTCTCTGAACGCTGTTTGGAATGAGGTCGTTATCAATCTTCGCAAGAAAGCTGCGGTGTATGGCCTCGATATAGTCTTCGACGCAGCAGTAGGCGTCAGCAAAGCGCGAGAGTATTATTCTACAGAAAACGATCTTTCTTCTATCAAAGATAGCGTCTTGTTGCATACATGCCGAAAACGGGAACTTATATCAGATACTACCTATAAAAAGCTCTCCCATATCCTCGATATGCGGAATGACATCGGTATATCCAACCCGAACAGCTATTCGATTAATGCCTATGAATTATTGGGCTATTTGCAAAACTGTATCGAAGATGTGCTGAACGACAACCCAACCGCGGCAGCCCTGCAAGTCCAGTCGTTCAGCACACCTTCACCCGCGAGGAGGGTAAGCGCGAATTTCCCGCACCTTTTGCTGTTGAGTGGTCTGATGCATGAGGTGTCCACCAAAATAGGTGGACACCTTGTGATGGAAGAAGATGAGCAGAAACTGCGGGTGAGACTTGTCGGTCGGAACGGGCGACGCCGCTACGATCCCGCATCGAAGGACCGTCTTGTCGCGGCTGCCTTGAGCTTGGCGTGTCGGTATCGAGTGCTGCCGATCTGGCCCTGTTGCGACAGAGCAGCAGGGCTGCGGTGGATTTGCTTGCGACTTGTGATGAGTAGGTGGGTCGGAACCCAAAAGGGCTGCACCTTTTTCCTCTCCAGCCAAGGTGAACGCATCGCTGCCGAACGGCGTGAAGCTGGCGCTGGAATGCGGCGATGTGGATGCGTTGGCAGCCGTAATCGGAGCGCTCGGTCATGTTCACACTGGGCGCTGATCTGAAAGTCTACCTGCGCCGCGAGCCGATCGACTTCCGGGCCGGCATCAACAGCCTTGCGGTGCTGGTTCAGGAGACGATGGCGCTCGACCCGTTTGCTCCGGCGGTTTTTGCGTTCTGCAATCGCCGACGCGACCGGATGAAGCTCCTGTTCTTCGATCGGTCGGGCTTTGTGCTGGTCCTGAAGCGGCTGACCGAGGACAGGTACAGATGGCCGCGCCGCCAGGAGGTGGTCGTGACGCTAACGACCGAGCAATTGCACTGGATCCTCGACGGCATCGATATCGATGCGATGGTCCGCCAGCCGATCACTCGCGCCGAACTGTCGTCGTTCTTCGGCAAGGAGATCTCTCGCGACCTGATCGGCCATTTGCGCGGCGCCGGCGTGATCGTCTCCGGTCCGCGCAGCCCGACGCGCGGAGCGGCCTACAGCTACATCACGACCAAAGCGTTCCTGCTTGAGTTCGGGCTCGACACGCTGCGCGACCTGCCCGACTTTAAAAAACTGGAGGATGCGGGACTGCTTAACAGGGCGGCTTTGTTGGCAGAGCCTGCCATTGTCCAGAGCTTGTTGGGTGAGAACATAGAGGATGATTGAAAGACTTGAGGGTGAGAAGCTCACGTGGCTGTGCATTGAAGCGCGCCCGAAAAGCGCTGGCGGAATAGCTGTCAGATCGCGAGCAGTTCGAGGCCGTAACGCGGCTGAGCATCGAGAACATTGACCTTGTTGGACGACCCACCGCTTATGGTTCTTCATCCTCGTTTCGTCATCGACGAAGTGGTCGAACGTATCCGGATAATGTCGTGAAGGATGGCGGGACGATGATGGTGTTGGAAAATTCCGTGAGCGCCACTTCGCCCACTCCACTTTGAGATGTTTTTCTCAGATTGGCAAACTTGGCCCATGAACATTAAAGGGACAGATATACGGCAGGAAACGCTGCGTAAATTGTTTTGTTTCTTTTTGTTACTGGGAAGCTTGGATTTTTAGAATTGCTGCAAGAAGGAGCTGGCACACATGCGATTGTCAACAAGCCGCTTGGCGCCGTTCACGTTTGTCCAGAAGTTCTACCTGCGGATTTTGTGCGGTGCTGGTGCGGTGCTGTGGTATCTGATGGCCACCGATACGCACGCAGAAGCTGCCTCGAAGAATGTGCTGGTGCTCTATTCCAACCATGCCTTCCTGAAAGAGGGGCAGGAAGAACACGAGGGCATCACCAAAACGCTTGGGAACGACCGAAACGCTGAAGTCTACAGCGAGTTTCTCGATGCCAAGCGATTTCCCGGTCCGGATGAGGAAAGCCGCAAGGTCCAGTATCTGCGTCGTCGTTATGCCGACAAGAACATCGACGTCGCCATTGTCAGCGGGTTGCCTGCGCTTTCGCTTGCGATCCGATACGGAAATCAGATCTTTCCCGGCGCGACCGTGGTCTATCTCGGAATTCGCGATCAGATGGGCGACGTTGCGCTGCCGGCCAATTTCATCGGGGTCGATTTTCGTCTGGACGTTGCGAGGACCGCCGAATTGGCACTGAGCCTTCAGCCCGATGCCCGCAAAATGCTGGTCGTCAGCGGAACATCCATTCTTGACAAGATCGCGGAGGGAATTGCCCGCAGCGATCTGCAACAGTTCGCTGGGAAAGTCAGCTTGCGCTATCTGTCGGGGCTCGACGAGGCCGACCTTGACGCTGCACTCGCGCGCGCGGACCCAAACTCGATCGTGCTCTACCTTTCGATTTCCCAGAACGGTGTGGGGACAGAGATCATACCAAGCGACCCGGCCATCCGTGCGGCAGCTGCATCAGCCGCGCCGGTTTATGGAATCTACGGCAGCTATATTGGAACCGGCATGGTCGGTGCCTACGCACAGAACTTCGAAACTGTAGGCGAGGAACTGGGGCGCATCGCGCGGCTTCTCGTCGAGGGGGCGCCGCCGAAAGATATCGTAGTCGACAAGCGTGCCGCCGGTGAGTTCATGGTTGATTGGCGACAGATACAGCGATGGGGTTTAAGCGCGTCCAATCTGCCTGCGGGGACGCAGATCCTCCACCGGCCTCCCAGCCTATGGGAGGAGCATCGTACGGCCGTGCTTGCGGCGCTCGCGGTTCTTGCGGTCCAGTTCCTGCTTATATCGACCTTGCTGCTCGAACGGCGCCACAGACGCAAACTGACCACGCACCTGAGCGAAAGCGAGCAGAGATATCGAAACGTCGTGGAAACCCAATCGGACCTCATCTGCCGCTATTTGCCGGACACCACGCTGACTTTCGTCAACGACGCATATTGCAGCTATTTCCAGCGCAGCCGAGCAGAACTGATCGGTACAAAGTTCGCCGACTTCATTCCTGAAGCGGCCCGCCCCGAGGTGTTTGAACGGGTGCAGGCGCTGACGCAGGATGCCAAAACGCAGAGATACGAGCACGAGGTTCTAAGGCCGAACGGCGAAGTGGGTTGGCAACATTGGACTGATCGTGCGATTCTCGACGGTAAAGGAAGCGTGGCCGAGATTCAGGCAGTCGGTCGGGACCTTACGGAACTGCACCGGGCCGAGGCGGAACTGCGGGAGCGACGGAAGGAAGTGACACATCTCACACGCGTAGCCATGCTCGGCGAATTGTCAGGGGCGCTCGCGCACGAACTCAATCAGCCGCTTACCGCGATCCTCGCCAACGCGCAGGCCGCTCGCCACCTTATCCGCGGCAAGAAGCCGGACCTTGCGGGTATTGGCGAAATCCTCGATGACATCGTCGCCGACGATGACCGTGCGGGAAAGGTTATTAAGCGCCTGCGCTCGCTTCTGAAGAAGGAGAGTGCGGACCGGTCCACCACAGATGTCAATCGGATCGTGATGGACACGATGCAACTCTTGCGAAGCGAGCTGATCGATCGAAGGGTCGCCGTCGACCTGAGGCTTGCCCGATCGTTGCCGCCAATTGAGGGGGATTCTGTGCAAATCCAGCAGATCCTGATCAACCTTATCCTGAACGGATGCGAGGCCGTCGCCGGTGTGGCGAACGCCGAACGGCGGATGACGATTACCAGCAGAAGCACGGGGAACGACATCGAGATAGCGGTTTCAGATCGAGGCGCGGGGATCGACCCATTGATGCTTGATCGGATATTCGATCCTTTTGTCACGACCCGAAACACCGGGCTTGGGCTCGGCCTGTCGATCTGCCGAACCATTGTGGAGGCGCATCTCGGACGCATCTGGGCGACGAACAATCCTAACCGCGGTGCGACTATCACATTCTCGATCCCTGCCCACAAGGCGGACCATCAATGAGCATGCCGAAGCCAACTGTTTTCGTGATCGACGATGACGTCTCGGTCTTGACCGCGCTGGCACGACTGCTCGCCGCGAGAGGATATGAAACCCGAACGTTCTCGTCTCCAAGTGCGTTCCTGGAAGCGCACGATCCCGATTTTCCCGGCTGCGCGATCGTGGACGTGGCAATGCCTGGATTGAATGGTCTTGAGTTGCAGGCTGCATTGAAAGGTTCCGATGGTGCCGCCCGCCCCATAATCTTCGTCACGGGCCGGGGCGATATATCCACGAGCGTACGTGCCATGAAGGGAGGGGCGATCGACTTTTTGACCAAACCGATCGACGAAACCACTTTGCTCGATGTAGTGGCGGCGGCGATTGAGCAGGATCGTTCCTCTCGCGCTGATTGGATGGAACGTACCGATCTCATGGGCCGCTACTCGTTGTTGACCATGCGCGAACGGGAAGTTCTCTCCCATGTCGTCGCTGGCAGGCTCAACAAGCAGATTGCCGCTGATCTCGGTATCGCAGAGAAGACAATCAAACTTCATCGAGGTCGCGTCATGTCCAAGATGAAAGTTCGCTCTCTCGCCGAGCTTGTCCGGCTGTCGAACCGGCTCGGCCTGGATCTGCCGCTTGGTCGATAGTCATGCTGATGAGTGGACCAAAGGCCGACTACCAACGCTCCCGGCGCATGTCATAGTGATAGGCTAGCACGTGGAGGTCTCGTGAAGGTCGCTATTGTTGACGATGATCCTTCGGTGAGAAAGGCGCTGGCGCGCGTCCTGGCCACCGAAGAGGTTGAAACGTCAACCTTTGCCTCCGGCGCCGAGTTTTTGGACTCGCTGACGGAACAAATCCCTGATTGCCTGATGCTTGATCTTCAGATGCCGGGGATGAACGGCCTCGACGTGCAACTCGCGCTTCGGGAAGCCGGGTTCTCGACGCCCGTTATAATCATTACAGCCAACGAAGATTCCAGTTTCGTCAAACGCACGCTCGAAGCAGGTGCGATCGCATGTTTCGCCAAGCCTATCGATATTAGGCTCCTGCTTGAAACAATCCAACGTACCGTTGCCGGGAACCGAACGCAGCGGACTTGAATGGACCAAGGTCCAGCTTGGCCCGCGCAAATCATCGTCAGAAGATATGTGCGTGCGAGTTGCGCACCAGAAGGAGGATCGTGGATGATTTGCGGCAGGCAAGTTTTGTTCTCGATGGTGTTTGCGATGGGAATAGCCACAAGCGCAACGGCCCAGGAGCACGAGGACGTAAACGCAGCCAACAATCCGCTGACACCAAAGATCACGATCAACCTCCACGACTATTATGTTCCCGAGCTCACCGATCTTCCCAACCGCTACGCCAACCAGTTCCTGCTGCGTGGGCTGATCCCGTCAGACCTTTTCGGCGCACCGCAACTTGTCCGCTTCACCCTGCCTGTCGCCACCGCGCCGGAGTTTCCGGACGGGTATGTGACCGGTCTGGGTGATCTGACCCTGATGGACATCTTTGTGTTTCCCGGAAAAGAGGTCTCGTTCGGCGCGGGTCCGCTCGTCGTTCTGCCAACCGCCACCGACGATGCCCTGGGTGCCGGCAAATGGCAGGCAGGCGTCGTAGGGCTGGCCATCGCACCGCAAAGCTGGGGTCTGATCGGCGGCCTCGCTACCTACCAGACATCCTTTGCCGGAGAAAGCGACCGCGAGGATGTCTCGCTGGCAACGTTCCAGCCAATCGTCAACTACAACCTTTCCGACGGCTTCTACCTGCGCTCCAGCGCGACCTGGAACTTCGACCTCGAAAGCGGCAACTACTCGATCCCGGTCGGTTTCGGTGTCGGCAAGGTCATTCCCGTCAGTGACAAGGTCACGATGAACGCCTTCATCGAACCGCAATACACGGTTTTCAGCCATGGTGCCGGCCAGCCCGAATGGCAGATTTTCGCGGGCGTCAATTTTCAGTTCGCCATCGGGAAATAGCGGGGCGCGCGCATATTCAACGAAAGCACAAAAATACCTTGGACGCACGGAAAGCATGGAGGACAAATTATGATAGTCACGCGTAGAGAAGCCGTCGCCCTGCTGGCGTCACTCGCCAGCACATCTGCGCTGACGTCGACCGT
Organism: Mesorhizobium sp. YR577; assembly: GCF_900116595.1. Taxonomy (NCBI): domain Bacteria; kingdom Pseudomonadati; phylum Pseudomonadota; class Alphaproteobacteria; order Hyphomicrobiales; family Phyllobacteriaceae; genus Mesorhizobium; species Mesorhizobium sp. YR577. The sequence continues at coordinate 10,350 of NZ_FPBI01000038.1, read as the reverse complement.
CCTGGCGCAGCAGGCAGATTCGGCTGATGCTCGAACCATAGCCAAGGAAGCCTTCATCTATGCCTTCCCTATGGTGGAGAGCTACAAGACGCTGTACGCCCAGGCAGTGGATCAAGGCGGGCCGAACTACAAGGCGGCTTTCAACCAGATCGGCAACACCGCCCAGGTCTTCACGCCGAAGGACACGGCGATCGTCACGCCGAATTCCGATACGCCCTATTCGTTCGTCTGGATGGATTTGCGGGCCGAGCCGATCGTGCTCACACTGCCCGAAGTCGAGCCGACGCGCTACTACTCCGTCCAGCTGATCGATCTCTATACCTTCAACTTCGCCTATCTCGGCAAGCGCACGACCGGCAGCAAGGGTGGCAATTTCCTGATTGCCGGGCCGGGCTGGAACGGCGAGAAGCCAGCCAACGTAGACCAGGTGGTGCGCTGCGAGACCGACATCGCCTATGGGCTCTACCGCACCCAATTGCTGGGGCCGGACGACATCGACAATGTCAAGCGCATCCAGGCGGGCTACAAGGTCGCGACGCTGAGCAGCTTCCTTGGCCAGCCCGCGCCAACGCCCGCACCTGCTGTGGACTGGCCTGCGCCCGATCTTGCGACGATGACGTCGACACCGGCGATGTTCCGCTACCTCAATTTCCTGCTCACGCTTGCGCCAGCCAATGCTAGCGAGACGGAGTTGCTGGCACGTTTCGCCATGATCGGCATCGGGGCGGGCAAGTCTTTTGATGAAAAGACGCTCCCGGCTGACAGGCTCAAGGAACTCCAGGACGGCATCGCGGATGGGGAGAAGGCTTTCGAGGATTTCAAACGGGATGAAGTCGACACCCGCAAAGTCAGCACCGCTGACATGTTCGGCACGCGCGAGCATCTGAACAACAACTATCTCTACCGCTATGCGGCCGCCAAGCTTGGCATTTTTGGCAACTCCGGCGAAGAGGCGATCTACCATGGCTATTTCGTCGATGCCGGTGGTGCCCCGCTCGATGGAGCAGGCAAGCGTTACGCGCTGAAATTCGAAAAGGACAAGCTGCCGCCGGTCGACGCGTTCTGGTCGATGACCATGTATGACGGCAAGACGCAGCTTCTCGTCGACAATTCCCTGAACCGCTATCTGATCAATTCGCCGATGCTGCCGCAGTTGAAGACCGATCCCGACGGCGGCCTTACGCTCTATATGCAGCACGATTCACCCGGCGCCGATAAGGAAGCCAACTGGCTGCCAGCTCCAGCCGGGCCGTTTTTCCTCGTGCTGCGGCTTTATGAGCCGAAACCCGAAGCGATCTCCGACGCGTGGGCCGTGCCGCCGCTGACAGCGGCTAACTAGCATGTGCTTCAACTGAGGACGTCAGGAATGAGTGTACGCAACCGATTTGTCTTTGCCGCGTCGCTTCTCGCCACCGTTGGCATCGGTGGAATTGCTCAGGGTCAGGGCACGGCACCGGCACTTGACGGCCCGACGGATATTCCAACCGTCACCACTCCTGTGCCGCCGCCCGCCGAGGTGGAGTCGCGCTTCCTTGGAAAGCTGTTCTTCAAGGATGGGTATCCTTCAGCCGATACAGTCCAGCGTCTCTACGACGAACTCGACTACCAGCGCGCCACACAGGTCATGCTCAGGAACGTGCCTGCGCTCAGCATGTACACATTCCGGCTTGGGCTCGCGCGTGACCTTGGCGTGGATGCGGTCTCGAAATTCGCAATCTTCCGGGCAGACGCCCATTCCCTGATGCTGACGCCCAATGCGGAGACACTCTACGGCACGACGTTTCTGGCGCTCGACAAGGATGGACCGACGGTCGTCGAAGCGCCCCCCGGCGTTCTCGGACTGGTCAACGACATGTGGATGCGGCCGGTCGAGGACATCGGACCCGGCGGTCCGGACCAGGGGAAGGGCGGAAAATACCTGTTCGTTCCACCCGGCTATTCGGGCGACCTGCCGACATCCGGCTACTATGTCGTGCCCATGCAGACCTATGGCGGATGGGTTCTTATCCGCGCGCTTCTCGATCCCTCTGGCGATGCGGCGCCGGCGGAAGTATTGCTGAAGCAGATACGGTTCTATCCGCTTGCCAGCAAGGATGCCCCGCCCGCGATGTCGTTTGTCGATGCGACAGGCAAGACGTTCGATTCCACGGCGCCGAACGACATCCGCTATTTCGAGATGCTCGCGGACTTGGTCAATCGCGAAGACGACCATGCGATCGATCCGGATGCCGCCGGCATGATGAAGGCAATTGGCATCGAGAAGGGAAAACCGTTCGCGCCCGACGATCGCCTAAAAGCGATCCTTTCGGATGCCGCCCGCGACGGCAGCTTCATGGCCCAGGCGATCAGCTACGCCCCTCGGGCGCCGATCCCGGTCAAGCAGGGTTCGCATTGGATGGCGGGTATCGCAGGCTACCCCACCTTCACGGACGGCGTCCACACGTTGATCGACGAGATGGTTTACATGTCCTGGTTCGCCACTGGAGCGGCCAAGGCGATGAACGCGCCAGTGCCTGGGACAGGCTCACAGTATGCGTGGACATACCACGACGCCCAGGGAGAATGGCTTCTGGGCGAGAACAGCTATCGCTTTCACATCTCGCCGAACCCACCGGCCAAGAACTTCTGGTCGATCCTTGCCTACGACAACTGGTCGCGCGCGATCCTGGCGAACGGCCAGAAGGTGGCCGGTAAGAACTCCTACGACAAGGCCATCCAGTCCAACAGCGACGGCTCGATAGACATCTATTTCGGCCCAAACCCGCCAACCGGTAAGGAAAGCAACTGGATCAGGACTGTTCCGGGCAAAGGCTGGTTCGCGATGTTCCGCCTCTACGGTCCATTGCAGCCCTGGTTCGACCGGTCATGGACGCCGGACGACATCGTGCAGGCGGAGCAATGAGGGCAGTCGCGATGGACGGCTCCGTGATCGGCCGCAGTCTGTTTGATCGGCGCACATGTGCCGCCCACGCCAAACGAGGATAGACCAATGACAGATACTCTCGGTAAAATTGTTGCCCGCGTTGCTTTTCTTGCAATCGTCGGCACGGCGGCAGCGACCCATGCTGAAACCGTCGACACCCACATCGGTCCTGTGGAGTTGCAATTCGGGCTGCCCGCCAATGCGGCAACCGTCGCCAAGCTCTACGATGAGATGGATTTCCAACGCGCGAGCCAGGCCTATCTGTGGGCACTGCCGATCGTCGGGTTCGCCGGCTGGCAGGACGCCCATCGTCGTGTCTTCGGGGCCAGTGAGACAGACATGGTCGTCTATGAGAGCGTCAAGGACAAGCTGGGTATCCTGACCGCGAACGCCACGACCCCCTATATTCTAGGACTGCCGGACCTCTCCAAAACCGGCCCCCTTGTCGTCGACTATCCTGCCGGCGCGACAGCCGGCGGTGTCGGCGACTTCTGGCAGCGCCCAGTCACGGACATGGGCGAAACAGGTCCCGACAAGGGCGAAGGCGGCAAATATCTGATTGTCGGCCCCGGACAGGAGGTTCCACAGGCAGATGGGTATCGTGTCGTCCAGTCGCCGACATTCAACATCCTGATGGCCTTCCGTGTCCTCGACCCGGATCCGGACAAGGCCAAGGATCTGATCGCGAAGTTTCGCATGTACTCCTACGCCGACCGGGACAACCCCACCGAAACACGATTCGTCCGCCCAGATGGCCGGCCTTGGACACAAGTTCCGCCGACCGGCCTCGCCTATTGGGAGCGGCTGAACGACATCCTGCAGCGTGAACCCGTCATGGAGCGCGATCGCTTCTACATGGCCATGCTGAAGCCGCTCGGGATCGAAAAGGATAAGCCTTTCGCGCCGGACGAGCGCCAGAAGAAAATTCTGGAGGAAGGCGCCACGTTGGGCGGGTTGATGGCGCAGTCACTTGCCTTCGACAATCGTGACCCGAACGCGCGTTACCGACCGGATGCCCGCTGGGAATATCTCTTCACCTTCGATCCCGGTCAGGACGTCGGCACCTATGCGCCACTCGACGAGCGGACTTCCTATTTCTACCAGGCGGTCACAACCAGCCGAGGGATGGTGACGAAAACCCCGGGCGTGGGACAGGCCTATCTCGGCACGGCCCATGACAAGGATGGCGCCTGGCTTGATGGCGGCAAGACCTACAAGCTGCATGTACCGGCCGACGTGCCCGCAAAGCTGTTCTGGTCCCTGACGGTTTACGACACCGAGACGCGTGCCTTCTTCGACAATACGCCGGATGGCATCGTCGATCGCTCGTCACGAGCCGATATCGTGAAGAACGCCGATGGCTCCGTCGATCTCTACATGGGGCCGGCCAGCCCGGCCGGGCACGAGAAGAACTGGATTCCGACCATCTCGAGCAAGGCGTGGTTCGCGCTGTTTCGGTTTTATGGACCGACGGAACCTTACTTCGACAAATCTTGGGGACTTCCCGACATCGAGGCGGTCGCAGAATAGCTTTCGGCAAAAGCGACCGAGCGATCGGCGCCCTATCAAAACGGAAGACAGACGGAGGCTCCAAAATGAAACACAACAGCGCGACTATATTCCCCATACGCCTGCGTCTCTTGTCCAGCACGCTTGCGCTGCTTGCTTGTTTGAGCGGCGGCGCGCGTGCCGAAGGTGACGATGCGCGTCAAATCCTCCAGGCCATGTCGGACTACATGGCTGCCCGGCAGACGTTCTCCTTCAAATTTCAATCGAGTATCGAGGCCGTCACCAAGGATTTCGAAAAGCTGCAGTTCGTCAGCTCAGGCACGGTCGCAGTCCATCGCCCCGACAAGATACATGTCACCCGCACCGGTGGCTTCTCGGATATCGACCTGCTGTTTGACGGCGAGACGTTGACCGTCGAAGGCAAGAACCTCGGCGCTTACGCGCAGATCGAGGGAAAGGGCAGTCTGGATGACCTCGCCGGGCGTCTGGCCAATGCCGGCATCGAGCCGCCAGGCGGGGATCTGCTTGCCGCGGACAACTTCAACCTCCTCATGGACTCGGTCACTGACGCCAAGCATATCGCCAGCGCATATGTCGACGGTGTCGAATGCGAATACCTGGCGTTCCGCACACCCGAGATCGATTGGCAGATTTGGATCGAGGCGGGTGATAAGCCAATCCCGCGGCGTTACGTCGTCACCAGCAAACACGTTGCACAGGCGCCCCAATACACCGTCGACATCCGAGACTGGAAGGAAGACGGAGCTGTAGCTTCTGAAAGCTTCAGCGCCGGCTCCCTGGAGAATCTCAAGAGAGTCGACTTGAGTGAGCTCGGACTGATCGACGAGCTACCAAGCCCGACAGAATGAACAGAGGGAGCCGTGATATGTCAAACTTGCGAAAGATATCTGCTTTCATTCTCTTTTCCGCTTTCCTGTTCGGTGAAGTTGGTGCGGACGGAACACTTCCGACGGATGTCTATTTCGGCTTCGCAACGCCGGCAGAGGCGCGGATCGGACATCCGCTGACGCCACTCTCCTATGCCGGCGTCGCGCGCCGCACGGCCCGCCGCACGGTTCGAAGAACAGCAGTGCGCTTGAGCACGCTCCCGGCCGGCTGTGTCTATGGACCTTACTACGGTGCTTATTACTATCGTTGCGGAGCGGTCTATTACGCGCGCGAGGGCGGCGTATATGTCCAAATCATCATAGAATGAACGCACTCGTATCTCTGCTGTCGAAACCGTTGTTCGGCAAGGCGCCAGACCCGAAGGCTGCGAAAAGTAGGCTGGGCGCGATCGACGCGCTCCTGAGCGGTGGTTCCGGCGAAGCGTGGCTTCCGATTGGCCGCCAGCAGGTAACCCTGCCCGTAAAGAATCGAACGGCTCATGTAGCGTCAGCCCCCGCAACAAAGGGGGAAGGCACGCTTGAGGCGAAGGCTTTGCGCTGGATGCAATTCGCCTGGTCGAGCGATCAGAGTGTCGATCACTGCGCGCTACATCTGGCGATCTGGCGCTTTTACGAGAATGGTCTGTCTGCCTCGAAGTAAACGCCAGCAAGGACAAGGCGGGGCTCGATGTCCGCGACCTCGTCGGCCACACCATTGAACTGCGCGATCACACGGGTTTCTTGATCGGAGTCTGGTCGGCGGCGTTTCTGATCAACAGGGCGACCGATCGGATTACGTTTCAGGCCTCGGCTATCGAGGACTACCTGCCGATCAAAGCCCACTTTGACCAAATCGCCGAGACACAGGAAGGCTCTGCTTTTCGAATTTAGGCGACAGCCACTCGTCATCGTTTGTGGACGTGATCATTCCCAGGAGACTCCGATGCGAAATTCAATCTGGATGGCAACGATCGTCACTGCCGTTCTCCTTGTCGCGGCGCCCGCCCACGTCGCCGGAAGCTGAACGGGGCGGGGCAAATGGCTGGACGTTCGCGGTGAGCCCGTATTTCTGGGCGGCCGGTATGTCCGGGGACATCCCGCAATTCGGCGCGCCAGCCACAGTTCATATCAGTCAGGACTTTGGAGATATTCTGAAAGTTCTGGATTTCGCGGCCATGGCAATCGGCGAAGCTCGCTATGATCGCTTCAGTATCTTCGGCGATGTCATGTACACCAAGCTGTCGAGCGGCGGCGATACGCCTGCCGGCGTGATCGCCGATAGCGTCGACGTCACCTCAGAGACATTTGCCGGACTCCCCGGCGTCGGTTATTCGATCATGCAGGACGACCGGAGCAACCTCTACCGCGGTTGGCCCAAAAAACTGATAGTCACGGTTGTTCTTCAGGACCTTCTTTAAGGATCGTCCCGATTTCACTCGACTCTGCAGGCCGGCTGCGACCTTCGATCATTGTGATCGGCGTACTCACGGTTGTCGCGGCGACCTTCCCGACGGTGTTGACCGTTCCGGCAACGACTGCGCCGATGCTTTCGCCCAGGCTGACATTCGAATCCGTAAGTTTCTGGCCGCCGATCAGCCGGGAGCCGATGAGCTGCACGATCTCGGGGCTCTCCGCAAACTTGCCGTGGTGCAGGTTATCCTCGGTCTTGACCTTGGTGAGGTCGATCACCGTGATGCCTGCTTGCTCCAGCTTGCCGCGGTAGGGTTCCTTGGAAGGGTCTATCTGGCCCACTCGGGCGACATCACCGGAGATCATGCGCGACACCGCGAGCGCCCGATCATCTTGTGAAACGAAGATCGTGAATTTGGGCTTTTCAGGTCCAAGTTCCGTCCATTGTCGCGCGAAGACGTCGACATCGAGATCGGGAGAGGCGAGGATGACATTGTGGATCTTGGCGGGTATGCGCCCTTCGCGGATAGCCAGTTGTCTCAGAGACTCCATGGCCAGCCAGGTACCCATGGAGTGCGCCATGACGGTCACATCCTTTACCGACGCATCGTCGACCAGCGCTTTTAGCGAGCGTTCGAGTGCTGTTCGCGAAAAATTGGTGCTTTCCTTATCGTAATTGTAGTCGAATACGCTGGCGCGCGATGGCCAGGTGAAGAGGATCGGCGCGACCTTGGCGCCGGAATCGTGGACGATCTGTCCGAAGCGGAAAACCGAGTCTTCGTACCGATTGTTGAACCCATGCACGAAGACCAGCACATGGCCGTCATTGTCGTAAGCATGAAGCCATGTGCGCGCCTCCGGTATCGAAAGGCTACGAGCCCGGATCACCGCGAAGTCCTTGGCAGGATCGGCGGGAAGTTTCCTGGGCCATTGCACCGTGCCGGATGCACGTCCAGGTGGTATCGAAATGGCGATGTCGGTCAGTGAGAGCATCGGGCTGCGTTCACCTGAAAACAGCGTGCCGGGATCGCCCGATGGCTTTCTGCTGGTGGCGACCAGCATCGTGACGGTCGATGCAGCCGGCGAAAGACTGCCTGATGTAACGGGTTTGAGCACACCTTCAGGGCGGCCGGCACAGGCTGTCAGCATCAGGCCAATGCAGAGGGCGTGAACGCCGGTGGAGGCTCTGCGCATCATCCTCACCATTTTCCGGTCATTTGATCGTGACGGAATATCGATCGCAATCAGCGCATTCCTCGCCTCAAATCTCTAGTAACCAGAGGTTGTATTTGTTTAACCTTAATTCGTATATATCAAGGTAAGCAGGCGGTTTTGTTTATATAAGTTTTGGTCTATTCTCTATTTTTTACCGAGCGCTGGCGTCGAATTTTGCGATGTAAATCTTGAGTGGCCGATGAGTTTCAGGCTGCTTGAATGCCCGAATTTTGGGATAAGCCATGTGTCGATACGTCGGACGTGAATCGCAATGACCCCCCGATGGCGCAAATTCTACATTTTGGGGTGCCTATTCTCAGTTATTTACTGGCTAATTTCCAGTTCGGTCGCCGTGAGTGCAGAGCCGAAGTCCATAGTTGTCGTCCTCTATTCAAGCGATACGGGATTGCCCGCAACCGAAGCTATCCGCCGCGGATTTCGAGCCATCCTGCATCCGAATGAAAACGGCGGCCCGGATCTATACGAGGAATATCTCGACGCTGCCCGGTTTCCCGGGCCGGCTCACCTCGAGACGATGGCATCGCTTTTGGAGAAGAAATATTCGGGCCGCACAGTCGACGTAATCGTTGCAGTCGGCCCGACGGCCCTGGACTTTTCTCTCCAGCACAAGGCGAAGCTTTTCCCTGCTGCCAAGCTGGTCTTTGCCGGGATACGGGAAGAACGCGCCGGCGATCTGGTTCTTCCGCCCGATAGTTTAGGCATCGTCAGCAAGCTCAATCCGGCGGAAACACTCGAACTGGCGTTGGATTTGCAGCCGAAGGCCCGGCAAGGCTACGTAATTACCGGATCGGCCGCGTTCGACAAATCCTGGGAGGCAATTGCGCGAACCAAACTCGCATCTTTCGAGCCCCGCTTGTCGCTTACCTTTCTTGCGGGATTGCCGTTGGAGAGCGTTCTTGAAAGAGTTTCAGCCGTGCCACCGGATTCGATCGTCATTCACCTCTCAATGTTCGAGGATGGTACCGGTCGGACGTTCGTGCCCCGCGAGGTCGCAGGCAAGATTGCTTCGGCTGCGAACGCGCCGGTCTATTCGGTGTACGACACCTACATCGGGCAAGGCATTGTCGGCGGTTATATGGATACCTTCGATGCAGTCGGCCTCGCCGTTGGCTCGCTGGTTCAGAAGATTCTGGCAGGGGAGCAACCAACTGGCGGCGCCATACGCGAAGCCGAAACGCATAAGTTCGTTGTCGACTGGCGTCAGATGTCGCGCTGGCGGTTGGACGCCGCGAACCTGCCGCAGAGCACGGAGATTCGATTCAGGGAACCCTCGGTCTGGGACCAGTACAAGTCCTACATACTGGCTTTTGCGGCGGTTCTGCTTCTGCAGTCGGCCCTGCTTATCCTCGGCGGAATACGCAGCCGCAAGCTGGCGAGCCAGCTGGCTGCCGAGAGCAAGGAACGCATGGAACTGGCCGTCACGAGCGCCGACATCGGATTGTGGAACTGGAATGCGAAGTCAAACACGGTCTGGACTTCGGAACGCTGCAAGGAACTGCTCATGCTGGACGGCCGCGCCTCGTTGACGCGCGATGAGTTCATAGGCCGCTTGAGAGTGGACGATCGGCCGATCGCCCTGAAACGCATGGCCGACGCCCTGGCATCGGGGTTGCCATGCGTTGCTGAATATCCAATCGACCTGCCGGACGGCAGCGAGCGTTGGATTCTGAGCCGGGCTCTGGCCAAAGGCGGCCATAAGGACAATGGGCCGCGTGACCATATCCTTGGCGTCGTCATGGACATAACTGAGCGCAAGCGGGGCGAAGCCGAGGTTCTGCAGCATCGCCGGGAACTCACCCACCTCACGAGAGTGTCCGTGGTAGGGGCGTTGTCAGGCGCGCTTGCACATGAACTCAATCAGCCGCTGACCGCTATCTTAAGCAATGCACAGGCAGCTGTGCGGTTGATCTCGCGCGACCCGGTCGATGCAGTCGAGATCGGGCTGATCCTTCAGGATATTGTCGACGACGACAAACGGGCTGGCCATGTCATCCAGCATTTGCGTTCGCTGCTCAAGAAGGACAGCGCCACTAGAACCCGCGTCCAGATCAACGAGCTTATCACGGTCAGCCTGGCGATCTGCCACAGCGACCTCATCCTGAAGGGCGTCCCCGTTTCCAAACGGCTTGCTGCCGATCTTCCGGAAATCGACGCCGACCCCGTCCAGATTCAACAGGTTCTTCTCAACCTGATCATGAATGCCTGTGAGGCGATGAATGGAAAACCCGCCAAGGATCGCCTTCTGCTCATCAAAAGCGAACGGCGCGATGCCCTGCTTCGGATCAGTGTTGTCGATTCCGGTGACGGCATCCCGGCCGAAGCGATCAAGGAACTTTACCAGCCATTCTTCACGACCAAATCGCTCGGCCTTGGACTTGGGCTGCC
>NZ_FPBI01000040.1:0-35838 GCF_900116595.1 Mesorhizobium sp. YR577 | reverse complement strand
AACGGATGAAGACCAGCGCACCGCTGGCCGCCTTCGATCAGGCGACGCTCTATGGCGGCGGCTCTGCTGGATATACCGACTATCCCGCCATCGCAGCCGCAAGCCGCACCTGACTATCCGGTTGACTGCGGAACATACGAACCATATATGGTTCGTATGTTCGCCAACTATCAGAGACATCCATGGGCATTGTGAAAATCGACGACGAGCTGCACGAGGAAGCCCGGCGGGCCAGCACAGTGATGTGCCGGTCCATCAATGCGCAGGCCGAGTTCTGGATGAAGATTGGCATGCTGGCTGAAGCCAATCCGACCCTGTCCTTCAACGAGATCGTGAAGATCCAGTTTTTGGCGGCGCATGTGCGTCTCGCGGAAATAGCGGTCGCCTGACATGGTAAAGACCCCGGACGAACTGGCGCTCATGCGCGTATCGGGCAAGATGCTGGCGTCCGTTTTCGAGATGCTGGACGGTCAGGAACTCGCCGGCATATCGACATTACAGGTCAACGATCTGGTCGATCGCTTCATCACCGTGGATCTCACTGCGCGTCCGGCCAGCAAGGGGCAATATGGTTTCAAATATGTCCTGAACTGCTCTATCAATCATGTCGTTTGCCACGGCGTGCCGGGTCCGAGCGAGATCATCCGCGACGGCGACATCGTCAACTTCGACATCACGCTCGAAAAGAACGGCTTCATCGCCGATTCCAGCAAAACCTATCTGGTCGGCAATGCCCCACCCGCCGCGAGGCGGCTCGTGCGGGTCGCTCAGGAAGCGATGTGGAGAGGCATAAAACAGGTTCGGCCCGGAGCACATCTGGGCGACATCGGCTTCGCGATCGAACGGCATGCCAAAAGGAACGGCTATTCGGTCGTGCGGGAATATTGCGGGCATGGCATCGGCCGCGAGATGCACGAGGAACCGCAGGTGCTCAATTTCGGACGGCCGGGAACGGGCTTGAGACTGCGTGAGGGCATGGTCTTCACCATCGAGCCGATGATCAACCAGGGCACCCGCAAGGTGTCGACAACAAGCGACGGATGGACGGTCGTGACCAACGATCGGAAGCTTTCCGCCCAATTCGAACATACGGTCGCGGTCACTAGAACTGGCGTCGACGTCTTGACCCTGCGCCGCGACGAGACGCCGACGCTGGAAAGCAGAGTGTGACCATCGGCCCGCCGCTCACGCTTCGGCAAACCGCAACTGTTCGAGATCGGCGATAAGCCCCGGCCCTGTCGGCTGCCATCCCAGCTTCTCCCGCGTCTGCGCGCTTGAGGCTGGCATGTCGTGCGCGGCAAACATACTGAGCCAACCGAAGAAGGCTTGAGCTTCCTCCAGGGCAATCGACTTGACCGGCAGTTTCAGGCGCTCGCCGATGGCTTCGGCTATATCGCGCATCTGCACGCCTTCTTCCGCGACCGCATGATATTTCGCATTTGGCTCAGCTTTCTCAATCGCCAGCCTGTAGAGTTGGGCCACGTCGAGAACATGCGCCGCCGGCCAGCGATTGCGTCCGTCTCCGACATAGGCGCAAGCACCCTTCTCACGAAACATGGCGATCGCCGGGGTAATGAGACCCTGCGTGATCGGGTCGTGAACCTGCGGGAGCCTCACCACCGAGACATTGACCCCGTCCGCAGCAACAACGGCGGCAGCTTCTTCCGAAGCCGCGCGAGGATGCCTATCGGAGCCGACAGTCGCATTGTCTTCCCTGGCGGGTTCACCAGGCACGGTGTTGGCGATCGGCGTGCCGGAGGTGATGATGAGCGGGCGGTCGGAGCCGGCGAGAACCGAACCGAGTGCCTTGACCACATCGCTATCGTCCTCACAGTTCTGGATGAATCTTGAGAAGTCGTGGTTGAATGCCAGATGGATGACCCCATCCGACTGAGCAGCGCCTTTCTTGAGGCTGTCCGGGTCGGCGATCGATCCACGATAGACCTCGGCGCCGGCGGCCGCCAACGCTGCAGCTTTCTCCTCCGAACGGCAAAGGCCAATCACCTGATGGCCGGCGGCGATCAGGTCCTTCACAACTCTCGAGCCGATGTTTCCGGTAGCACCTGTAACAAATACACGCATGAGCAAAGTCTCCAATATTCGATGGAGACACATGTGTACGCGTTTGATATCCTGTTAAAGTAGTGACCTTATCATGGTATAATAGATAACAGGATGGACAAGTCGCTCGGTACCTATTTGAAGGATCGCCGTGCCAAGCTCGATCCGGCCGCATTCGGTTTTGCGGCTGAACGACGGCGTACACCCGGGTTGCGCCGCGAGGAAGTGGCGCAACTGGCAAACATCAGCCCGACCTGGTACACATGGCTCGAACAGGGGCGCGGCGGCGCACCATCGGGCGACGTGCTCGATCGGATTTCGCGCGCCCTCATGCTGACGGATGTCGAGCGCGAGCATCTCTTCCTGCTTGGCCTTGGTCGCCCGCCCGAGGTACGTTACAGAAAGAACGACGGTGTCACGCCACGACTGCAGCGCGTGCTCGATGCGTTGGAGCCATGCCCGGCGCTGATCAGGACCGCGATATGGGATGTCGTGGCCTGGAACCGGGCAGCGACCGTCCTGTTGATAGACTACGCATCGCTTCCGCCGGAGCAGCGCAATATCTTGCGTTTCATCTTCCTTGATCCACGCGCCCGCGCAGCGCAATACGACTGGGAAGGTGTTGCACGCTTCGCGTTGGGCTCGTTCCGAGTGGATGCGGCGCGCGCCGGGGCCGCGGAGGAGGTTGAACCCTTCGTCGCCGAACTCTGCCGGCTCAGTCCCGAGTTCAAGGCGATGTGGCGCGACAACGAGGTTCACGGCGCCCATGGCGATGCCGTCAAGCACATCCGTCACCCCGTCGCGGGCCCTCTTGCCTTCGAATACTCAGCGTTCGCGGTCGACGGGCGGCCGGATCTCAGCATGGTTGTCTACAACCCAGCGGGCCGAGCAGACATCGACAAGATCGCGTCACTTATCACCGAGCAAAGGGCCGCAGCGGTCGGATCCCATCAGGAAGGTGTACCTGCCGACGACCTAGCGCCATAGCGCAATTCGAAGGCTGCCGCCGCTTTGTGCTCAGCACAATGGCGTACAAAGAACGCTTGGCAAGTCTATCGCATCATCAGATGCGATAGACTCTGTGTTTCAGTGCTGTCCGTGTTTAGCGTTGAAGGCTCACCAGGAATATTTGAGCGTACCGACGACCTTGCGCCGATCGCCGTAAAAGTCGGTCCCGTAATAGCTGCTTGCCAAATATTTTTTATCGAACAGGTTCGTTGCATTCACGGCCAGCGTCACGTCCTTCGTCACTTTGTAGCTGACTGCCGCATCCACAAGTGCGTAGCCGCCAACCGAAACGGTGTTCGCATCATCTCCGTAGCTCTGTCCGATATAACGCACCCCGCCGCCGACGGTCAGGTCGCCACGCTGTCCTTCGCCCGGAAGCGTATAGTCGAGCCAGGCCGACGCCAGATGGCGAGGAACACGCTGCGGCCGATTGCCGACATTCCCGCCAATGCCGTTTTCCCGGATTTCGGCATCCCAATAGGAATAGGCAAGCGTCAGATTGAGGTTTTCCGTAATAGCAGCCTTGCCCTCTAGCTCGATGCCGCGGACGCCAACCTTGCCGATCTGCTGCTGGATCACAGGAGTGACATAAGTCGGAACATTGGTCTGGGTAAGATCGAAATACGCAGCGGTGAACAGGCCATCGAAGCCGTCGGGCTTGTACTTGACACCCACCTCGTACTGCTCGCCCTTTTGAGGCTTTAGCGAACCCGAGACCGCATATCCATTGGCGCTTGGCGCCACAAGCGGCTGAAAACTGTCCGAATAATTGGCGTAGACTGCGAGATTCGGGGTGAACTTATAAGTCAGGCCGGCACGCTTGGTGAAGGCAGATGCGGTATCGTCGTCCTGCGTTCCCGAGTCGAGATAGTCGGCCGTCGTATGGACATGGTCCCAGCGCCCGCCGAAGGTGGCGATCCAGCGATCGTCAAACGTCAATTGTTCCTGGGCATAGACACCCACCGCCTGCTGCTTGACCCGCCAGTTCACGTAGGGGCCGAGATTGATGCAGGAAAGACCGCAATAGGTCGGATTATTGATGTCGATGGGACCAGCGGTGCCGAAGAGAATCTTTTCGCGAGTGTTGTCGTTAGCGTAGTCGATGCCGACAAGCGTCTTGCTGTCGACCCTGTCCCAACCCGTATCGTATTGAAGCTGGTTGTCGAAGGCAAAGCGGTTGGACAGGCCATCGACGGAAAATGCCGTGCGGTCCGCGGTGGGATCAAGCGACGCGCCATAGACCTCAGCGTAGTCGAGGGTCAAATGCGTGTAGCGGGCATTGGAGCGGAATGTGAGGTTCTCGTTGAACTCGTGCTCGAACTGGTATCCGATATCGACCTGCTCGGTATTGAAGCGGTTGAAATCCGGCTCGCCCAGGAACGTGCCGATGTCGATATTGGCACCGGCCGGCAAGCCACGCGCGCCTGTCCCGTCTCGCTTGTAGTAGTCGGTCAGGATCGTCAGCGACGTGCCTTCCTGCGGCTTTATGGTCAACGCAGGTGCAATATAAAGTCGATCATCGTTGGAATAATCCCACCCTTGATCGCCTTGCTTGCCAAGGGTCGTGAGCCGGTAGCTCCAGACACCGTCGGCGTCGATCGGCCCACCGAAGTCAGCCCCGATCTCCTTGGTCCCATCGCCGTAGGAGGTGTAGACCTCGCCGTGCTTCTCGTCCTGTGGCCGCTTGGTGATTGCATTGACCAGACCGCCGGGGCCGTTGAGGCCGAAGAGTGTCGATGTCGATCCCTTCAGGACCTCCACGCGCTGAAGTCCGTAAGGTTCGAGACGACTGGCCGTGAACCATGCCGGAATGCGCGCCGCCAAACCGTCGCGATAGGTGCCGAGCGATGTCTGGTCGAAACCACGGATACGAATATAGTCATATCGGTCATCGTTGCCGAACTCATCGGTGAAGACGCTCGACGTGTAGGCTACGGCCTGCTGGAGGCTTTCAACATGGCGCGCTTCCAGTTCCTTTTGCGTGATAACCGAAATCGATGCCGGAACATCAACGATCGGCGTATCGGTCTTTGTCCCGGTAGCCGTATCTTTTGCGACGATGGTGCGATCAGGTCCGACAACGCGGTCCGATTTTCCGTCGACGACAATGGTTTGCAGCTGAGTTGCTTCTTCGATCGAACCGTCCTGTGCCCAGCCTGTCCCCGTCAGGCTCAGCGATACCGTCATCAATGCACTGCTTGCAATTATTCGTCGTACGTGCACGCGCAGTACTGCTTGTCGACCCACCGTCATTTCTGTCCCCTGTCAGACCAAAATTGAGCAATTTGTTCGGCCGCTCATTCCGATTTTTCTCGTTCGCTATTAGTCAAACAAGACAAAAGCAGTCAACTTAAT
Source organism: Mesorhizobium sp. YR577 (assembly GCF_900116595.1). Taxonomy (NCBI): domain Bacteria; kingdom Pseudomonadati; phylum Pseudomonadota; class Alphaproteobacteria; order Hyphomicrobiales; family Phyllobacteriaceae; genus Mesorhizobium; species Mesorhizobium sp. YR577. The sequence continues at coordinate 30,414 of NZ_FPBI01000040.1, read as the reverse complement.
AATCAAAAATTCGTACACACTCCCTGATTAATGATGGGGACTGGAAAGCGGCCCAGATCCATCGCGGCAACAGGCGTATCGCTGCTCTGCCTCGCCTGGCGAGCGTATCCGACGAGGCGATGGCGCCATCGGACACCTTAAGCATCATCGAATATTGCGTCAGATGGGATATTCGGCTTGGGCCCATCCTTAGAGGGTGGGTGTCGAGGTGCTGCGCTTCGAGCTGATGATAGAACGTGGTCTGTTTGGAACAGCCGCAAGCATCAGGAAAGGAAGCTCAGCATGAAACATTATGCCGGATTGGACGTCTCGGTGAAAGAGACCTCGATATGCATCGTGAACGAAACGGGCGTGATCTGCCGCGAGATCAAGGTCGCCAGCCACCCGGAAGATCTGGTCCAGGCCTTGAAGAATCCTGAATGGCGGCTGGTCCGGATCGGGCTCGAAGCCGGCCCGTTGTCGCAATGGCTGTTCAGCGGATTGGCGGAGGCGGGCTTGCCGGCGATCTGCATAGAGACCCGACATGCGAAAGCATTCCTGAAAGCTCAGATGAACAAGACCGACCGCAACGATGCACGCGGCATCGCACAGATGACGCGGGTCAATCTGTTCCGGCCCGTGCATGTCAAGACGCTGACGAGCCAGCATCGTCGCGCCCCGCTGACCGCCCGCAAGCTGCTGCAGGAAAAAGCGATCGCCATCGAGAACGACATTCGCGGTCTGTTGCGCAACTTCGGGCTCAAGGTCGGCATCGTTGGAACGGTTGGGTTCGACGATCACATCCGGGAGCTTGTCGATGGCATGCCGGACCTCGGCGAGATCATGAAGCCATTGCTGGCGGCGCGGCAAAAGCTGCGGGAGACATTCATGGGAGCTCCACCGCAAGCTGCTATCAGCACCATCGATGTTCCGCTGCGCTTCAGGAACTCCCGCGCCGTCGGTCCAGCGTTGGGGTTGACCCCTGTACTCAATCAATCGGGGGAAAGCTATCGCGTCGGCCGCGTGTCCCTGTGTGGCGACGGCATGATGCGGGCCCTGCTTTACGAAGCAGCCCAGGTCATGTTGAGCCGGGTGAGGAAATGGTCCTGGCTGAAAGCCTGGGCGATGAACGTCGCAAAGCGTCGCGGACGGCAGAAAGCTATCGTTGCGCTCGCACGCCGGCTGGCTGTGATCATGCACCGCATGTGGAGCGACGGCACCGAATTCCGCTGGACAAGGGAACGCATGCCTGCGGCTATCTGAACAGACTGCCGGGAAGGAGCCGATAAAGTTCCGCCGCCGGTGGAAAGACGTCCTTCGCGGGACGATGGATGAGGTGAGTTCGCTTGGGCTCTTGTGCCGATCGCAGCATCGCGATCAGGACGCGCGTCAGATTGGGCCGCCTCATTCTACTGATCCCATGATGGGAGGGCCAAGCAACCGATCCCGAAGAGAAGCAAGGACCCGCGAAAGACGTCAATCACCAGCAGAGCGGAAAGCTCGAAAGCGCTTGACCTCAACACGCCGAATAGAGAAGAGCCCTTATTCCATGCCCAAAGCCAGGTTCGGCGAAGCTCTCGTTCCGATGGTAGGAAACTGACGCTGGACGGATTGCGATATGTATAGGCATAATGCTTCAGGCGCAGACTTTCTGCTTAAATGATGGGCAAAATTCAGCAAATATTTTCCCGCTACCGCAACTAAATAGGAAAAATCGACTATCAGATGTCGCATTTTCCTTATAATTTACTAGAGCACTTGGGATTTTATCAGTTGCAGGCAACCCTTCCAACTCCTCGGAGACAGTCATGATTTTCAACTTACTGAAAGCCGCTGGGCTCGGCGCCCTGGCCTCTCTCGCCCTCACGTCTTCGAGCTTCGCGGACGCCGTCAAGATCGGCAGCAAGAACTTCACCGAGCAATTTGTCGTCGCTGAAATCTATGCCCAGGCACTTGAGAAGGCCGGTATCGAGGTCGAGCGCCGCCTCAACCTCGGTGCGACGCTTATCGCGCACGGCGCTTTGACCAATGGCGACATCGATCTCTATCCTGAATACACTGGCACCGCACTTGCCGCCGTGGTCAAGGGCGATCTGTCGGGCGGCGCCGACAAGATTTACGGTGAGGTCAAGGACTACTACGAAAAGAACCTCAAGCTGACGCTGCTCGATCCGACGAAGATCAATAACGGCTACGCCATCATCATGCTTCCCGAGACGGCGGAAAAGTACAAGCTGAAGACGCTGACCGACCTTGGACCGGTATCCAAGGATCTCACTTTCGGCGCCGAAGGCACCTTCGGCGAGCGTAAGGACGGGTTGCCAGGACTGGAAAAGGTCTACGGGATCAAGTTCAAGGAGTTCGTCAAATTCGCCAAGCTCGGCATCCGCTACAGCGCGCTGACCAGCAAGCAGATCGACGTCTCCTTCGGCTTCACCACCGACTGGCAGATCGCCGACAGCAAGCTGGCCGTACTCGACGACGACAAGGCGCTTTTCCCACCCTATTATCTCGTCCCGGTCGTGCGGCAGGATGCATTGGAAAAGAACCCCAAGATCGCGGAAGTACTGAACAAGATCAGCCCGCTTCTCAACAACGAGAACATGCGCGAACTGAATGCCGCCGTGGAGCGTGACCGCAAGGAGCCCGCCGAAGTTGCGACCGAATTCCTCACGGCCAACGGCATCTGAAGACCTTCCGGGCCATGGCGGGGTATTGAATCCTGCCGGCCAACCCATCAGACCCGGGCGCGATGAAGGTCTATCCGTCTCCATCGCGCCCGGTTTTCATCAACGGGCAAACTTGTGACCTGGGCACCTAAGCACATACCCGAAATACTGGCGGCGGCGGGGCAGCATCTCGTGCTTTCGCTGCTTTCGGTGCTGATCGGCGGCATCATCGCGGTGGCGCTCGGCATCGTGTGCGCGCGCCGGCCGCGGCTCTACGCATTTGCCCTTACGATTACCGGCATCATCTTCGTCATTCCGAGCCTTGCGCTGTTTGCGCTGATGATCCCGTTTCTGGGGCTTGGCATGAAGCCGGCGCTCGTCGGGCTGTCGTCCTACTGTCTGCTCATCTTGCTGCGCAATGTGGTGACGGGTCTACGCGGCGTTCCGGAAGATATTCTCGATGCGGCTGATGGCATGGGCTATGGGCCCTGGCAGCGGCTCGTCCGCATCGAACTGCCCCTGGCGCTGCCTTTGATACTATCCGGCATCCGCATCGCGCTTGTCACCGTCATCGGCATTGCGACGGTGGCAGCCTTTATCGACGCCGGCGGACTGGGCACCATCATCCTGATGGGAATAGACCAGAACTATCCTGAAAAGATTCTCGTCGGCGGGCTGCTGACCGCATTCATCGCGACCTTCTTCGATGTCCTGCTGAGCCGGACCGAAAAGGTCATCGTTCGCTGGCGGGGCGACTGACGATGCTGCAACAGGCATACACCTGGGTCTTGGACCACCCGGATGATTTCAATCGCGCGCTTGGGCAGCATCTCCTGATGTCGGGCGCGTCGATGGCCTTTGCCTTGTGCATCGGCATCCCGCTGGCAATCGTCATCCTCGGCCGCGAGAGGCTGGCCTTCCTAGCGATCAATACGGTCAATGCGATCCGCACCCTGCCGAGCCTTGCTATCCTGGCAATCATGATGCCGCTGCTCGGCATCGGCCTGTGGCCGTCGATCGTCGCGCTAACCTTCCTCGCCTTGCCGCCGATCCTGCTCAACGCGCATGTCGGCCTGCGCAATGTCGATGCCGACGCGGTCGAGGCGGCGATCGGCATGGGCATGAACCGCTGGCAATTGCTGCGGAGAATCCAGATTCCGCTTGCAGCACCCGCGATGTTTGCCGGTGCCCGCACCGCCGCCGTGCAGGTGCTGGCCGGCGCGACGCTTGCGCCTTTCATCGGCGGAGGCGGTCTTGGCGACTTCATCGCTGTCGGTGTCGCCGGGATGGACATGTCGCGGCTGCTCGTCGGCGCCGTTCCGATAGCGCTTCTGGCGCTCGGGACCGAATTCCTGCTCGGCCTCACCGAGAAAGTCCTGTTCGGAGAAAGAACGGCCGCATGATCACGATGGAACACGTCACCAAGCGCTATGGTGAAGGCGCCGCCGCCTCCGTCGATGACCTCAGCATCGAAATCCCTGAAGGCGTGACGGTGGCACTGGTCGGGCCGTCGGGTTGCGGCAAGACCACGACAATGCGGATGATCAACCGCCTGATCGACCCGACGGAAGGGCGGATCGTCGTCAATGGCGCCGATGTCCGCTCCGTCGATCCAGTGATCTTTCGCCGCCATATCGGCTATGTCATCCAGCAGGTGGGCCTCTTCCCGCATATGACGATCGCACAGAATGTCGGCGCGGTGCCGAAGCTGCTCGGCTGGGCTGCCGACAAAATCGCAAAGCGCAACGATGAACTGATGCAATTGGTAGGTCTCGACCCGGAAATGCTGCGGCGTTATCCGCGCCAGCTTTCCGGCGGGCAGCGCCAACGGGTCGGCGTTGCGCGCGCGCTCGCGGCCGACCCGCCGGTGCTGTTGATGGACGAGCCCTTCGGCGCTATCGATCCGATCGCGCGTGCCCGCCTGCAGGAAGAGTTCAGGCAGATCCTGCGCCGCGTCAGGAAGACCGTCGTGCTCGTCACCCACGATCTCGATGAGGCTATCCGGCTTGGCGACAGGCTGGCCATCATGCGCGATGGCAAGATCGTGCAATATGATACGCCCGATGCCATCCTGTCGCATCCGGCGGACGACTTCGTGGAGAATTTCGTCGGTGTGGACCGTGCCCTGAAGCGGCTCAGCCTGTTCACCGTCGAGACGGCCATGACCAAAGGCGCGCCGAAGGGAAAAACCGGCAAGGTGGCGGCTGGCACGAACCTGCGCGATGCGCTGGCGCTGATGGCAGCGGACAACAGCGAGGTGCTGGCGGTGACCGATGCCTCGGGCGCCGTGCTCGGCCAGTTGAAACGCGACGCGATCTTTGCGGTCTGAGCCGGAATTCTGGAGGGGAACAAAGCGCCGATGAGCCGCGAACGGACAATGCTCGGTATTTCTTTCTCCCCTGGAGGCGGCCCTTCTGCAGCCTTGGATTTCGGCCTGTTCGCGCAGCTGGTCCGGAAGGCCGAGGCGAACGCGCTCGACATGGTGGTGCTCGCCGATGCCGCGCCCTTCGAGGCAACGACGCTGGTCGCGGCGCTCGCGACGGTAACCAGCAGGATCGGGCTCGTTGCCACAGCGTCGACAGTCGCGCATCAGCCCTACAATCTCGCGCGCCGTTTTGCCTCGCTCGACGTCATCAGTCATGGGCGTGCCGGCTGGAAGGCCTCCATGACGCAGAACACACGCGAGGCGGCGAATTTCAGCCGCCCGGACGGCTTTTCTCCCGACGCCTTTCGCCGGCGGACGGAGGAATACATCGATATCGTTCAGGGCTTGTGGAAAGGCTGGGATGCCGACGCGCTGCTCTTCGACAAGTCGGCAGGGCGTTTCCACGATCCCGAAAAGATGCACCTGCTTGACCACAAGGGCGAATTCTTTTCCGTTCGCGGGCCTCTGAACGTTGCCCGCTCTCCGCAGGATACGCCCGTACTAGTGATGTCCGGGCTGTCGGCGTCCGACCTGGATCTTGCCGCGCGCACGGCCGATGTCGTGCTGACGGACGAAGCATCGCCCGAACGCGCCAAAGCGTTTCATGGCGATCTGGCCGCCCGCGTCGCTGCGCGAGGGCGCGATGCCAACGCGGTGAAGATATTCCTTACGCTGGAGCTGTCGGGCACCCCCGCCGAAACCGCCGACCGTCTCGAGGCGCAATTCCGGACGGGCGACTGTCACGGTTTCAACATCGTCCTGCCGCCGCAGATGGCTGCGCTCGACGGTTTCGTCAGTGATGTCCTGCCGTTGCTGCGGCAGCGCGGCCTGGCCCGGCATGACTACGGGGGCGCAATGTTGCGTGCAAATCTTGGCCTTGCCGCGGGAGGCGCATCATGACGGCCGATCGCGGGCAGATGAAACTCGGCGCCTTTCTGTGGGCGACCGGACACCACATCGCGGCGTGGCGCCATCCCAAGGCGCATGTCACGGCCGGCATCAACATCGATCATTATATCCAGCTGGCGCGAACCGCCGAGGCCGCCAAGTTCGATCTCATCTTCTGCGAGGATGCGGCCGGCCTGCGCGAGGCCAATGTCGCTATCGCCAGCCAGACCTCGCGCTCGATCGGCTTCGAGCCCCTCAGCCTGCTCGCAGCCCTTGCTGCTCAGACGAGCCATATCGGCCTCGTCGCAACGGCCTCGACCAGCTACAATGAACCATACGGCCTGGCTCGCGCCTTCTCCTCGCTCGACCAGATCAGCGGCGGTCGCTCCGGCTGGAATCTCGTAACGTCGGCCAGCCATATTGAGGCGGCGAATTTCGGCTCGAGCGGCCTGCGCCCGCATTCCGACCGCTATGAACGCGCCCGCGAATTCGCGACCGTTGTTGCTGGCCTTTGGCAAGGCGACGGTAATGCTCTCAACCATGACGGCCGGAACTTTTCGGTGCTCGACCCGCTGGACCTGCCCCGCTCTCCGCAGGGAGCGCCAGTCATGGTGCAGGCCGGGGCCTCGGATGAAGGCCGCGATCTCGCCGCCCGCACCGCCGACGTGGTGTTCACCGCTGCCCAAACCTTCGAGGAGGCGAAGGCCTTCTACGACGATCTCAAGGCGCGTCTGGTTGCGTGCGGGCGTGAGCCTGACGACATCAAGATCATGCCGGGCGTAGCACCCGTCGTGGCGGCAAGCGAAGCGGAGGCCCGCGCCAAAGTTGACGAGTTGCAGGAACTGATCCCTGACGATGTCGGCGTGGCGCTTCTGTCCAGCTATCTCAGCACCGACCTGTCGAGCTATCCGGTCGACGGCCCGCTGCCTGAACTGCCGGCTACCGAGGGGATGCAGAGCCGGCAAGCCCTCGTCGTCGAACAGTCGCGCCGCGACAACCTCTCGATACGGCAACTGGCGCGTCATTTCGCCGGTGCTCGCGGGCACTGGCGCGTGGTGGGAACACCGGCCCAGATCGCGGACGAGCTTCAGGCGCGGTTCGAAGGCGGGGCGGCGGACGGCTTTAATGTCATGCCGTCCTATTTCCCGGGCGAGCTCGATGCCTTCGCTACACTCGTCGTGCCCGAACTGCAGCGTCGCGGCCTGTTTCGCCTGGACTACGAAGGTTGCACGCTGCGGGAACATCTTGGCCTGAAAAAACCGGTACGGAAATGATCGACGCCTCAGACATCACTACGCTCGGAACCACAATCACCCACGAAATCGTCGAAAAGCGCGCCTTCGACCGGCATGTCGTTTCGATCGGCACCGATCTCGACCTTGCCTACGAGATTCAGGACGAAGTCGCGCGGCAACTGCAGGCAAGCAAGCCGCACCGAAAGATCGGCGGTTACAAGATCGCCTTCAACAAGGCGTCGTCGCTGCAATATTATGGGCTCACTGAACCCTGCATCGCACCGGTTTTCGCCGATCTGATCGTACCGAGCGGCGCGGTACTCGATGGCGCCAACTACCGCGACCTCATAATCGAACCAGAACTCGTCCTCACCCTTTCGCGCGACCTGCCGGTGAGGCGATGCAGCCGCGAGGAAATCCTGGCCAGTCTCGAACTGGTGCGGCCCGGCTTCGAATTGCTGGATCCGCGCAACGCTTTCGCGCTCGACCCGACTGCGGCGCAAGCAGTGGCGCAGGTCATATACAATGTCGGCGCAGTCATCGGCGGTCCGGGCATCGCGATCGAAAGTCTCAATCTGGCAACGCTGACGACAAGCGTGGCCATTGATGGAAATATCGTCGCCGAGGCAACAGGTGCCGCGCCGCAGGACCCCGTCGAGGTCATTGTCTGGATGACAGGCGTTCTTGCCGACAAAGGTGAACAGTTGCGGGCCGGGATGTCGGTCCTATGCGGAACGCATCTGCCGACCCGGTCCGTTGCCGCGCCCGCAGAAGTCTCCGTCACCATGACCGGGGTTGGACAGGCGGCGTTCAGGCGGCGGTAGTTCGTAACGATATTCCCGGCTTGATCGGCGCGAGCCGCTGGGCGGGGTCGATTTTCAAGGAGTATCCATGCAGCCGATCTATCTGACCTATCTGAACCGGTACGACATCGAAGCGGCAGCACTTACGGATACCGAAATACTGGCGGCCATCGAGGCGAGCCTTGGCATGCAGGGGCGCGGCGAAACGGTGATCGAGCCGCGCGTGCATCTGGAGCCGAAGGCCGGCGTCGAGGGCCATTTCAACGTTCTGCGCGGTTGGATCGGCGGCGACATCGATTCCGCAGGCGTGAAGGTGGTCGGCGATTTCGTCGACAATTACAAGCAGAGCCTGCCGTCGGAATTCGGCATCTTGAACCTGTTCGACCCGCGCACCGGCATGCCCACCGCAATCATGGATGCCAGCGGCATTACCGACATGCGCACCGGAGCGGTGACTGCGGTCGGCGCCAAGTACCTCGCCCGCAAGGGATCGAAGACGCTCGGTCACATCGGGGCACGCGGCACGGCCTATTGGAACGTCAGGCTACTCGACAGCCTGTTCGACTTCGAGACGATCCGCGTCCATTCGCGCCGGCCCGAAAGCCGTAACGCCTTTGCCGAGAAGCTCAGCCGCGACCTCGGCAAGGAGGTCACCGCCACGGAGGACTGGCGCTCCTGCGTCGAGGACGCGGATATTGTGGTGGAGGCCTCGCGGCTCAGCGCCCCGCAACCCATGCTGAAGACCGAATGGATCAAGCCGGGCGCATTCGTCGTGCCTTATGGGACGATGAGCGCGGTGGAGCTTTCGCTGACCGATATCATGTCCAAGATGGTCGTTGACGATTGGGGTCAGTGCAAGGGCGGCAAGTTCGGATCGCTGCGCGCCCATGTCGAGGCGGGAAAACTGTCGGAGGCGACACTCCATGCCGAACTCGGGCAAATCGTGGCGGGTCTCAAGACCGGGCGCGAGAAGGATTCGGAGACCATCCTGTTCTGGCATCGCGGCCTGTCGCTGTCCGATATTGCACTTGGCCATGCCATCCTGAAGAAAGCCGCCGGCATGGGAGCCGGCCACCGGCTGCGCTACGCATGAGCGCCGATTTCCATCTTGGCGCGCGCCCGCTGAGCATTGCCGATGTGGTTAAGGCCGCGCACACGCCGCTGCGCGTGGTGCTGAGCCCGCAAATACGTGCCCGCATGCAGGCTTCGCGCGCGGTTGTTGACGATCATCTGGTGCGCGATATCCCGGTTTACGGTCTCAACACCGGTCTTGGCGGCAATGTCGGGCATCGCATCGCTCAGGACGAGATTCCGGCGTTTCAGGAACAGATGGTGCGCGGTCGCATTGCCGGCGTCGGCGATCCGCTGCCCATCGAGACCTGCCGGGCCGCTCTGTTCTGCCGTATCGCCACGCTGGCGCTCAGTGGAGCCGGTATCTCGCCGCATGCCCACGACCTGATGATCGCGATGCTGGAACGGGACGTCGTTCCGGTCATTCCGTCGCGTGGGTCGCTTGGCACTGGCGATCTCGTCATTATGATGAGCGTCGCTGCCGTGCTGATCGGACGAGGCCGCGCCTATTTCCGCGGCCGCATCCTGTCAGGCACCGATGCGCTGAAAGCAGCCGGCCTCGCGTCGGTCAAGCTCGGCGCCAAGGATGGCCTCGCCGTCGGCAATGCCTCGTCCGTGACCTGCGCCATGGCCGCACTTTCCCTCGAGGCGGTGCGTGCCCTGTTGTCAGTGCATGTGGCGACAGCCGCCTTTGCCTGCGAGGGCTACGCCGCCAATGCGCTGATCTTCGACCCACGCCTGGTGGCGGCGCGCCCCGCCAATGGTCAGGAACAGGCGGCAAAACTGTTCCGCCGGGCCATGCAAGGCAGCAGCCAGACACAGGCAGCGGCATCGCGGCAGATACAGGATGCCATCTCCTTCCGCACGCTGCCGCAAGTGACCGGAACGGTCGTCGCTGCTTTCGCGGCCGCACGCGATGCCGTCGCAATCGAGCTCAACTCGGCGGCGGATAACCCGCTGGTCTTAGCCGAAACTGGCGAAATCCATTCGTCTGCCAATTTCCAGACGCCCTCCATAGCGCTGGCATTCGACACGCTCGCCATTGCGCTGGTGCATCTCGCCACCGCCTCGGCGCAGCGGTCGATCAAGCTGATGACCGGGCGGCTTTCAGGTTTGCCGAACTATCTGTCGCCGGTCGGCGGCGCGTCGGCTGGCTTCGTTCCCATGCAGAAGTCGATTGCGGCACTCCACGCGGAAATCCGGCTGAAGGCACACCCCGCCAGCCTCGATGCAATCGTCATTTCGGACACCGTCGAGGACCTCGCACCGCAGACAGCCCTCACCATCCGCAAACTCGACGAGCAGATCGAGCTTGTCCGCTGGCTGATCTCGATCGAGGCGCTTCTGTCGGCGCAGGCTTGCGACCTGCGTGTGGCGTCTGAACCGGAGCGCAAGCTCGGAGATGCCGGCCGTCTCCTTCACCGTATGGTGCGCGTGGTCGCGGAAGAACTGGTGGAAGACCACGAAACCGGACCCGATGCCGCAGCGGTCCACGACATGCTGTGGAACGGGGACACGATAAAAGCCATCGACGCTCTGTTTTCCGGCACGCCTTCAGTCATATCCGTGTAAACGGGAAGAGAATCCTTTCAATACGCGATCAAATGCTGATTGAGTGCTTAGGTGGGGCCAGCTTGGAGCTCTGGCCAGGCCTCCCACCAGCTCCCATCTGGCAAACTGCGTGCCTACTTCCACATGCCGCGCATACGACTTTTCAGATCGACACGAACCTCCGGATGCTTTGATCCAGCCGCCGTGTTGAAAGCTTTGGGCCAAGTAACCGACGTAAACTTGTCCAATATGGTACTTGGTATGAAACGTGTGCGGGACGCGTAGACGTGGCGATCGCCTCGCGAGGCCTGTCCGTGGGTGTAAAATTTTTGTGGGGTGATCAGATGCAGCGCGTCCTTCGCACGCGTCATCGCCACATAGAGTAGACGTCGTTCTTCCTCGATCTCGTTGCGCTCGCCGACTGCAAGATCGGACGGGATGCAACCATCGACGGTATTGAGAACGAAGACGTTTTTCCATTCCTGGCCTTTGGCTGAATGGATGGTCGACAGGATCAGATAGTCCTCGTCGAGATGTGGCGGCCCGGCGTGGTCGCTCGTTGCATCAGGGGGGTCAAGCGTCAGGTCGGTCAGAAATTTTTGCCTCGACGGGTATCCCGCAGCAATCTGCTCAAGCTGGAGCAGATCTGCACGGCGAACTGCAGCATCTTCGTGAATGCGATCAAGATGTGGCTCATACCATAACCGGACCCGTTCCATGTCGGATGGCCAGGTACTGTTTCCGTTTCGCAGAGCGGTGAAGACATCAACGAAACCAGGCCAATCCGCAGCGCCCCTTGCCGGGGGCCGATAGATGGACAGACCCAGAGTGACATCGAGCGCACCCTCCATCACGTCGATAACCTCCCCTGCCGACGATGGACCGATACCGGGCAACAATTGCAGTACCCTGAAGGCAGCAACGCGATCACGCGGATTCTCCGCAAAACGCAATACCGCCAGCATGTCCTTGACATGCGCCGCGTCCAGGAACTTCAGGCCACCGAATTTAATGAAGGGAATGTTCCTTCGGGTGAGTTCGACTTCCAACGGGCCGGAATGATGTGAGGCTCGAAAGAGCACTGCTTGCTGTTTTAGCTGAACGCCCGCCTCGCGTTCCTCCAGCACTTTCTCACAAACATAGTTGGCCTGGTCGGCATCATCCCTCACCGTCACGAGCAATGGCTTTTCCATCGACTGCCGCTCGGTCCACAGGTTCTTCGTAAAACGCTCCGTCGCCTCGCCGATGACTGCGTTCGATGCGGCCAGGATCGGTTGCGTCGAACGGTAGTTTCTCTCAAGCGTGACAATCTCAGCAGGCGATGGAAACAGTGTCGGAAAGTCGAAGATGTTGCGTACTTCGGCTGCGCGGAACGAATAGATCGACTGCGCATCGTCTCCAACAACCGTTAGCCCGCGGCCATCAGGTTTCAGCGCGGTCAAGACCGAAGCCTGAAGGCGATTTGTATCCTGGTATTCGTCGACAAGGATGTGGTCAAAGCGGCCACCGATATGATCGGCGATTTCCGGCTCCGATGACATTTGCGCCCAATAGAGAAGCAGATCGTCATAATCGAGGACGTTCTGCGCCTGTTTCGTTTCGACATAGGCCCCGAACAGCTGTTTGAGTTCGTCCGCCCAGCCGATGCACCAGGGAAAGGACTTGGCCAGCACCTGCTCCAATTCACACTGCGCGTTGACGGCACGCGAGTAGATGGCGAGGCAGGTGTTCTTGGCGGGAAAGCGGCTTTCGGTTTTGGACAGTCCAAGATCGTGCCGGACAAGATTCATCAAATCCGCTGAATCTTCGCGATCATGGATCGTAAAGGCCTCGCTCAGACCTATCTCGAGGGCATAGTCGCGCAACAACCGTGCGCCCACGGAATGAAAGGTACCAGCCCATGTCAGGCCTTCCAGCAATGTAACAGCCCTTGCACCCATCACCTCAGTCGAGATGCGCTCGACACGTTTCGTCATTTCTGCTGCGGCACGACGTGAGAAGGTCATGAGCAGGATGCGACGCGGGTCTGCGCCCTTCACGATAAGATGCGCAACGCGGTGTGCCAACGTATTTGTCTTGCCAGAACCGGCACCGGCAATAATGAGAAGCGGCACGGCAACTGCGCCGTCCCCATGCAGCACCGCATCTCGTTGCGCCTGGTTCAGGCGGTCGAGATAGTCTGGTTGGGCAAGCGAATCACGGAGCGCGACATTCATCGCGCCATGAAGCATTGTTTCCGTTTCGTTCGCAAGAAAGCGATCAGGGCTGGAAGCGGTGTTCCCCAAGGTCCACGATACCATCGCGGATTGGTCAGATGTGATGCTATCTGAACGCGGAACGGTGCGGCCTGACGCTGACAATATAGCCACGTCGAATACGAAACGCTTTAACAGCAGCTTGAATTCGTCCGTTTCCGAGGTCTCTCATCCATGTATAGAGCGCGGCCATTGCATCTCTCCCGCCGATTCGCACCTACATGTTACTCCTATACTTGAGACCGACCATCCAGGAATTTGGTCAAAACAACACCACTTTGGGCTTACTTAGAGCGCCAGTTGGATTACGTCCGGGGAGCCGGAGCGGACGCCAGGAGTCGAACCTGGCTCAGAAGCTGTGGAACAGCTTCCTCTCTCGGAGCATCCGCCAAATCTGCTGAAACTTATTGCCCGGCATTCAACCGGGCGGCGATCCCAATCGGGGCGCTACTCCCGAATTGCTTCTGATAGTCCGGGGTCGGATCGCGTCCCTTTGGCTTTCTATGCAGCCTTCGCAGTAGAAGATGTCCTGTTGATCGACGTAACTGCGAGGTTCGTAAGCTTGTTGTTCGTTGCCTTCTCCTGATCGAGAATTTCGCTCAGAAGCTTGTGCGCCTCGTCGTGACCAAGGTCCTTTGCCCACTCGCGCAATGACCCATAACGGGCAATCTCGTAGTGTTCAACGGCTTGGCACGCCGCAAGCAAGCCGGCATCGAGCGCAGTGCCCGAAGCCTCTTCCATCAGGCCGTCGGCTTCTTTGATCAATCCCTCAATGGCATCGCACTTCTCGCCGGATGCCTTCTTGCCGATCGACTTGAAGACCATCTCGAGCTTTTTGATCTGGTCCTTGGTCTCCGCAAGGTGATCTTCAGCAGCCTTCTTCAGCTTCGCATCCTTGGCTGCTTTCGCAACCTTCGGCAAAGCCTTGGTAATGGCATTCTCGGCATAGTAGACGTCTTGCAGCGTATGCTCGAACAACTCGGATAATGACTTCATTGCGTTTCCTCCCTGTGCTGGACGCTGAGAAGAAAGAAACCAATACAGAATTTGTTCCATCGCTCCATATTCCGCACATCGGCTGTTTTATTTGTTTGCAACACACTGCCTGCTTTTTTCCGTCGACGGACTGTAGGCGCCGCACAGGCGCTTGCATGGCCACCAGAAGGCGTTCGGCGCTAGGGGTCTTATCATTCAGCAGTTGCAGGCCTGCGATGGGAACGATGGGGCAAATTATCCGTTCTAGTGGCTGGAGGATTGCAATGGCTCCCCGCCCATTCTGGAAAGGCTATCTGAAACTGTCGCTGGTTACCTGCCCGGTCACAATGACGCCGGCTATCTCGGCCAGTGATAAGGTTCGTTTTAGCACCGTTAATCGAAAAACAGGCAATTCCGCAAACAGCCGCTACGTCGATGCAGAGACCGGAAAGGTGGTGGCAGACCAAGACGAGGCTAAAGGCTTCCAGTACAACGAGGACCGGTTGGTAATCGTCGAGGACGAAGAGCTTGACGCTGTGGCGCTGGAAAGCACGCGCACCATTGATATCGATATGTTTGTCCCGCGCGACTCGATTGAGTGGATCTGGTTTGACAGACCGCATTATCTGGCACCGTCTGACAAAATCGGCGAAGAAGCCTTCGCGGTCATTCGCGAAGCGATGCGGTCCACGGGCATGGCCGGAGTCTCTCGTCTCGTGCTTTACCGTCGTGAGCGCGCTGTGATGCTGGAGCCGCGTGATCAGGGCATAGTCGTCTGGACATTGCGTTATGGCGATGAGGTGCGAGACGAAAAGCCGTACTTCGATCAGGTTGAGGCGAAGGCCGATAGCGAAGCGACCGTGATGGTCCAGAAGCTCATCAAGGCCAGCCTGAAGCGATGGACGCCGGATATGGTCACTGATCCGGTGCAGGGGCAGTTGAAAAAAATCATCGCTGCGAAGAAGAAGAAGAAGACGGGCAAAACAGCGTCCGACGAAAAAGCCAAAAGTGGTGGCAAGGAGACCACCAACGTCGTTTCGATCATGGACGCGCTGCGTAAGAGCATCTCACAGGAAAAGCCAAAACGCCGCTGACTATGTCGTTCCTGCTTTCCCTCCGCCAACAACAGCAGCTCGACCATCCCGCACTCCACGTCCGGGACCGGATTGCAGGCGTTACAACCGTCCGACCGAACGCATAACCAGCGCTAGCAACATCATCTCAGTTCGCCTTCCGCTTACCCCCTGAGGAGCGTGTGGGGGAGGTTTTCTTTCCGGCATCAGCGCTCTTGCGAAGCGCGTCCATAAGGTTGATGACCTTCTCCTCCCGCTCGATCTTTGGCTTCTTGATCTTCCGCCCCTCGAGCTTGGCTTTGACTAGCTCGTTCAGCGCATCCTCATAGCGGTCGTCGAATTTCGAAGGATCGAATTTTCCAGTTTTGGTCTTGATAATGTGCTTAGCCAGATCGAGCATTTCAGCCTCAATCTTGATCTTGGAAATACCGTCGAATACCTCTTTGGCGGGGCGGATTTCGTAGTCGAAGTTCAACATATTTGCTACCAAACCGGAATCATGCCCCCTGATCATAACAGTGCGCACGCGGCGAAATAGAACTGAACGTGCCAAACCGACCACGCCGGAGGCGTTCATAGCGTCGCGAATGACGTTGAACGCCTTTTCGCCCGCCGGCTCAGAAGGTACGAGATAATAGGGCCGGTCCAGGTAGAGCGTGTCGACATCGCCGCATTCGATGAAGGTCTCCATGGCCAGCATCTTGTCACTTTCCGGAATCGCTTCGGCTATTTCTTCCTCATCGAGGATAACGAAATTGCCGTCAGCAGTTTCATAGCCTTTAGCCAGGTCATTCTGATCAATGGGCTTACCGGTTTCTTCATCGACAAACTGTCGGTGAACACGGTTGCCAGTCTTACGGTTCAATACATGGAAGGAAATGCGCTCGGAGGTCGATGCGGCCGCGTACATTGAAACCGGACAAACCAATTCGGCAACTTTCAGATGACCCTTCCATATTGCTCGTGCCGTCACCGTATTCTCCTTTGCATGCCAACTCCTGACGGCGTCGGCGGTTCCCGATACCATCAGTCGCCAAATTACGGGCGCGCAATTCCCCCATTGTCGGCGGCCATGAATGACCAGACTCCGTGCCTCAGGCTGCCAGTTTATTGAATCCCAAACGCTTGATCGCGTCACGCAGAGGTCGTTCACCATCAAGATAGTCCGCCCACGCCTTGGTCCTTTTCAGCAATCCAGGGACGGTGCGAACGGTATATCTCTTTGGGTCGAGATCGGCGCGTACCTGCGACCAGGTTAGCGGCATCGACACGGTAGCCCCGGGCCGCGCCCGCGGCGACAGCGGAGCCACAGCCGTTGCCATGCGGTCATTTCGAAGGTAGTCGAGGAATATCCGACCTCTGCGCAATTTCTTGGCCATATTGACGAGATAGCGATCGGCATTATCGCTCGCCATTTGCACGCAGACGCATTTGGCGAATGCCTTGGCTTCGGGCCACGTCAATTTGCTTCGCGATGCTGCCAGCGGCGTCACTACATGTAGACCCTTGCCCCCGGTCGTCTTACAGAAACTAACCAGCCCTAAGTCTTCCAAACGCCCTTTCATTTCCTTCGCTGCAACGACAACCTCAGAGAACGATACTTCCGGCCCAGGATCGAGGTCGAATATCAGTCGACCAGGCGACTCCGGATGGTGAGGCTGACAATTCCACGGGTGGAGCTCGAGGCCGCCAATTTGTCCAATGGCTGCCAGTCCCTCGACGCGATCGATCTGCAGATAGGGCTTGTGATCACCGGTGACCTTTACAAGCTCCAGAAGGTTTGAGGTGCCAGGCATGGCATGGCGCTGAAAGAACTGTTCCCCGGCGAATCCATCTGGAGCACGCACAATCGAACATGGCCGCCCTTTGAGATGGCCAATCATCCAGGCTCCGACCGCCTCGAAATACTCCGCGAGATCTAATTTGGTCACCGGTTGCCCGTCACTTCCATCCGGCCAAAGGGCTTTTTCAGGTTTGGAGATGACAACGCCCATCACCACCGCTTTTCTGGTGGAGTCCTTTGGCGCGGAGGCTCGCGACGTCGCTTCGGGTTTGGCGACATCGATCTTTTCCGCCGGTGCAGGACGTTCGGCCTCGACCTCGTCCGCAGGCTTATCGTCTCTCAATCCTTTGAACGATGCCTGTCGGATATTCCCGCCTGCGGTCCATCCCGCAAATTCGATCTCGGCCACCAGTTCGGGTCGCGTCCAGTGAAGCGTGGCATCTCTTTTGGGGGCACCAGCGCCGGTAAATGGTGACGACGACGCTTCGGTCTCTTTCAAACGAGGAAGAAGCCGTTTGAGTTTGTCGCCGCCATAACCTGTACCGACCCTTCCGATATGCATGAAGTGCTGACCGCGATTGACACCGACCAGCAGCGAGCGAAATCGGCCGTTAGTCGTCGACCATCCCCCGATGACAACCTCATGACCGCCTCTGCATTTCGACTTTGCCCAAGTCTGCGTTCTACCGGATTCGTAGCGGGCGTCTTCCCGTTTTGAAATGATGCCCTCCAGTGACAGGCGGCAGGCAGACCGCAGCACTGCTTCACCACCGTTTTCGAAATGTTCAACATATCGAATGAGCGAAGCGTCTCCGAGATCCGCCCCACCCAGCAGTTCTTCCAAGCGTTTTTTGCGCTTGATGAGAGGTAGTTCGCGTAAGTCCTTGTTTCCATCGAACAAAAGATCGAAAGCGAAATAGATCAGATCTTCGGTCTTCTGCTCCGACAGAGCCGCCTGGAGCGCGGCGAAATCGGGAACCCCATTCTTGTCGAGTGCTACGATCTCCCCATCAATGATTGCATTGGATAGTCCAGTCGCCTCCTTCGCAATCGCCGCAAATTTGCCGGTCCAGTCCAAGCCCTTCCTGGTCTTCAACGTCGGCGATGAATGCTCGACGCGGAGTTGAACGCGATAGCCGTCAAATTTGATTTCGTGGATCCAGTTCTTACCCGCCGGTGGCCGCGAGAGGGAAGCACACAACTGTGGTTCGACAAAACCAGGCATCGTCGACATGGCTGGTCGGGAATTTTGTGCCTTTGTCCGTTGTGACGGCGGCGTCACCACTTTTCCCGCTGCGCGCGCCTCAGCGGCATCCCCTTGGTCACTGTCCCAGACGGCGTCCGGATTGCCTGGCACGGAGCGCGCAATCATGAATGGTTTTGGTCCCTTGCCCTTTCCCGCGGCAATTGCCGACATGGTTCTCCCGGACGCTATCGACTTGTCGACTGAGAGTACTGCATCACCATCTCCATCTCGTGCATGCTCGTCACGGTGCTTTATCAGCAGCCAGTTTTTGCGCTTGCCACCAGCGCGATCACGCTTCATCCGCACCAGAACAAAACTGCCGGAGAGCCGACCTCCCTCCAGCGTAAACTTGAAATCACCCTTCTCGATCGCTTTTTCTGGCGAAAGATCACCTTCCGGTTGCCAATATCCGCGATCCCATAGCTGCACCGTTCCGCCGCCGTACTGTCCTTTTGGGATCGTACCTTCGAAGTCGCCGTAGTCGAGTGGATGGTCTTCGACCTCGACAGCAAGTCTCTTATCCCGCGGGTCGAGCGATGGTCCTCGTGTTACAGCCCACGATTTGAACACCCCGTCGAGTTCCAGCCGAAGATCGTAATGAAGCCGTGTAGCCGCATGCTTTTGAATGACAAAACGTCGCCGATTGGAACGCTCAATCTTGGCCTCCCCGCTTGGTTCGACGGTTTTTGTGAAATCGCGCTTTGCGCGGTATTTGGAAAGCTTGGTCTCTTTCATTGTGCGTCTTTCCGCTGTTGGCGGGAGAGGAACGCCAATTCGGGTATTTAGTTCTATCGGGGCTCAGATAATCGCTGCTCTGGGAAATTACGCGCTAGAATTCTGTCGGTCGTTGCGGCTCTTCGCTACTCCTAGCCCCTCACCCAAACGCAATTTTCACGCCCCGGCAGAGCTCTGACGCAAAACTGTCGTGCAAAGCTCCGCTCCATGTCGGGCTCAAATGAATTGGAACCGCACGCCTTCTCCGCGCATTTCGATGGGTATGTACAAGACGATTTCCAATATCGATCCGGGCGGATCACCGGCAGGCTGGAAAATCCGGCTCGGAGCGTCTCCTATAATCGGTACCGCCATCCACAGCGGCACTAACGTGGGCGACGCTTGCCGATCGCTCATGTCTCTCTCTGATCCTGATCGGCGTCGAGAAGAGGACCCGTTCACCGAGCGGTTCATCGCTGATTTTCCGACCCAAATTGTCGTTCATCGATCCCGTTTCCAGGCGGATCTGAACCGCCCGCGTGAGGCTGCGGTTTATCTGTCGCCTGATCAGTCCTGGGGGCAGGAGGTCTGGCGAGAGCAGCCGGCCGAGGACATTGTAAAGGAGGCTCTCGCCTTTCATGATGCCTTCTACAGTGAATTGAACCGCGTTCTTGCCGGTATCGAGAGGCGATACGGAAGGTTCGTTCTGGTCGACGTCCACAGCTATAATCACCGGCGCGACGGGCCGGAGTCGAAGCCCACGTCTCGTGACCTCGCGCCCGATATCAATATTGGCACGTCTTCTATGGATCGCCAGCGCTGGGCACCAGTTGTCGAGGCTTTCATGGAGACACTTCGCGGCCATTCGCTTAACGGCGAGCCGATCGACGTGCGTGAGAATGTGTCCTTCCAAGGCAAGGGCGAGCAGACCCGCTTCGTCCATACCAATTTTCCGGACACAGGGTGTGCCATCGCGGTAGAGTTCAAAAAGATCTTCATGGATGAATGGAGCGGCAAGCCGGACTGGGGAACAATCCAACAGCTGCGCGCCATACTGGCCTCTACGGTACCCGTCCTGGAGTTGGCGCTGAGGGGCATGCGATGAAGCCTAAGCTCGTTGAACCCTCGACGCCCTTGGTGCAAATCGAATCGGACTTGGACGCGCTTTTCCGGGACGGTAAGCCGATCCGAAGAGAGTTCGGCAACAGCAACCGGTTGCACCTGGATCGACCGCTGCCCTTTCTGTGTGTTCATGTTGGGTCGCATCAGGATGCGGCATTCCATGCCGTCTCCGCCAACGCATCTTATCTGATAGCGGTTGACATTGGCCTTGCCGGCGAGGTCGCGCGGCTGGTGGCGCGAAGGATGCGCGATCACTGCGGCGCATTTCTCATCCTGGATATCGGTGAGTTGGCCGAGGATCGGTTCCTGACAGAGGATGTTCCGTTCCTGCCGCCTTTCGAAATTGCGCTGGCTTGCGGGGAAACAGCGGCGGAAAAGGTAGCCCTCAAGCGCTTTGCCGACGCTGCATCAGCCCGCGAAGCAAAATATCGTACCCCCCGCGTGGACGAACTCAGCCCCTCGACCCGAGCCGAACCAAGGCTCTGGGATGATATTGGAGATACGGCGTGTCTGACGGTACGCTTCGCACCGATTTACAGGGTGCCGGGTACCAAGCGCGTCTACCCTGAACTCCATGACCTCGTCGTCGCCAACATGGTCGATTCCGCGCTTCAGGCGATCAGTGCCTTCCTAAAAGCATCAAACCTGGAACAGCCCGCGACCCATCGTTCGCTGGGACGTCGCGCCTATATCGACGCAGTTGTCCGCGCCGATCGGGCGATCGACGACGTCGCGTCGACATTCGATTTTCTGCTAGCCGTCACGCCGATCAATGCCGAACCAGCCTGGCTGGAATTCCAGGCTGGCAGCTTCGAACGTGTACCCGCACTGCTCTACAGGCCGCTCGAGTTCGAGGTCGCCTCTCAGAAGCGGAAGCTCTATTCGGTCTCGCTCGATCATCTGGAAGATCCACTCCTGACGAAACTCCTCTCCGAAAAGCAGCAGGAACTCGACCTGCAGCTTTCGATGCTCGCGGCACGCGAAACAACCCAATTCGTCGAACTCGGACGAGCCCTCTATGGCAGCGTGGAGCCAAGCCTGGCAGCCAGGGCGCGAGCCATTCTCGAAAGGGCACCGCGACTTGCCTCGCCGGCCCGGCAGAAAGGCCTGGATGCCGATGCGGTTGCCGCGGCCGCGCGAGACATGATCGCCGGGTACCGCGTCGCCTACCCCGATTTCGATGCTTCCGTGGAGATCCGAGGCGACCTGCCTGCCGGCCTCCTGGTCTCTCGAAACCGACTTCTTGTTTCGCGCGATACCAACCTTCCACCGGAGCGTCTAAGTGCGCTGCTCAGCCACGAGATCGGTGTTCATCTGTTGACCTATTTCAATGGTGATACTCAGGGGCTCACCATCTTTCGCAACGGACTTGCCGGCTACGAGGGTATGCAGGAGGGATTGGCCGTGCTGGCGGAATATCTCGTTGGCGGCATGACTGAAGCGCGGTTAAGGCTGATCGCAGCAAGGGTCATCGCGTGTCAGGCAATGCTCGACGCCGCAACATTCGAGCAAACCTTCCGTATTCTCCACAGAGATTTCGGTTTTGATGATCGCGTTGCCTTCAACATCGTTCTGCGTGTTTATCGAGGCGGTGGCCTGGCAAAAGACGCCATCTATTTGCGCGGCCTGGCGCAGATCCTTGATCATCTCAAGAACGGCGGCAGCCTCACTCCTTTTTGGATCGGCAAGATTTCCGCCGCGCATTTCGGCGCGATACAAGAACTCAACGCGCGTGGCTTGCTGCGAGCGCCACGTCTCGAACCTGCATTTCTCTCTTCCGAGGCGGCCCGTCCGCGGCTGAAGAAAGCGATGGCGGGGATCGATCCTATCGATATGATTGAAACTTGAGCGGAGCCTCCTCGATGCGCATTGCGTTCTTTGTCAATTCCATTGAGAGCGAGACGCCCAGCTACACGACTACAGCATTGGCGCTAGCTGCGGTCCAACGCGGTCATTCCGTTGTCTATGTTGAACCGGGCGACTTCATATTGCGTCCGGATGACAGCTTGGCTGTCAGCGTCGCGGTGGTGCCTGAGGCTCCTTACAAGACGTCGGAAAAGCTGCATGCCGCCCTGCAGGATGCCGCGACGCAGAAAAAGACCCTGGCGATAGGCGATATCGACATTTTGCATTTGCGCAACGACCCGTCGCTGGACGCCACCGATCGGCCGTGGGCCGCCAACGCAGGCCTCATGTTCGGGCGGCTTGCAGCGGAACGCGGCGTGATAGTCGTCAATGACCCGGACGGTCTCGGGAAAGCGCAGAGCAAGCTCTATCTTCAGACGTTTCCCGAGGTGGTCAGGCCGGCGACCCTGATATCGCGCAGTGTTGCCGAGATCCGCGCGTTCATCGACCAGCACTCCGAGGGCTGCATCGTCAAACCGCTCCAAGGGTCGGGCGGCAAGAATGTCTTCCATATTGCGACCCCCGGTGATTCCAACCTAAACCAGATCTTCGAGGCGGCCAGCGGTGATGGCTATCTCATCGCGCAGGCCTACATCCCCGAGGCCAAGGCCGGTGACGTGCGTCTTTTCCTCATGAATGGCCAACCGCTGGCGCGCGATGGCAATTATGCAGCTTTTCGCCGCGTTCCGGCCAAAGGTGACGTTCGGTCCAATATCCATGCCGCCGGAACCGCCCGCAAAGTCAAGGTAACGGCCACGATGTTGGGTATTGCCGATATGGTGCGCCCTAAGCTGATCAGTGACGGAATGTTCCTGGTTGGACTCGATATCGTCGGCGACAAACTTCTGGAAATCAACGTCTTCACACCAGGCGGGCTGACACGGCTCTCCGTTATGTACAAGACGGATTTTGCCACATGCGTAATCGTTGCGCTGGAGGAGAAATGGACTCTGCGACAAGCGTATGGAGATGCCATGCCGAATTCGCGACTGGCGACGCTCTAGGCAACGCAGCTAAATCGGCGTTCAGCGCTCGAAACTGCCGCTCAATCAGCCTTGCAGTGCTCACGGATTGCGTGAAACGCTGCCAGCGCCTCGATCGACCGCTCCGCACTCACGAACTCCGGCCATGTCGACAGTTTGACGGCCGCAAAATCCGCTTCGGGATCGATGTAGATGTACTGGCCGAAAATGCCGCGTGCCATATAGGCACGTCGGTCCGTATCCTCGATCCAGAATTGGTTGTGATAGGCGCCGCGCGGAAGCACCTCGCGGTAGACGCCCTGAAAAAGATCGTGGTTGCCGTTGCGCGTTGCCTCGATCCAGGCGGACGGCACAATCTGCCGTCCGTTCGCCTTGCCGCCACGCAGATGAAGCAGCGCAAAGCGGGCGTAATCGCGTAAGGTTGCGTTGAAGCCGCCATCGGCGAGCGCGTAGCCGCCATGGTCGACGGTCATATAGGCGTCTTCCTCCGCCCCCATCGGCACCCACAGTTCGCTGCTGATCAGCTCAGCGAGCGACAGGCCGGTGGCGCGCTCCATGACGAGGCCGAGCACATCCGTTTCGATCGATCGGTATCGGAACAATTCGCCGTGTGGCCGCTCCAGTTCCGTCAACGTCAGGATCAGTTGCCACATGGTCTGCGGCCAGTCCGGTCGCGTCATCGGCTTCCAGCCGCAGGCCTGGTCGAGCTTCTGCATATGCGAGCCGGGCGTCTTGTAGGATTCGTCGAAGAGCACGCCGGCCGTCATGTCCAGCACCTGCTGGACCGTCGCGCCGCGATAGGCGGTCGTTTCGAGCTCGGGCAGGTATTTTGTTACCGGGGCGGCAAGGTCGATCAGACCGCGATCCACCAGAATGCCGGCAACGGTAGCCACGATCGATTTGGTGACCGACATGGCCAGATGTTGGCCATGTGGCTTCATGCCGTTCATGTAGCGCTCGGCAATCACTGTGCCGCGCGAGAGAACGAGGAAACCGTCAGTGAAGCTCTCATCGAGGAAATCGCGCACGGTCCTGCGCCGGCCGCCCGCTTCGAATTCGATGCCATCGATATCCTCAAGCTGCGTCGGCAAGGGCAGCACCGGCCCCGGCCCGCGCCAGACCTGAGCGGTCGCTGTCATCTCGCGGATGTGCTGGAAGGTCCAGCGGTGATGCGGCGGATAATCCCATTCGCCACGTGGAAGAATCGGCGCGCCGCGGTTGAGCGGATCGCGCGGGTGCGGCGCACTGTTGGCATTCATCGTCTGTCTTCCTTCCGTAATTCTCAGGCGCCGGCTTGCGTTTCGGCCATAGCGGCAGAACCGCCCGGCAGGCGGTGGAGCGAGGCGACAAGCTCCTGCGTGTAGGCTTCACGCGGTCGCGTCAGCACCTCTTGCGCTGGTCCCGTCTCA
Source organism: Mesorhizobium sp. YR577 (assembly GCF_900116595.1). Classification (NCBI taxonomy): domain Bacteria; kingdom Pseudomonadati; phylum Pseudomonadota; class Alphaproteobacteria; order Hyphomicrobiales; family Phyllobacteriaceae; genus Mesorhizobium; species Mesorhizobium sp. YR577. The sequence goes on along the minus strand of NZ_FPBI01000040.1, from coordinate 6,328 downwards.
ACGATCCTGCCATTGCGGAACACGTAGACACGCTGACAGAACGAGCTCACCACCGACAAATCGTGTGAGATATAGAGAAGCGTCAGTTCTCGCTCGCGCTGAAGTCGCGCCAGAAGCTCTAGGATCTGCGCCTGCGTCGTCACGTCGAGCGCCGAGGTGAGCTCGTCGGCGATCAGCAGTCGCGGCTTGAGCGCCAGCGCCCGGGCGATGCCGACGCGCTGGCATTGTCCGCCCGAAAGCTGTCTCGGCTTGCGCTCACCCAGCGCGCGCGGCAGTTCGACCATGTCGAGAAGCTTGGCCGCTTCCTCGCTTGCTGCGCGACGATCGGCAAGGCCATGCCGCCAGATCGGCTCGGCAATCGTGTCGATCGCCGTCATGCGCGGGTTGAGCGAGTCGTATGGATTCTGGAAGACCATCTGGACACTGCGGCGGAAAGCGGAAAGCTCAGCGCTCGACAATCCGCCGATGTCGCGCCCATCCAGCCTAACCGTTCCCGAGGCGGGTGTGTTCTGGCGGATGATGGTGCGGGCCAGCGTGCTCTTGCCCGAGCCGCTTTCGCCGACGATGCCGACGGTTTCGCCTGCCTGCACGGCGAGGCCTATGCCGTCTAACGCCTTGAACCGGGCCGGCGTCCTGTTCCTCAGCATATCGAGAATGTCGCGCTTGACCGGAAAGCTGACGGTCAGACCATCGATCTGAAGAAGCGGTTCCTGCGCACCCGGCTTGCCCCAGCCGCTTCGCAGCTTCTTGCGGCCCGGCTGCGAGTTCACCAACAGCTGCGTGTAAGGGTGACGGGGGTCCTCGACGATCTGCGCCGTCTGGCCCTGCTCCACGATCTCGCCCTGGCGCATGATGACGATGCGCGAGCAGATGTCGGCCAGCACACCGAGATCATGCGAGATCAACACAATGCCAAGGCCACGACGGGCGTTTAGGTCCTTCAGAAGCTCAAGGATTTTTGCCTGCACGGTGACATCGAGCGCGGTGGTCGGCTCGTCGGCAATCAGCAGCTTCGGCGCACAGCTGATGGCGGCTGCGATCATGACGCGCTGCTTCATGCCGCCGGAAAGCTCGTGCGGATAGGATTTCGCCCGCATCGCCGGTTCGCGGATGCCGACATCGTCGAGCAGCGCGACCGCGCGTTCCACCGCCTCTTTGCGCGAAAGCCCGAGATGGCGGATCATCGGCTGGGCGATCTGCACCCCGACGCGCCGCAGCGGGTCGAGATGCGAGGCTGGGTTCTGGAAGATCATTCCCATTTCCCTGCCCCGGATGCCCGCCCATTGGGCCTCTCCCAGCGTCAGTAAGGAACGCTCGCCAAGATGTATGCTGCCGCTCACATCGGCGGTCGATGGCAGCAGGCCCATCGCGCTCCGGCATATGGTCGACTTCCCCGAACCGCTTTCGCCGGCAATGCCGACGATCTCGCCCGGCGCGATCGCAAAAGACACGTCCTTCAGTACCTGAGCGCTGCCGAACGACACGGATATGCCGTCGATTTCCAGCAACGGAGCAGCTATCGGCAGGAGGGGCTTGAGCGGGCCGTTCATGCCGACACCTGCCGCCGGCGCAACTGGCCGAGCCCATCGCCGAGGAAGGCCAGGCCAAGACCAAGCGATATCGTCGCGAGGCCCGGGAACATGCAGATCCACCATGCCTGCCGGATGAAGGCGCTGCCATCCGATATCATCACGCCCCATTCGGCTATCGGCGGCTGTGCGCCCATGCCGAGAAAGCCGAAGCTGGCGCCGGCCAGCATGACCAGAACGGAATCGCTGACCGCATAGGCAAGCACCGGGCCAAAAGCGTTCGGCATGACGTGACGCGTAAGGATCACCCGGTCCGAATAGCCGAGGCATTGGGCGGCCTGGATATATTCGCTGTCTCGGATGCTCATGACCTCGGCGCGCATGAGCCGCGCATAGGTGACCCAACCCACCAGCGCCAGCGCGATGAAGAAGTTCAAGAGGCCCGGCCCGAGGATGCCGACGATTGCCAGGACCAGCACGAAGAACGGGAAGGCCGCCGTTAGGTCATAGAGGCGCATCAGCGCGGTATCGACGACGCCTCCGTAATAGCCGCTGAGCAGGCCGACCGTCGTGCCGATCAGCAGCGGCGGCAGGACGCCGGCGATACACATGAGCAGATCGATCCGGGCCGCAAAGATGACCCGGGAAAGCACGTCCCGGCCGACCTGATCGGTGCCGAACCAGTGATCCGCGCTGGGCGCTGCGAGCGCATGCAGGATGTCGACGGTATTGGGATCGTAGGGCGCAATCCAGGGCGCAAAGACGGCGAGCATGATCCAGCCGCCGACGATGACGCCTGCCACCAAAATCGTCCAGTTCAGCCGGCCCCGCGGGGGAACAGCCGTTACCTGCGGTTGGGTTACGATGCTCATAGCCGCGCCCTCGGATCGATAAGGGCCGAGAGAAGATCGACCACGAAGGTGACGCCGACGGTCGTGACGGCAAACATCAGCGTCAGCCCCTGCACGACATGATAGTCACGCGCCAGCAGCGCATTGATCATAAGCGAGCCAAGACCCGGCACTGCATAAACGGTCTCGACGATGATCGTGCCGCCGATCAGGAAGGCGATTATGACGCCGAACAGGTTGAGCGTCGGCAGCACCGCATTGGGCAGGATGGTGCGCCAGAAATTCTCGCGCTCGCTGGCTCCTTGCGCGCGTGCGGCAGTGACAAAATCTGCGCCCGCCTTTTCGATCAGTGCTGCACGCAGGCTCTGGATCAGCACCGGCACCATCCATATGGCGGTCGACAGAGCGGGCAGGAAAAGATGGTGGAGGTGCTCGAAAAACGTCTTGCCGTAGCCCGAAACCGGGAACCAGCCGAGCGCGACGCCGAAGAAACGCGACATCATGATGCCGAGCCAGAACACCGGGATTGCCATGCCGGCGATGCCGACAATGCGGATGATCTGATCGGCAAGGCCACCGGGCTTGCGCGCGCTGGCGATGGCGAGAGCCAGTGCCGGCGGAACGGCAAGGCAGATGACGTAGCCGGTCAGGAACAGCGTCGGCCAGATATATTGCCCGATCAGCGCCGTCACCGGCCGCTTGTAGCGCATCGACTGGCCGATATCGCCCGACAGGAGATTGCCGGCATAGGTGACGAACTGCTGCCATAGAGGCTGGTCGAGACCGAAGCTCTTGCGGATCGCCTCAATCGTCTCGGGGTTGGCGCGATCGCCGGCAATGACGCGCGCGGGATCGCCCGGCACCATATGGACGAGCAGGAACGTTACCACGCAGATGCCTATGAGCACAAAAATAAGTTGGAGGATACGCCTGAGAACTACCTGCAATTCGCCACCGTCGCTGTCTTAAAACAAGGTGGCACGGCGAGCGCAACGCCGCCGTGCCGTGCTCCTGTCCGGCTACTATTCGGCGAAGGTCGTTTCCTCCAGCGTCCACTGCATCGCCGGCGTCATCTTGAGATCTTTGAGACGCTTGGAATAGGCGATCGGGAACGGCGAGTAGTAGAGCGGTATCTGCGAGACTTCCTCGGTCGCGATGCGGGCAATCTCCTGATAGATCTCCGCACGCTTCTTCGGATCCTGCTCGCGCGAGCCCTGCTCGGTGAGTTCGTTGATCTTCTTGTTGTCGTAGAAGGTGTTGAAGGCATGCGAGTCGCAGCTGCCGCATAGTGCCCAGCGTACCGCCAGATCCGGGTCGGTCAGTTCGTTCATCCACCAGGTCGGCGTGGCATCGTATTCGCCCTTGCCGGTCGCCTCCCACCATGCCGGCGTGTCGACATTGACGATAACGGGCTTGAGGCCGATCGCCTGCCACTGCGCCTGCATCAGCAGGCCCGTCTGCTGATTGGTGGAGCCGCTGCCGAGAATGATCTTCACTTCCTTGCCGGCCATGCCGGATTCTTCCAGAAGCTTCTTGGCCTTGTCCATGTCGGCAACGATGCCGGGATAGGCGTCGTCATGGAAATCGAGCGAGCCGGGAAGCGGCGTGTTGGCCGGCTTGGCATAGCCGTTTGTGATCGCCTGGGTTAGCACCTTGTTGTCGAGCGCATAGGCGGCAGCCTGCCGCGCCTTCAGATTGGAGAAAGGTTCGCGGCTGTGGTTGAGCAGCGTGATGAAGACGACATTCGACGGCTCCATGCGCATGTCGATGCCGTCGGTGTTCTTGAGGTCTTCGACCTGGGCCCAATTGACGCTGCGCATGACGTCTACCTCGCCGGCCTTCAGCATGGCCGCGGCGGTCTCGGGCTCGGCGACTTCAATGAGTTCGACAGTGGCGTCGGACTTCGGATAGCCCTTGCGCCAGTAATGCGGGTTAGGTGCCAGAACGAGCTTCTCGCCGGGGCGCCATTCCTTGACCATGTAGGGGCCGGAAGCCAGCGGATTCGCCGAGAACGCACCCTCGATGCCGCGCTTGTCGACATCGGCCTTGGAAACGATGCCGACATTCCATAGCTCAAGATTGGCCAGCATCGGGGCCAGCGCGTGTTTGAGCTTGATGACGACCGTCTTCGGGTCCGACGCGGTGATCGACTCGACAGCAGAGAGCGGCGACGGCAGTGCCGATTCCTTGTCGCTGCGAACGCGTTCGAGGCTGAAAGCCGCATCTTCCGCTGTGATCGGCGAACCGTCGGAAAACTGGGCGTCGCGCAAGTGCAAGCTGTAAGTCAGCCCGTCTGCCGAGACGTCCCACTTTTCCGCCACACCGCCCTCCAGTTCGCCCGTGGCGAAATCGCGCCTGAGGAGCCGGGAGTAAAGCTGGCCGAAAGGCTCAATATTGCCGGCAGCGCCGGACCGCGACGGGTCGAGCGTCGTTGCCGGATAGGGCGAGCTGATGCGGATCACCGATTCGGCTGCAGCCGGCGGCGCAACAAGAGCGCTGGAAAGACTGAATGCCGCAAAGGCGGCAAGTGCGAAGCTTTTGATTTGTCTCATTCTACCGTCTCCCATCGATGGGCATGACACGCACCATCCGGCTGTTCCCCGGCGCAGGTATCGACTATTTGAATAGCAGTATTTTCGTCGATCCGGCACCGTTCAATATGCGATCGCAGATCGCACTATTTGTCAAGCCACCATGAGACGTTGAATGGCATGAAACGGTGAGCTAGCTGTGAGCTTTCAATAGGTTGTCCACCCGACCCTGACCGAGAAGACTGAGGTTGTCGAAGCTTCAGTGATTCCCGGAGGATCGGATGAACGTCCATAAGAATGCCCGTCTGACACGGCACGGTCGAGAGCGAATTGTAAGGCAGGTCGCGAGCGGACAAACGCTGGAGGCCGTTGCCGAAGCCGCAGGCGTTTGTCCGCGGACTGTTCGCAAATGGGTGGATCGGTATCGCAATGAAGGTGTGAGCGGACTGGTTGACCGTTCATCTCGCCCGCATCGACTGCGCCGACCGACACCTTCTGCGGTCGTCGAAATGATCGAACGGCTGCGTCGCCAACGCTGGACGGGTAAGCAAATTGCTGTCGAGGTCGGCGTCTCGCCGGCAACCGTCAGCCGCGTTCTACGCCGGCTGGGTCTCAACAAGCTGGCGCCTTGGAGCCCGAACCCGTGCGCCGCTATGAGCGGGAGCATCCGGGCGAACTCATTCACCTCGACATCAAGAAGCTTGGCCGCATCGGCTCGGTAGGGCACCGCATCACCGGACGGCGGACAGGCGTGGTCAACCGCAACCTCGGCATCGGCTGGGAGTTCGTCCATGTCTGCATCGATGACGCCTCTCGCGTCGCCTTCGTGCAAATCATGCCGGATGAGCGCAAGGAAAGCGCCGTCGCCTTCCTGGAGGCCGCCGTCGCCTACTATGCCAAGCTGGGCATCAGGGTTGAGCGTGTGATGACCGACAACGGATCGTGCTATCGCTCAAAAGCCTTCAGAGCGGCCTGCAAGCGTCTCGGCCTACGACAGATATTTACCAGGCCCTACACGCCAAAGACAAACGGCAAAGCTGAACGCTTTCATCCAAACCAGCCTGCGTGAGTGGGCCTATGCACGTGCCTACAACACCTCTTACGAGCGAACCGCAGAACTGCCGCGCTGGCTTCAATTGGCATAGGCCTCATGGCAGCTTAGGATCAAAACCGCCTATCAGTCGCCTCCGACTGGACAGGGACAACCTGTTGAGGCTCCACAGCTAGATCAGGTCCCCGGCGATCGCTTCGGTTGAAGCGAAAATCGCAATAAGACCCGGCAGGAAATTCGGTCAAACTTGCGCCGCGCCGCGTTAAGATTTCTCGGCAACCCTGAGCATGGCGTAGCAATTCTCGCCACCGGCGGAGACTGGTCCATAGGCCTTTCGCGCCTCCACAAGCCATTCGCGATGCGAGT
>NZ_FPBI01000006.1:0-294405 GCF_900116595.1 Mesorhizobium sp. YR577 | reverse complement strand
TTGATGACGATCTGGTTCATCCAGACATTGCGGAACAGGTCGGTCACGAACTTGTATTCCAGCCCGCCCGCAGCCGAAATCTTCCAGCGGTAGCCCTGGCCGGCGATCAGTTCGAAATCCTTCTGGTTGGCGGTGAACTGGTCCTCCTTGGTGCCGAGGATCAGTTCGGGCACATCCTTGCTGGCGCGGGTGATCTGCTCCTTTTCGCCGCTCGCTGGTGCGGCGGTGGTGGTGGCAGCGGCTGCCGGCTGGTCGTCATCGTCGTCGGCATCCTGTGCCCAGCCGTGCGACGCCGACAGTGCCGCTCCCATCAGTGCCGCGAAAGCGATCGTGCGGTATTTTCTCATTCCGTCTCCTCCTGTGTTGCCTGCGTAAATTCAGTGCCGCTCAGTTTGGCGACACGACCACCCCCCATGGCAGCGCCCCGACCGTGACCGACTGGGTCGGCTCGTCGGTGGCGACATCGATGAAGGTGATGTCGTTGGATATGCCGTTGGTGCTGATGATCGTCTTCTGGTCGGGGGTGAAGGCGAGCTGCCAGACGCGCTGGCCGACCAGCACATATTTCTCGACCTCGTAGGTCTCGGCATTGATCACCGCCACCCGGTTGGCAGGCCCGAGCGCGACATAGGCCTTCTTGCCGTCGGCGGTGATGCGGATGCCGACCGGCTGGATCGATTCGGCCCGCAGGCCGGGGATTTCGAAGGTGATCTTGTGCGTCACCTCGCGGCTGGCATTGTCGATGATTGAAACCGTGCCGCCGATCTCGGCGCTGACCCAGACCTCGGAGCCGTCCGGCTTGAACTCGGCAAAGCGCGGGCGCGAATCGACCAGCACATTGTTGACGATCTCATGGCTCTCGGTGTCGATGAAATGAGCCATGTTGGTCGTCTCCGAGGTGTTGACCATGACCTTGCCGTCGGGGCTGACGCCCATGCCCTCCGGCTCGACGCCGACCGGCACCTCGGCCAGCACCTTCTTGGTGGCGACATCGATGACGGTGACGAGATTGTCGTCCTCATTGGCGACGTAGAGTTTCTTGCCGTCGGGAGACAGAACGAACAGTTCCGGATCGGGACCGGACGGCAGCGTGTCGACGATCTCCAGCGTTGCCGTATCGATGACCTCGATGGTGTCGTCGTCGCTGGCGCAGAGATAGACGAATTTGCCGTCATGGGAGATGGTGATGCCGCGCGGGCGCTGGCCGACATTGACGGTCTTGACCACTTCCATCGTCGTGGAATCGACGACGCTCATCGTGTTGTCCTTCTCGTTGGAGACATAGACCATATAGGCCCACGCCGGCGAGGCCACGCAACCTCCAGCCAAGGTCGCGGCCAGCAATGCCAATCGTCTTCCCATTCAAAACTCCTCCCGACTTGACGCTTATTTAAAGTGGCATTTGGTCTCCGGCTGGTCGACCCCGAGCGTGTCGAGCTCGGAAACCTGATGCAGGAAACCCTCCTGCGGTGAGGTCGTGACGACGGATTTTGCGTCGCCGAGGAAAATCGGCTGACGCAGCTGCCAGTTCCATTTGCGGAAGGTCAGCTTCTGGCCCTTGAAGGCGGCGATGGAAAAATCGTCGGAGCGAATGAAGGCCTCGATCTTGGCCGGGTCCGCACCTTGCGTGCGGGTGGCGGCGTCACCGAGAATGCGGGCAGCCGTCCAGGCGGCCATGTCCTTGGACAGCATGCGCCGGCCTGCGTATTTGGCAAAGCGGTTCTGGATCTGCGAGCCGCCCCATTGCTCGCTGGCCGGATGCCAGCCGGACGGGATCAGGCCCGCAGTGCCAGCGACAGGACGCGGAATCCAGGTGCGAAAGGGAACATAGCTGCCGAACACTTCGCTCTCGTCGGCGACCAGCACCACGTCATGGTCGGGCAGGTCCTGGGTGAAGACCGGCATCTGCCGCTGGATCTGCACAACACCGGAATCGGTGCGGCGGGCGGTGCCGGTGTCCTTGAATTCCTTTTCGGCGACGATCTGGCCGCCGAAGCGGGTTGCGGCGCGGCGCAGCGCCTCGGCGAAGAGCTTGTCCTTCTCATGCGAGCCGTAGATCAGCGCCCATTTCGGCCATTGCTTCCAGATCAGATATTGCGCCAGCCCGTCGGCCAGCATGGTCCGCGTCGGTGCCGTGTGGAAGACGTTGACGCGGCATTCCTCCTCGCGCAGGACGTCGTCGGTCGCTCCGACATTGAAGATCAAAACACCGTGATCGCGCGCGATATCGGCGATCGACAGCAATTGCTGCGCCGAAATATCGGCAAGCAGATAGCGATCGCCCTTGGCAACCATCTCGTTGAAGACGGCAACGACATCGGCATCCGGCTTCACCTCGGTGACGTCGAGTACGAATTTCTGGCCGAGAAAGGAGCCGGTCGTGTTGTTGTCGTTGATCGCGACATTGGCCCCGGCGACACCTTCGTCGCGTGGCGCAATGTCGAGAACCGAAAGCGCAAGCTGCGGCTCATAGGCGCGCAGATAGCCGATCTTGATCTCTGTAACCTGCTTTTCGGGCTTAGCGGCCTGAGCCTTCGGTGCAGGGGCAGCCTCCTGAGAGGCAGCTGGGCCAGCGTTGACGCTTGCCAAAAAAAGGGCGATGAAGACTGCGAGAGTGTTTGGCACCATACTCTTCATAGATACTCGTTCTTCTTGCATACGCCGTCGCCCGATCTAAACCGGGAGATGCAGAATTTCGGTGCCACGATGAACTTAACCCACGAGAAAAATTTATCAAACCCCGTAAGTCTACTTTTGCGGGCAGCTTTCGATGTTTGCCCGATCTCCAGTTTTGGCAAGGTGTCCAATAGGACAAGAAGCGGCGATTTGCGGCTCGTGCCCTGCATGGATTATCGCTATCGTGACATGCCGGTTTCGCGCCTTGAGGACCTGACCAAATGACAAAAATGCTGGCGAGCGTAAACGGGGTAGAAGAGGCGGAGATCGCCCTGACAGGCGGCGCCGATATCGTCGACCTGAAGGACCCGAAGGCGGGAGCGCTCGGGGCCGTGGCCGTCGAAATCGTCCGCCAGACCGTTGCGGCCGTTGCGGGGCGACGGCCCGTCAGTGCGGTGTGCGGCGATCTGCCGATGGTGCCGGAAACGATCTGCGCCAAGGCCGAGGAAATCGCGGCCGCCGGTGTCGATTATGTCAAGATCGGCTTCTTCCCGTCCGACGATGCGGCGGCCTGCGCAGAGGCGCTCGCACCGCTGGCCCAGCGGACGAAACTGATAGCGGTTCTGTTTGCCGACCTCAAGCCGGACCTTGAGTTGCTTCCGGTGCTGGCCAAGAACGGCTTTCACGGTGCGATGATCGACACGGCTGACAAGGCGGGCGGGCGATTGCTCGACCACATGCCGCCAGAGCGTATTCCGGGCTTCATAGACCGCTGCAGGGCGGTGGGCTTGATCGTCGGACTGGCCGGATCCTTGGAAACGCCCGACATTCCTCGCCTGCTGCCATCCGGGCCGGATTTCCTCGGTTTTCGCGGCGCGCTCTGCGATCAGTCGCGGCGTACCGGTGCAATCGATCTCGAGGCAGTCAGGCAGATACGCGAACTCATCCCCGAAGAACGCCCGGCCGGCAGCGCGTCGAGCGTCGATTACCGCCTGCTGGCGGCGCGCGGCTATTCGCCGGGTGCTGCCGATCCGACACTCGGAACCGACAAGATATTCGTGCGCGATTTCGTCGTGCCGGTGCAGATTGGCGCGTACAGCTTCGAGCACGGGCATACGCAGAAGGTGTGCTTCAACGTGACGGCCGACGTGCTGCGCGTGACCAACGCGCCGGAAGACATGCGCCATGTCTTTTCCTACGACATCATCATGGACGGTATCCGCACCATCGTCGCGCGCGGCCATGTCCAGTTGAGCGAGGCGCTGGCCGAGCAGGTCGCGGCGCTGGTGCTCGAAGACCCACGGGTTATGCGCGTCGTCGTGCGGGTGGAGAAGCTGGAGCTCGGACCCGGCGGCGTCGGCGTCGAGATCGAGCGCAAGCGGGCCAAGGAACAGACATCGTCGTTGCACCCGACCGCGCCGACCCATGGCGGTGGCTTGATCGGCCGGGACAAGAAGGGCGCCTCTTCATGAAGCGCACTGTCGTCAAGCTTGGCGGCAGCACGGCCTTTCATGCCGAGATGCGGGAATGGATTTTTGCGCTTGCGACGGCTGGCATGCCGCTGGTCGTCGTGCCGGGCGGCGGGCCATTCGCGGATCAGGTTCGCGACGCGCAGAAGCAGATGAAGTTTTCTAACCAGGCTGCCCATTTCATGGCGATCCTTGCGATGGACCAGATGGGGCTGGCGATCGTCGAGATGCACGACCGGCTGGTGCCGGCTCGGACCTTCGAAGAGATCGATGCGGCGCTGGAGTGGGGAGAAATTCCGGTCTGGCTGCCTTCGCTAATGTGCTTTTCGGCGACCGAGATTCCCCAATCCTGGGACATGACCTCGGATTCGCTCGCGGCATGGCTTGCCGGCAAGATTGGTGCGGAGGCGCTGCTGTTGGTCAAGCAAACCAATGCTTTCGATGAAAATTCTCAGATTTTGAATCTGGTTGCCGACGGCATCGTCGATGCTCTTTTGCCGATGATGCTGAAACCGGGAACGGAGTTTTTCCTCGCTGGGCCCGCTGCGCTTGTGACTGCGAGACATCGGTTCTCTGCGGGCGAAGTGCCCGGTGTGAGGATTGGCGCGGATAGACCCTTGGCCAGGGGAGCCGCGTAAAATGGCAAAGTTGCATACGCCGCGCTGGGCCTGGGTGCTGACCGGTTCCGGCCATTTCTTCACCGAGAGCTTTGCCCTGATCCATGAGCTGGAGCATTGCGATATCTTCGTCACCAAGGCGGCAAACGAAGTGCTGCGCATGTACAAGCTCAAGCTCGATTTCCCTGACACGATGCGCGTTCTCCACGACAAGACATCGAGTTCGGTGCCGGTCGGCGGCTTCTATCACGGCGTCTACCATACGGTGGTGATCGCGCCAGCCACCTCGAACACCGTTGCCAAATGCGTGCTCGGCATTTCCGACACCATCGCCACCAACGTCTTTGCGCAGGCCGGAAAATGCCGCGTGCCGGCGATCGTCTTTGCCTGCGATACCGCGCCCGAGCTTGAGACGATGGCGCCGGACGGTATGGTCAAGGTCTATCCGCGGCCGGTCGATCTCGAACATACCGAGCGGCTGAAAAGCTTCGAGCGCACCAAAGTCGTTGAATCGCTGGCCGATCTTCAGGCGGCGGTGGCTGCGCGCCGGGCCGAACTCGAACGCCATGGCTGAGCGGCTCGTTTTCCTCACCGGCCATCTTGCCCGGTCGCGGCTGGAAAAGCTGCTGGCAGGGCTTGGGCAAACGGAATTCGAGTGGGAGATCGTCGACATCGGGGTCAAGGTTGCTGCCCTGATGACCGAGGAGATCATCAAGCGACGGCTGACGCTGCCGGAAGGCACCGACCGCGTCATCCTGCCGGGGCGCTATCGCGGTGAACTGGAGCGGCTGTCGGCGCATTTCAGCGTGCCGTTCGTGCGTGGACCCGACGAGATCGCCGACTTGCCGGGTTTTCTCGGTCGCGCCGGCGAGCCGCCCGACCTGTCGCGCCATGACATGCGCATCTTTGCCGAGATCGTCGATGCGCCGATGCTGTCGGTTGCCGGGTTGCTGGCGCGCGCAAATGTCCTTCGGATGGCAGGCGCTGATGTGATCGACATTGGCTGCCTGCCGGAAACGCCGTTTCCGTTGCTGCGGGAGGCGGTGCGCGCGCTGAAGGCGGAAGGGTTTTCGGTCAGCGTCGACTCGGCCAGCCTCGATGAGCTGAAAATCGGGGCGCAAGCGGGGGCGGACTACCTGCTTAGCCTCACCGAGCACACGCTGCCGCTGGCACTCGATTTTCCCGTGACGCCGGTGCTGATCCCGTCGGTGCCCGGCGATCTGGATTCGCTCGGACGTGCGATCGAGGCCGCCCAGAAAGCGGGAATAGCCTTCATTGCCGATCCGGTCCTCGACCCGATCCATTTTGGTTTCGCGCAGTCGATCGGTCGCTTCATCGAGGCGCACCGGCGCTGGCCCGAGATCGAATTGCTGATGGGCACCGGCAATCTCACCGAACTGACGGACGCCGACAGTTCGGGCGTGACGGCGCTGCTTGCTGGGCTCTGTTCGGAGCTTTCGGTGCGCAATGTGCTGACCGTCCATGTCAGCCCGCATACGGTGCGGACGGTGGAGGAGCATGATGTCGCCCGCCGCATCCTGTTTGCCGCGCGCAACGACGGTGCGTTGCCGCGCAGCTATCATGCCGGCCTGCTGCAGGTTCACGATCGCAAGCCCTATGCGGCGACCATCGAAGACATAGAAGCCCTAGCCGGGACGGTGCGCGACGCCAATTTCCGCATCATGACGGCCGAGGACGGCATCCATATCTTCAACAACAGGGGCCATGCGGTCGCAACGGACGCGTTTGAACTGTTTTCCGGTCTGGGCGTTGAGAAGGATGGCGCTCATGCTTTTTATCTCGGCGCCGAGCTGATGAAGGCCGAAATCGCCTGGCGCCTTGGCAAGCGCTATGCGCAGGACGAACCGTTGGCCTGGGGCGTTGCCGCACCCGCGCCGGAAACCGATCGCACCCGCCTTGCGGAGGCGGGTCACACGCTGCGGGCGAAGAAAGAGGGTTCGTGATGCCTTACATTCGCGAGACGATCATCACCACGGCTGACAAAAGCGGTAATGTCCACATTGCGCCGATCGGCATCATCGCGGAGAAAGACGGCTGGATCATCGCGCCCTTCCGGCCTTCGACCACGCTCGACAATCTGGCGCAGGTTCCCTTCGCCATCGCCAACTATACCGACGATGCGCGCATCTTTGCCGGCTGTCTGACCGGGCGCAAGGACTGGCCGACCGTTGCCGTGAAAGGCTTTGCCGTTCCGCGCATTGAGGCTGCGCTGGCGCATTCGGTGCTGGAAGTCGTTCATGTCGATGATGACGGCTTACGGCCAAGGCACTTCTGCCGCGTGGTGTCGGAGGAAATGCATGCGCCGTTCACCGGTTTCAATCGGGCAAAGGCGGCGGTGCTGGAACTGGCGATCCTTGTCAGTCGGCTTGGCATGCTGTCGCGTGACAAGATCGAGGCCGAAATCGCCTATCTGACGATTTCCATCGACAAGACTGCCGGCCCCGAGGAGAGAGAAGCCTGGGGCTGGCTGATGGAGCGCGTGGCAGCCCATTTCTCCGACACCGATGCTAAGGGCGAGGATGTCCAGGTGAAATCGGCGGTATAGACGTCGATCAACTCTTCTTCGGCAAATCGCAGGCCAGAATGGCAAGGGCCGCGGCAGGTGCGGCGCTGCTGGCCTCGCTGCTGCTTTCCTCCGTCGCAGGGATCAGATCGGCGAAATCGATGAAGCGCCGCTCGAGGCGCTCTGCCAGCCGCTTTAATTGCGGGCGTCCGATGCCCGCACCGACTAGCGGCGCGTCCGGTTTGGCCGCAAGCTTTCCGGCAACCCGAAACGCCGCGTCGTGAACTGTGCGCAGTTGCTGCTCGCTGAACCAGCCGGCGAGCTCGCGCCATTCCGGCGTGGTCAGGTCGGACCTATCGCGCCCGACCATGCGGGCTATGCGCGCGATTGAACCGTCCACGGTTTTTGCTTGGCCATCAGCGGCAGGTTGCTTGTCGTCGGCCTCATTGAGCACGCCGAGAATGCGATGCGCATCGGCGATGGACGCGAAATATTCGTTCATCAGAGGTGTCATCCGGCCGCGAACCGGGGCGCTGGAAGCAACGCCGATCAGGGCGCTGCGGGTGAAGCCTGTGTAGACCAGTTCGCCGGTGAGCAGCCTTTCAGCGTCGGTGTAGCCGTCATTGGCAACAACGCTGCCTTGAGTGACGAGGATGTCGGTGGTGGTCGAGCCCATGTCGACGAACAGCGCATCGCCGGTGAGTTTCGCCACGAGGGCAGCGCTCGCATGCCAGTTGGCGGAGGCGACGTCCATGGCAAGCGACACTGCGCGGTCAGGGCTGACGAAGCCGGCGCGGCCGGCATAGATATGTGCCTCGCCGGGGAAATGTTCGGAGATCATTTGCAGCAGGGTGGATATGCCCGCCTCGCGCGACGGAAAAATGTCCGAGAGTTCGCCGGTCATGGTGAAGGCGTTGAGGCCGCTGCCTTCAAACAGCGGCAATGCCTCGCGAATTGCGGCGGTAAGGCGATCGAGGCCGTGCCAGATCGGCGTCGCCAGCGTCAGTGCTTCGACGATGCGGCCGTCTTCCGCGCGCGCGACTTTCAGATGCGCGCCGCCGATGTCGCAGCCGACGGTGATGTGCTTTTCTTTTGTCACGCTTCAGGCTTTCATGGATTGATTCAACTGGACTTTGCCGCATGCGTATCATCCCCGTTCTCGACCTGAAAGGCGGGCAGGTCGTCCGCGCCGAACAGGGCAGGCGGGACCGCTACAGGCCGATCATCACGCCACTCAGTGCCAGCGCCGAGGTAGTGGCTGTGGCCGAGGGTCTGCGGGGTTTGCATCCGTTTTCGACCTTCTACATCGCCGATCTCGATGCCATCGAGGGCCGTGCACCGAATGAGGATGCGCTGTCGCGACTGAGGGAAATGCCGCAGCCGCCGGAGCTGTGGGTGGACGCCGGGTTGGCGAGCGATGAGGGTTTCGCGTCTGCGCTCGGCACGCCGTCGCTTTGTCCCGTGCTGGGATCGGAGTCGCAGCTCGATGAGGTGTTGCTCAGACGCTTTATGAGCCATCCCGATCTCATATTGTCGCTCGATTTTTTTGCTGACGGTTTTCGCGGACCAGAAGCACTGCTCGAGAATCCGGACATCTGGCCGCAAAGGGTTATCGTCATGACACTGGCCAAGGTCGGCGCCGCCTCAGGTCCGGATTTCCCGAGGCTTAGGGAGATCAAGGCGAAGGCTGGAAACCGGATGGTGATTGCCGCCGGTGGCGTGCGCAATGAAGCGGATTTGCTTGAACTGTCCTCGCTCGGCATCGCCGCCGCTTTGGTCGCGACGTCGCTTCACGACGGCACGCTGACCCCGGCACAGATCGAAGCGCTGGCTGACAAGTCGCCCTGAACTCAGCCCAAACAAACTCGTCCCGCACGCTTGCAGGCTGGTCGCACAAGCAGTCATCCGAAGGATCAAAGAATCCTTCGGATGGGGAGATCAAAATCCCAAGAGCTTTTTCAGCCGGCGCAACAGACCATCCGGCTCTGCAGAGGGCTTTACCTGTGCGGGGCTGTCTCTTGTCTAGGCGCCGAACGGATGCTTGACCTTGTCCCGCTGGGCAGTGGCTTCGGCGGCTGTCGGCGTGCCTGCGATGGCGCGCTGAATGGCTTCCTTGGTTGCCTTGTAGTTGTATTCCTGGATCTTGGCGTCATCATTGGCTTCCCAATGGATGAACACGCCGACGCAGATGAAAATGTCATCGGCTTCGTTGGCGGGAATGATCCCTTCAGCAACGCTGTCCTGCACCGCCTTGGCAACGGCGAACTGTGCCGGGCCGAACATCTGCACTGCCTGCTTGGCGCCCTTGATCGTGACCTTGTTGAACATCACGGTGTTGGGCTTGCACTGAAGATTGGGCGCGATCACCGCAAGAAGCGAAGTGAAGCCGTCCTTGTTGTTGGTGAGCGCGTTGCAGAACGCGGTCTCGACCGCACTCCCTCTCGGGCCAATCAGAAGGTCGATGTGGGCAACTTCGTTGCCGTCTCCGACAAGCGATTCACCGACCAATACTTTAGAAATTTTTGCCATGCCAATTTCTCCTCCAAGACACAATTATGGTGTCCACAGATGCCGCGACCGAGCGGGCGCTCGATGGACAGCTATCCTTGTTGGCAGCGCCCGGGGAAATCCGGACCGGTTGGCTAGATAGCCGCGAAAGCGTTGCTTCCGCGAAGGAAATTCAACCATCAACGTTTCCATTATGCAAGGCGAAGCCGGAGATTGTGGACTAAAAGACAAGCTACGGTCAGATCGGCGGAGGTGCCGGGGTTGATGCCGCGCTGCTTGAGGCGTCCGTCGAAGGCTGCGAGGATGCGAATGCGGTCTTCCTGATCGCCATTACGGCCTATCGCGGCTCGAACGATGGCGGCTTCTTCGCGCACCTCTTCTGCAATTGCCTGTCCGTATTTTCGCAGCACATGGCTATCCGGAATGGCACTCAGAAATTCCATGTATGCGAACACGGTCGGCCACATGCCGCTTTCGCCGCGGACTGTCACGGCTTCCAGCGCCGGCAACCCAAGTTTGAAAATGTCCTTGTAGCCGGTGACATATTGCTGGGCGATGCTGTCGCGCGCCGATGCCTCGCGCATGGCTTCGAGCAGATGCGCGGTCGGTTTTTCGCGGACATCGTGCTGCGACGATGATCCCAGCCCGCCGGGGGAGGCGAGCACGATCGCCTCGAATACGGCGGCGGTGTCTTCCAGATCCATGGCCCGCAGGGCTTCGTCGAGACTTTTGCGCAGGTCGTCATTGTTCGTTTCGGCTGCGAGCATGAGAGGCGCGCATAGCAGGATAATGCCGAGATTGGTGTTGGTGCCGACAGCGTTGCGCGTGGCGCGCACCGCTTCGAGGATGCGCGTTCCGAGCGGCAGCTTCGGGTCGGTGAGCGGCTCGGACGAGACGCTCGCGCTGGTCATGAATTGCGCGACGGTCATGTCATGACCCTCGGCGAAGACGTGCACATTGCCCGGTTTGAAGGCTTCGATTTCCTGCCGGCAGGCGTCTTCATAGGCGGTGCGGATGTCGCTGCGGGTAAGCATCGGCTTACGACTTCGCGACGGCCATGGGAAATGGCTCGATCAACCTGAGCGGCGGGCGTGCCTGACCGCGCGTGTCGAGAAAGGCGAGCAGGGACTCCGCAATTGCCTCCGCGATGTTAACGGCCACCACCGACTGCAATCCCGACCAGGCCGGCATGCTGTTAACCTCAAGAACGTGCAGGCTGCCATCAGCCGCCGGCACGATATCGACGCCGGCGAAGTCTGCGCCGACTGCGGCAGCGGCGGCGAGCGCCAGTTCTGCAAGTTCGGCCTCGATCTCGCCCGAGATCGCTTCAGGTGCCGCACCGCGATTGACGTTTGTTATCCAGTCATCGCCGCGCCGCGCCATCATCGCCAGTACCTTGCCGGCGCAGACGAAAACCCGGTAATCGCGAAACGGTGGACCGGCGCGTGGAACGTAATGCTGGAGATAATAGACGCCGTTGATCTCCTCCTCCGTGGGAAGGTCGGACAAAGCGCGTATAAGCCTGATACCGCGGCCCTGTGCCCCGAACAGCGGCTTGAGCACCAGCGGTGTCTGGGGCAATTCACGCGCCGCGATCGCGGTTGCGGCTTCCAGTCCCTCAATGGCGAAGGTCGTTGGGGTAGGAACTCCGGCACTCTTCAGCAGGAAAGTCGTCATCGACTTGTCGACGCAGCGCTCTATCGCCTGCGCTGAATTCCAGACGGGAACGCCAAGCTTGCCGAGCGCGTGCAACACGCCAAGGCGGCGCGTGACCGCCTCGAAAGATCCGGCCGAAATCGAGCGGACGATGACGGCATCGGGCAATTCGCCTGCGTCGAAGCCGGGAATGGCGAGGCCACTGTGGCTCGTCGTGTCGAAAGCGATGGTGGAAAGCGAGGCCGTCGTCACCTCAAAGCCTCTTTCACGCAAGGCAGAGAGGAGCCGTTTCGATTGCGGCCCGGCATTGTCGTTGACGACGAGTATTCTGGCCTTCACGCAATGATTCCCTTGCCGGCGCCAAGTTGTTGTTTCGACGCGTGATCTTCGGTGCCGCAGTCTGCAGCCTTTCGCGCCGGCTTTCGACCTGGCATCATGCGTCAGCCGAGGCTTTTTTCCAGCATTGCGAAATCGCGGCCGCCGCTTCTGAAGGTATCGCCGGTCTCGATTGCCGTCACCAGGACCTGCGCCGGGCTGAACAGCAGCGGGTCGATGGCATAAAAATCGCCTTTGAAATGCTTGAAGATGTCGGCGAAGGGGCGGCCATGATCCCGCGAGGCGCTGCTCGGCAGTTTATCGGCAAGCGCCTGCGCATCCTTTGCCGTTCCGCGCACGAAAAGCTGCGCCACGCCGCCATAGATGATGGCATCGTTGGTGCGGCCCATCGCGGTCAGGAAATCCGGATGGGGCGCCGGAATGGGGGCAGTGGCAACACCGTCGATGATATTGTCGAGCGGGAATTTGAGATCGTTGGCCTTGTGCAAGGCTACCTCAAGCACGCGGCTGACAATCTGCACCGCACCGGCAATGCTCTGGGTTGGCGCGTAGATGAATGTCAGTTTTTCGGGAGCGAGGCTTGTTGCCTTTGCCACCTTTTCGACGACCGATTCGGGTGGCGGCTTTGCGGTTTCCAGAATGATCACCGAAGCATTGGCGGTCTCGCGATAGGCGAGCGTGGAGAACAATGGCTCGACCCGTGCCAGCGCGCGAACAGGCCCGGAACCCATGGCGAAATACTCGCCGCTGGAAAGATTCCAGCCGGCATACTGGCTGGCGAGGCAGGCCAGGACAGGTTGCGAGGAACGGACTTCGACATGGAGCGGCCACTTGTCCGAACCCTGGTCCAGATTGGTGGTGATGACGCCGAGCCCGCCCATGGCCGCCTCGGCCATGCGCAGGCCGGCTTCGACACTGCCTTGCGCCTTTGCGCCGGCGTCGATCAGGCATTCGCCGAGAGGGCCTTTCGAAACGGAAACGCGCAAGCGCTCAGCATCGCGGATCATGTCCTGGACGATGCGTTGCGCATTGTCGTTGAGATATGCGGAACCGTCCTTCATGACGGGTCTCCTGCCCATTGGCGTTGCAATTCCCGCACGCGGCGGTTCAGGGCATGTTGGGCGACATGTGCACTTGGGCCGTTTGCGAAGATGGTGCAGACCGGATCACCGGCATCGAGGCTGGACCCGGCGGACTGGCGGTCGGCCACCCATTGGGGCCATGCCATCTGCGGAAAACTTGGAATCGGGCGGTCGGTGTAGGCAATCGTCGACGCCATGCAATCGGAAAAACCGGGCAGGCGGGGCGCTTCGCCGCGCGAGGCGCGCAGATGAGCTTCCATCAGCGGTGCCTCATCGGTGTCGAAGATGTCCAGCGTCGCGCCCGGGCGCGGATTGATTTCCAGAAGGTGATAGCCATTGTCGTTGCGAATGAAATCGGCGCTGCACAGGCCGACGAGGTCGGCTTGAGCGGTGAGTGCGGTCAGCCAGCCGCCAATCATTGCCGCATCCTTGCGGTCGAAGCGGCGCAGCCGTACCGCCCCGCCATAGCGATAGGGGGCGTGGGGTGCTGGCGACAGAAATTGGCGGCTGAAGCCTACGACGCGCGCGGAGCTTCCGTCGCCGACAAACAGCGCAGAGATGCTTTTGCCCGGAATGAAGCGCTGGAAATAGCGGCCGGCTTTTGCCTTCTCATTCTTCGCACGATGAATGTGCGTTCCGCCGGCGGCGCCTGCCGTCTTGACCAGCCAGTTCTCGGGATCAGCCGGCGGGTCGCGCCGCAGTTCCGGGTGCGGAATGCCGAGTGCCGAGCAATCGGCGGCGAAAGTCTCGGGGTCTTTTACCCGGCGAACGGCTTGCCCGCTGCTGCCGGCAAGCGGGAATTTCCTGGCGATCCGGTCGAGCGTGCCGGGCAGGCGCTCGAAGCCCGACCCGCAAACGATGGCGAGGGGCTCCTCACCGGCGGTGAGCTGCGAAAGCGTATCGATCATGCGCGCGCCGTCGATGCCGCTGTGCAGGTTGCCCGGCAGCCTTATGGCGCGGTCCGCCAGTTCCACGGTGTCGGCATCGCAGAACATGTCGGCGACCAGCGCGCGATAGCCGGCGCGCCGCGCCGCCGTTGCGAGCGCACGGCCGGAAATTGCCGCGATGACCACGGCCTTGGAGTTATTTTGCGATCTCGCGGGCAAGGGAAAATGCGTCCTGAAAATCGAATGCGACCGGCTTCTTGGCGTCGATCATCTTCTGAAACAAACCGAACTCGGTCTTGTATTTGACATTGCCGATGGCGAGTGCGCCGATGCCCAGGGCGCTCGCACCATCGATCGGATCGCTGTTGGCGTTGACCGTGAGGCCTTCTATGCCGGCGGGTGGGACGGCGTTCACATCGGCCGCAAGCAACAGCTTTCCCGCCCCGTTCAACTGCGCTTTCGAAAGCACCTGGACGCCTGCCTTGGCTGCGGCGAGTACGACTTCGCTGGCTTCCAGGATCGCCGTCTTCTTGGCTTCGGATGAGCCGTCTTCGGCATGGACCTCGACGCCGAACCGGCTCTTGATTTCCGCCGCGATCTTGCCGACGCGCTGCAGGCCGTCATGGCCGACGACCGTGACGTGCGCACCTTCCTTGGCAGCGATGACGGCGGTGCAGAAGCCGACGACGCCGGTGGCGCCGAAAACAGATATGCGCGTGTCCTTCAGCTTGCGGTCAAACTTCTTGTCCAGCGCCTTCTCGACCTTGGCGACCATGGCGGCTGCCGTGGTGAAGGAACCGGCCGGATCTGCGAACACCGAAACCACGAAGGGCGGCACCATGGCCTGCTTTGCCGCGTCGAACATGTCGAGTGCCAGCGAGACATCCTTGCCGGCAATGAAGATGCCGGTATTGGCACCCGCATCCGGCGGGCGCGAGAAGATGGCGTCCTGAACCAGGCCGGTGACTTCGGCGAGCGTGACGCCGGTGTAAGGCACGACCGCGTCGAAGCCGGCATCCACCGCCATGTTGACGTCGAAGGGGCTCATCTGCCGGAGCGGCGTGAGCATGTGCAGAATGTGTTTGGTGGCCATGTGTGGTCTTTCCGACGTTTCGGGTGGTGCCCTTCGACGTCTCAGCTTCCAACGAGGTCGAGTTCTGATGGCGCGATCTCCGCGCCCGAATTGCGACCCCGGACAATCTTTATCTCCACGCCGGTTTCGGCTGTTCCGGCAGCGGCACGCACCATCGCTTCGGCGGCGTCCTGCGAAGGTGCAAAGGCAAAACCTGTCGGCCCCCACGAACTCTGGCCGATGCCGACGGCGCCGGCTTCCGCCAGTCTGTTCGCGACGGCTTCCACCCTTTTGCTGGTGAAGACCCCGCCCTGTGCCGGCGCGAAGTAGGCACCGATGGTGGACTGGATCGCGGTGATGGCGGTGCCGAAGGCTGCGAGATTGTGCTCGATCATTGCCGGCATGACGCCCATCAGCACATGGCGGCAGATCTCGCCGGCGCTCGTCGTCGGGAATGGCGGCAGCGCGCGAAAGGCCTCGATCTCGTCTGCGCCATGAATGCCATTCAGGTGCGAATCGAGGATCAGCAGCACGCGCCAGTCGTCCGGGAAGGGCAGGCGGGCGATCACCGGCGGCTGCTTGCCGCTGTCATCCTTGCCGGCATCGATGATCAAGCCGCCGCTTTCAAAGCTGGCGATGCCTATGCCGGAGCGCTCGCCGCGGCCGAGAAGGATTGCGTCGGTGCCGGTTTCCAGCGGCAGGCGGTGCAGCGTTCGCAAGGCCGCCGCGACGGCGATGGCGATCTGGGTGCCGGAGCCGAGGCCGGCATGGCGCGGTATGGCCTGCTCGATCGAAAGCCGATGATGCGAGCGTATGCCGAGATGTCCGGAGAGCGTCGCCAGATGCTCGGCGGCGCGAGCGCTGTCCGGCCCCTCGACGATTGTCTCGGCGGCGCGCGAAAGCGTCAGCACCATTTCCGGCTCGCTCAGGGGCAGCCCAAGGCTGCCGAAGCGCCGTACGGCTTCGCCGCTCAGATCGAGGAATCCGAGATGCAGTCGCGCCGGCACCTTTATCGTTACGGAATTAGACATCTGCCCCCATGTGGGTGCATCATACATGCATCACAGAAGTTTAGGTGCCCGCCATCATGATAACTGCTTTCATCGATGGAGCAAGCGGGGGGAGAGGATATCTCTGCTCTTTCCGCGCACGGAGAAGCAACGGCATTCTGTGCAACAGGTGGAGACGGCAATGAGCGACGATGATGGAAAAGCCGCGAAAGAGCAGGTTTATTCGGAAGCTGAGGTTACCGAACGGCTGAAGAAGGACCTGCCGAACTGGCGCTACGAAAACGGCTGGATCAGGCGAAAGTACAAGACGCACAGCTGGAAATCGACGCTGATGGTGATCAACACAGTCGGCCATCTGGCCGAGGCGGCCTGGCATCATCCCGACATTGCGGCCTCCTATGCCTTCGTCGAGGTGAAGCTGATGAACCACGCGGCCAAGGGCATAACCGACAAGGATTTCGAACTCGCCCGGAAAATCGAGGATGTCGTGCAGTGGCAGCCGGCCAAGGAAGGCGGGGCGCTGGAAGGCACGCCGGCTACCGACCAGCGCTTCGCTTACGTCAAATACGACTGACGGCGCGGCAAAACGTCCGCACCCGGTTGTCTCGAGTGGGGTTTGCGCTCGAATTATTTTTAGCTACAGTCTGATCGGCACCAGAAAGTAAGCATTGCATGGCGGTTGCGTGGATCGGCGACCGGGATGTGCCTGTAGCGCAGGCGGCAAAGCATGCCGCCGGGCTTTTGGTGTCCAGTCTCAGTCCGGTTTTCAGTTTCGATACGGATGTGCACGGCACGCGCGCGGCGATCGCGCTCGCCGAGCGCGTCGGTGCGGCCTATGACCATATCGGCGGTGAAGCGCTGGCGCGGGAGACCGCGCTGTTCACCGACAAAGGCGGTATGTTCATCGCACCCGGCGAAACGCGGCGACGGGCCGATGTCGTCGTCATCGCAGGCAGCCTGCCTGCCCATCACCACGAGTTCGTCGCGGAGCTTGCAAGCACGGTTCCCGATCTTGGCGGCGGTGCTTCCCGACAGTTTTTCCTGATCGGGGCTGAAACCAAGGCGGCATATCTCAGCAAGGCCAAGCCGACGCGGCTTGCCGTGGCGGGTGCAGGCATTGACGCCACGCTGGCGGCACTTCGGGCTCAATGCGCCGGGCGCGGGGTGGCCAAGCCGGTGTCGAATTTCGAGCGCTTTGCAAAGGCACTGGCTGAGGCAAAGTTCCCCGTCTTCCTGTTTTGCGGCCAGTCGCTCGATCTGCCCGGGCTGGACATGCTGCAGGGGCTGATTGCCGACATCAACCGCAAGTCGCGCGCCTCGGCGCTTCATCTTCCCGCAAGCGAAAGCGGCTGGGGCAGCACGCTCGCCTCGACCTGGATGACCGGCTTTCCCATGCGCACCGGTTTTGCGCGAGGGATGCCGGAGCTCGATCCATGGCGCTTCGACGTGGCGCGGATGCTCGCTGCGGGCGAGGCCGATCTGCACCTCTGGACATCGGCGAAGGACCGGGTGCCTTCGATTATTAAGGGCGTTTCGTTGATCGCGCTCACGAAAGGCAAGAAGCCCGCGGCCGGCGCTGCAGTCACTATTTCCATCGGCGAACCGGGTGTCGACCACGATGCCGTTGCCTGGTCGAGCCGGATCGGTACGCTAGCCGCCGTCAAGGCGCAGGCCGCGACTGATCTGCCGGATGCTGCCTCGGTCCTGCGGCTGATTGCCGAACACCTGCCTGACGGAAAGGCGCTGCCATGCTGACGCGGATCAAGGGCGGCGAGATTATCGATCCCGTCAACGGACGGCTCGGCAAGGGCGATCTGTGGATCGAAGATGAGGCGATCGTCGAGGCGCCAGCCGGCAGGCGGGCCGACCGGACCATCGATGCCACCGGCTGCGTCGTCATGGCCGGAGCCATCGACATCCATTCGCATATCGGCGGCGGCAATGTGAACACAGCGCGCCTGCTGCTGCCTGAGCATCACGCGGCGCACGCGCCGAGACCAGCTCAGACACCGCTTTCCAATGCGGGATGGTCGACCTTCCAGACCGGCTGCCTCTACGCCAAGATGGGGTTCACCACCGTGGTCGAGCCGGCGATGTCGCCCGGCAGCGCTCTGCATACGCATCTTGAGCTTGCCGACATCCCGATCATCGACAAGGCGACACTGGCGATCCTTGGCAACGACGATTTCCTGCTGTCGATGATCCGCGACAAGGCGTCCTCGCAGATGATCGAGGATTACGTCGCCTGGACGGTCTCATCGAGCCGGGCGCTTGGCGTGAAGGTCATCAATGCCGGGGCCGCCGCGGCCTTCAAGGAGAATGTGCGGACCTTCTCGCTGGACGATGTCGTGCCGTCCTATGGCGTCAGTTCGCGCAAGATCGTGAAAACGCTGCAGGCGGCGGTGACCAAGCTCGGCATTCCGCATCCGCTGCATGTCCATTGCAACAATCTCGGCGCGCCGGGCGCGGCGGACACCGCTGCCGCAACGATTGCCGCCGCCGAGGGTGTGCCGCTGCATCTGGCGCATCTGCAATTCTATGGCTACGGCACCGAAGGCAAGCGCCGCTTCTCGTCGGAAG
Organism: Mesorhizobium sp. YR577; assembly: GCF_900116595.1. Lineage (NCBI taxonomy): Bacteria > Pseudomonadati > Pseudomonadota > Alphaproteobacteria > Hyphomicrobiales > Phyllobacteriaceae > Mesorhizobium > Mesorhizobium sp. YR577. The sequence continues at coordinate 276,048 of NZ_FPBI01000006.1, read as the reverse complement.
GCGCGCGGCTTGCCGAGCTGGTGAATTCGACGTCGGAAGTGACCATCGACATCGGCCAGGTGATGTTCGGCCAGACGGTGACGATCTCGTCGGACGTGATGCGGCAGTTCACCTCGCGCGGCACGGCGAGCCCAAAGAAGACGGTGATTTTCGATGGCGACGGCAATGGCGGCGGCATCGTGCCCTATCGCTACCGAGAGGATTTCTACGGTTCTGTGCAATGGGCGATAGGGCTGGAGCTTTTTCTCTTGATTAACGATCCATGGCGGGTGTTCTTCACCACTGACCATCCAAACGGCGCGCCGTTCACCGCCTATCCCGATCTGTTTGCGCTGCTGATGAGCCGCGATGCCCGCAATGCTGCGGCGGCCAACCTTTCGCAAAAGGCGTTGGCCCTCACCACCCTTGGCTCCATCGACCGCGAATACACGTTCGAGGAGATAGCGATCATGACGCGGGCAGCGCCCGCCAAGCTGCTTGGCTTGAAGGATCGCGGCCATCTCGGCGCCGGCGCGCTGGCCGACGTTGCCGTCTATCGCAAGGGCAAGGATATCGCGCAGATGTTCCGCGAGGCCGCCTTCGTCATCAAGAATGGCGAGGTGGTGGTCGAGGATGGCGCGATCAAGAATTATCGCTGGGGCAGGGCGCTGCGGCTCAACCCGCCACCGGACAAGGCGATGGTGCGGCGGCTGGAGGCCTATCACCAGGACCGCTACGGCCTGTCGCTCGACTGGTTCGATTTTCCCGATTCCGCCATCCGGCGCGATGAACCGTTCGGCGAGGTGTCATGCAACGCTTGATGGTCAATGGCGTGGCGATCGACGACACCTTCGCGGAAGCCTTCGGCATGCGCGCGACCGCCATCATCATCACCGGGCCGAACCGCAAATGGGCGCGGCAGGCGGCGATTTCGATGACCGGCTTCGCCACCTCGGTCATCGGCTGCGGCTGCGAGGCGGCGATCGATGTCGAGCTTCCGGCTTCGCAGACGCCGGACGGTCGGCCAGGCTGCCGGGTAATGATCTTTGCCGTCAGCACAGACGAATTGCAGAAGCAGCTGCAGAACCGGCTCGGCCAATGCGTGCTGACCTCGCCGGGTAGCGCGTGCTTTGCCGACCTGAAAGGCACGGCGGACCTTAAGCTCGGTTCGGCGCTGCGCTATTTCGGTGACGGCTGGCAGGTGTCGAAGAAGTTCGGCGGCAGGCATTACTGGCGCGTGCCGGTGATGGATGGTGAGTTCCTGTGCGAGGCGACGACCGGCCTGACCAAAGAGGCGGTCGGTGGCGGCAATCTGCTGCTGCTTGCCGAAAGCAATGCCAAGGCACTCGCGGCGGCGGAAGCGGCGGTTGCGGCGATCGAGAAGGTGCCGGGTGCGATCATGCCGTTTCCCGGCGGGGTCGTGCGCTCCGGCTCCAAGGTCGGCGGCAAATACAAGGGCATGACCGCCTCGACCAACGACGCTTTCGCGCCAACCTTGCGCGGCGTGGTGAAGAGCGAGCTCGATCCCGGCATCAACGCCGTGCTGGAGATCGTCATCGACGGGCAAACCAGCGATGCCGTGGCTGCCGCGATGAAGGCCGGGCTGGGTGCGGTCACGAAGCTCGGGCCGGCCAAGGGTGCCGCGCGCATCAGCGCCGGCAATTACGGCGGCAAGCTCGGCAAGTTCCACTATCATTTGAGGGATTTGCTGCCGTGAAAGCGCTGACCTTCACCCTTCGCGAAACGCCGCCGGAACGGCTCGACCTTTCGCTGCTGACGCCGGAAAAGCTCGCCGGCATGGATAAGAGCGAGATCGGCAAGATCCGGCTCGGTATGTCCAAGCACGGCTTGACCGTCGGCGATCTGTTCAAGGTTTCCGGCGGCGATTTGCAGAGCATCGTTTTCGAAGGTGGCAGCGAGCGGTTCGATCGTGTCGGCACCGGGCTGGTCGATGGCACGATCCGCGTCGTGGGCGATGTCGGCGCGCAGGTGGGTCGCCAGATGCGTGGCGGAGTTCTGACGATCGAAGGCAATGCCGGTCCTCACGCGGGCTCATGCATGCGCGGTGGTCGCCTCGAAATTATGGGCAATGCCGGCGATCATCTCGGCGGGCCGCTGGCCGGCGAACTCGCCGGCATGAATGGCGGCGTGGTGATCGTGCGCGGACGCGCAGGCGCTTTTGCTGGGGACCGGATGAGGCGCGGCGTGGCGGCGGTGTTGAAAGGCTGCGGCGAGTATGCCGGGGCGCGGATGATTGCCGGGACGCTGGTCGTCACTGGCGGTGTCGGGCGATTGCCGGGCTATCTCATGCGGCGCGGTTCGATCCTGCTTGATCGCGAGCCCGCAGAGCTGTCGCCGAGTTTTGTGGAGTGCGGTGCGCCTGACAGCAGCTTTGCGTCGGTCATGGATCGCTATCTGGTGACGGATGGTATTCTGAAGCGGCCGCTTCTCGGCAGGGCGCCGGGCAAGTTCGGCGGGGATAATGCTGTGTTCGGGACGGGGGAGATTTTGTTTCGGCGGTAGAGATTGATGCTGAGAGGTTGGCGCTGCCCCTCATCCGACCCTTCGGGCCACCTTCTCCCCGTAAACGGGGAGAAGGAAGAAACGGCAAGGTTGCGGCCAGCCTTCCTCTCCCCGTCGCTATACGGGGAGAGGATGCCGGCAGGCAGGTGAGGGGCAGCACTGACCTGAAACCAGAGACACTCTAGAGCTCTAATGCTCATGCTCGCAAAGATCGTGGTTCGCCAGCGCCTGGATGACGTAGCAATCCTTGACCTGATCGCCATGGCAATGGCTGGTGATGCGTTCCAGCTCGCTTTCGAGCCGCTTCAGCTTTTCGATCTTTGCGCGCACCGCCAGCAATTGCTCGGCGGCGATGCGGTCGGCTTCGGTACAGGGCTGTTCGGGGTGGGCGCTTAGCTCGATCAGTTCGCGGATCGCCTCGATCGTCAGGCCGAGGTCGCGGGCGTGGCGGATGAAGGAGAGGCGGTCCCGCTCCTCGCGCGTATAGCGGCGCTGGTTGCCTTCGGAACGCTCGGCGGCCGTAATCAGGCCCATCTGCTCATAGTAGCGGATGGTCGGAATTTTCACGCCGGTTCTGCGCGACAGGTCGCCGATGGTCAGCATTTTTGACTCCCTGAATAGCTCTAGTCTCTGGAGATGTGGAGCCTTTCTCGACGCAGGTCAAGCACGTGGCGCAGATCTGAGGGCCGGAAGCGAAAACATGAAAAAGGTCAAAAAGCCTCTTGTAGCTCTAGTTGCTATAGATGTTACGCCGCTTCTGAATGAACAGGAGCCGAACCATGTCTGCCCGGAAAACTACCCACTCTCACGCCGCTGAACCTGCGTCCTGCTGCGGTCATGACCATTCCGGGCATGCGAAAATTATCGAACATTCGCACAAGCACGATGACCATGGGCATTCCCATAGCCATGACCACGCGCATGATCATGACCACGATCACGGTCCGCTGCCGGTTGCGCCGACGGCGGCACAGAAAGCCTCCGGCCGCAGCTTTCGCGTCTTCGGCATGGATTGCGCCGAGGAAGTTGCGACGCTGAAGACGGCGGTCGGCCCGGTCGTCGGCGGCGACAGACACCTTGCCTTCGACGTGCTCAACGGTCGCATGACGATCCTCGACAGCGCCGGTTCGGTGCGAGATGCCGCGATCGTCTCGGCGGTGGCTGCGACCGGCTTGAAGGCCGAACCGTGGCAGGAGGGCGCACCGCCGGCCAAGGATGCGCGGCTGGGCGAACAAAAGCTCTTCACCACGCTCAGTGGCATCTTCCTGCTCGCCGGCTTTGCCGTGCATGTCGCGACGTCGCCGGGTCAGTCTTTCCTGGAAATCATGGGCGGTCATCACACCGCCGGCACGCCGCTGGCCGAGCAGGCGGCACTGCTGCTGTCGGTAATCACCGGCGCGCGCTTTGTCGCTATCAAGGCATGGTATTCGCTGAAACGCCTGTCGCCCGACATGAACCTGCTGATGATGGTCGCGGTAGCCGGTGCGCTGATCATCGGCGAATGGTTCGAGGCTGCGACCGTCGCCTTCCTGTTTGCGCTGTCGCTGCTCCTTGAAAGCTGGAGCGTCGGGCGGGCACGCAACGCGGTCTCGGCCTTGCTCGATCTGGCGCCGCCAGTGGTGCGGGTCAAGGACGCCAGTGGCGAGCGCGAAATGAAGGCAGCGGAGGTTGCCGTCGGCAACCGCTTCATCGTTCGCGGCGGCGATCGCATCGCGCTCGACGGGCGCATCGTTGCGGGCACGAGTGCCGTCAATCAGGCGCCGATCACCGGTGAGAGCATTCCCGTTTCGAAAGAGATCGGCGACGAGGTGTTCGCCGGCACGATCAATGGCGACGGGCTGCTGGAGGTCGAATCCACCAAGGCGGCCACCGACACGACGCTGGCGCGCATCATCCGCATGGTGTCCGATGCGCACAGCCGCCGCGCCGCTGTGGAGCAGTGGGTCGAGCGTTTCGCGCGGGTCTACACGCCTGCGGTCATGGTGCTGGCGCTGCTGGTTTTCGTGGTGCCGCCGCTGCTGTTCGGCGGGGCATGGGGCGCCTGGTTCTACAACGCGCTGGTGCTGCTGGTCATTGCCTGCCCCTGCGCGCTGGTCATCTCGACGCCGGTCTCCATCGTGGCTGCTTTGGCTTCCGCAGCGCGCAACGGCGTGCTCATCAAGGGCGGCACCTTCATCGAGCTGCCGGCAAAGCTCACGGCACTTGCGATGGACAAGACCGGCACGCTGACCAAGGGTGAGCCGCAGGTAACGCGCGTCATTCCGCTTTCCGGCCATTCCGAGGAAGAGCTGTTGCAAAGGGCAGGAGCTTTGGAGGCGAGAAGTTCGCACCCGCTGGCGCAGGCCGTCACCCAGTATCTCGCTACGAAGCAGGTCAAGGCGGTTGCCGCAGAAGACGTGAAGCTACTTCCCGGCAAGGGCGTGCAAGGGTCGTTCAACGGCAAGACCTATTGGCTGGGCTCCTGGCGCTACGTGGTGGAGCGCGGGCAGGCGGACGATGCGGTGGCGGCGCGAATTGCCGAACTGGAAAGTGCGGGTGCGACCACGGTCATCATCGGCAATGACGAGCATCTTTGCGGCATCATCGCGCTCGCCGACACGATCCGGCCGGAGGCGAAGGCGATCCTCTTGGCGCTCCATGCCGAAGGCGTGAAGGAAGTCATCATGCTGACCGGCGACAACCGCGCCGCTGCCAATGCCGTGGCGCAGGCTGTCGGCATCGATACCGTGCGGGCCGAATTGCTGCCGGAACAGAAGGTCGAGGCCATCGACGCGCTGACCAAGCGCCATGCGATGGTTGCGATGATCGGCGACGGCGTCAACGATGCGCCGGCCATGGCGCGCGCGCATTTCGGCATTGCCATGGGCGCGATCGGCAGCGATGCGGCGATCGAGACGGCCGATATAGCGCTGATGACGGACGATCTCTCCAAGGTGCCGTGGCTGATACGTCACTCGAGGCGAGCGATGTCGATCATCCGCCAGAACATTGTGTTTGCGCTGGGCGTCAAGGCGCTGTTCGTGGCCTTGACCGCATTCGGCATCGCTACGATGTGGGGCGCGATCGCTGCCGATGTCGGTGCTTCGCTGCTGGTCGTCGGCAATGCCCTGCGCCTGCTCAATGCAGGGGAGAAGACGGCTGCCGGCGGGGCACCATCAACTCTTCGTTAATCATGCTGACCAAGAATGGCAGCGATGATATGAACCGCCATGCCCGCAGTTCTGCCACACAATTATGGCAGGTCGAGGCTGGGTGACGGGTTTCCTTGGACGGATCGGGTTGGATTTGCTGCGTAGATTTGCGATTCTTTTGGCGATGGTGGTGCTCTCGGCAGTCCTTTCGGGCTGCGTGTCGAGCGTACTCGACGTCGACAAGAGAGCGATCCAGCCGATACCGGCCAAGCTGATGGGCCAGATGAATGCCAAGCAGATGAAGCCGTCTGATCCGATCCTGGTGCGCATCTTCAAGCAGGAAAGCGAACTGGAGATCTGGAAGCGTACGCGCAGCGGTCGCTACGCATTGCTGAAGACTTATCCGATGTGCCGCTGGTCCGGGAAGCTCGGGCCGAAGGTGCGGAACGGCGACCGTCAGGCGCCCGAAGGTTTTTACACCATCTCGGTGTCGATGCTTAATCCGAAATCGCAATATTATCTGTCGTTCAATCTTGGTTTCCCGAACCGGCTTGAAAGCGCGCTCGGCTACACGGGCGAGGCGCTGATGGTGCATGGTGCCTGCTCGTCGTCGGGCTGTTACGCCATGACCGACGATGGCGTCGCTGAAATCTACGCGGTCGCCCGCGAGGCGCTGAAGGGCGGACAGACATCCTTCCAGGTCCAGGCCTTTCCGTTCCGTATGACGGCGCAGAATATGGCCAAGTATCGTAGCGATCCGAACATCGAGTTCTGGAAGAACCTCAAGGAAGGCTACGACATTTTCGAAGTGTCGCGCCGCCAGCCGACGATTTCCGCCTGCGGACGCCGCTATGTCTTCGACGCGCAGTTCGAGGGCGGCGAGCCTGCCGATCCACTGGCTGCCTGCCCGCCCATGACGACGATCGAAGAGCCGGCCCTGCTCGCCAAGCGTGACGCCGAGATGCGCGCCATGGAGACGGCGATGACCACCAGCACGCCCGTTGCCGTTCATGCCTATTCGGATGGTGGCATGCATCCGAGCTTCCGGGCCATCCTGCAGCGCAACGGCGCCAAGGAACTCGCCAAGAAGACGTCGCGCACGCTGGTGCCGATCAGCCGACCCGATGCAGCGCTCGCCGATCCGCACACTCCAGGCGATTGACTTCGGGACGAGCCAAGCCGCTGATTTGACTGCCATTCACGTCTTTTTGATCGCGCGCTAACCTGTCGGACAGGGTTTTCATCGATAGTACGAAGCATGGGTAACATGCTGCTGCGATGCGTTGTGGGTTTCGTCGTGGCGCTGGTCATGACGATGCATGCCGGCGCAGCGGGTCGCATTGCATTTTCCGCTTTGCCCCATGAATCGGCACGGCCATGCGCGAAGGCGCAGCTCGCGGAGGCTGTTCTATCGGACGGCCAAACGGACGGCGATGAGCAGGAAGGCCGTCCGCCGCGCAAGACGTTCTGCAAGATAGATATGACCCATATTGTCGACGAGCCGGACGAAGCCGCGGTTCCGGCGGTACCTCTGGCGCGTCCGTTGGACGATTCACCTGCGGTTGCCGCCATATGGCCGGTTTCCGACAAGCCGCCGAACCTTCGAAGCTGCTGATCATCAAATCAAATTCGTGATCCACGTCTTCGAAGGGGTAAGACAATGTTCAATCGTCGTGTTTTCATGCTTGGCTTGGCGGCCAGCGCACTTGCACCAGAAGCGGCACTGGCCGCGAAACCAAAAAAGCAATTCGCAATCGATCCCAAATTCATGCCGCAGCTGGTCGATTTTCCGAGTGGCTATCCGATCGGCACCGTCGTTGTCGATCCGCGAAACAGGTTCCTCTATCTGGTCGAGGGGTTCGGGGTGGCGCGCCGCTACGGTGTCGGGGTCGGTCGGGCGGGGCTTGCCTGGTCGGGCAAGGCCGAGGTTGCCCGCAAGGCGAAATGGCCGAGCTGGACGCCGACCGCCAACATGATCAAGCGCCAGCCTGACAAATACGCCAAGTACTCCAACGGCGTCCCTGGCGGGCCTGGCAATCCGCTCGGTGCGCGGGCGCTCTATCTCTATCGCAACGGCCGTGACACCTATTACCGCATCCATGGCACGACGGAACCCTGGACGATCGGGACGGCGGTTTCAAACGGCTGCATCCGGCTGGTCAACGAGCATGTCGCAGACCTTTATGAGCGGGTGCCGGTCGGCGCGGCTGTCGTGGTTCTCTGACAAGAACTGGAACTGCGATACCAAAATGCCAACGGCTCCCCATGCGATTGCACGGGGAGCCGTTTTTATTGTCGCTTGCGGCTGGGATCAGCCAGCGTTGCAGAAGTGTTCCTGGCCGTCATAGCCGACATAGGTGCCCGACCGCGCGTCGAAGGTGCGGTAGCGGCCCTCGCAGTAGCGGTACCAGGCTGGCGACCAGGGCTCCAGCGGCGCTGCGTATTCCTGAACGTAGACCCGGCGGGGACGCTCGCGATAGACGCGGCGCGGCTCGACATAGGTGTAGTCCGGCTCGGCGTAGCGGTAGTCGGGCTCATAATAGCGGTAGCGCGGCGGGGGCGGCGGTGTATTCAGCGCGCCGACAGCCAGTGCGCCGACCGCCAGACCGAGCACGCCGGCCGCGAGTGCGTCGCCACCGTGGTTGCGGTGATGATAACGCCAGCGATCGTCTGCATTTGCCGCCGAAAAGGCTGTCAGCGTGGTTGCGACCACAGCGGTGCCAAGGATGGCGGTCTTGAGAAAGCGATTCATTTTGGTCTCCTTCACGCGAGCCCGATTTCTGGGGCGGGCCAAGCGTTGAGACGAGAAATAGGGCACCGCACCTGAATGCAGGCTGAACGGCTTTTATGTCTTAGTTAAGGTTTTCCGCTTTTCGGTGAATCTGGCAGCGAATGCGCCATGTCAGGCAAATACGGGCCGCTTTGCCTTATTGTCCCGGCCTCACGGCCAGGACATTCAAACCTTGTGGAGCCGCCAAACGGGCAATGCCGACGGCGTCAGGCGCCTGCGAGGGCTGGAGCCCCGGCACAGGCTGACGGGCCTCAACCGACCGTCAGATTGACCGCCTTGGGACCCTTGCCGCGCTTGTCCGGCTCGGTGTCGAATGTAACTTTCTGCCCATCTTCGAGACCGGGAAGGCCTGAGGCCTGTACCGCCGAGATGTGGACGAAGACATCCTTCGCGCCATCGTCCGGCGTGATGAAGCCGAAGCCTTTGGCATGGTTGAAGAATTTGACAGTGCCGGTCTGCGGCATGGGAAACTCCTTATTATCCCCTCATAGTCCAGTTCAGCCGGGACGAATCCCATGCTGTCGGACGCTTACAGGAGGAGAAGAAACAGTTTATCGCGCCGGGGCTCTGCCGAGGCCCTCTCGTTTCGCGATCCAGCCAGGAGTGCCTTGCAGCAACCCTCCCGGTGCAGGCCATTCCAGTCTCCGGGCCGGCAAATGCCCGAAGTCGAAATTTCTCCATTATTTTAGCGGTTGGGGCAAGCAAAAGTTTTTGCGCCCGGCGGCGGGTCGAATCGCACGCGGAGTTTTGTCCGGCGACAATTGCGGACAAAAAAGGCGAGACCGCGAGGTCCCGCCTTTTTCAAAAAAGCTGGAATGCCATCGCCGGGATGGCAGAAAGGCTCAGGCTGCGCTGAGGTTTACCGCCTTGGGGCCCTTGCCCATGCGGTCCGGCTCGACGTCGAAGGTGACCTTCTGGCCGTCGACCAGCGTGCGCAGGCCGGACGCTTCGATGGCGGAGATGTGGACGAACACGTCCTTGGCGCCGCCGTCAGGCGTGATGAAACCAAAACCTTTGGTTGCGTTGAAGAATTTTACAGTTCCGCTCTGGGACATTGGGAGAACTCCTTCACCCGTTTCGTTGGTCAGTCCCGGTCTTCCGTCTGGCGCCGGAGGCCGGGTTGGTGGCTGCTTGGCGGTCATGCATTGGCGCATGGCAAAACCCCCCGCCAATGAACGGGGCTGTCAGAGATTCACAGTGTCGGGGAAAGGGCTCGTGCAAAACGTTCCAGTCTCCGGGTCAGCAAACGCCCGAACGCAAAATTTATTGCACGGAAACGTGATCCTTGCAAGATGCCGGTACCGGGCGGAAAAACAGGGGCTTTGCAAAGCATAACGAAATCAGTCCCATGCACGGAATCCCGCAACGCCGGGGATTGCATTTAGCGGCAAAGTTGCGAGGATCGAAAAGCAGCGGCAAGCGTTGCTTTGGCGGATGGGGCCAAGGGAGAGGTCATGAATTTCTTTGCGACATTGTTTTCGCGCCGCGGCGCGGCGATCGTCGGCGCGGCCATGCTTTCGGCCTGTACCGTGGTCGAAGGGCCGGGTCCCGGCCCGGGGCCGTATCCTGGCCCGCGCCCGGAGCCGGGCCCTCGCTTCTGCACCCGCGAATACCAGCCGGTGTGCGCTCGCAGGGGTGGTGAGCGCCAGTCCTTCCCGAATGCCTGCGAAGCCGACCGCGCCGGCTTCCGCGTGATCCGCGACGGCCAGTGCCGTGGCGACGATGGCGGCGGTGGCATGGGGCCGGGCCCGCGTCCGCCTCGTCCGGAGTACCCGGGCACACGCCCGCCACGCCCCGAATATCCCGGTCCGGGCACGCGCCCGCCGAGGCCGGAACCTGAGCAGACCTTCTGCACTCAGGAATACAGGCCGGTCTGCGCGACGCGTCGCGGCAGCACCCGCACCTTCGGCAATTCCTGCGAAGCACGCGCGGCCGACTACCGCATCGTCGACCAGAACGGCCCCTGCTGAGGGACGGCTCACTGCATATGCCCTGCCGGACATGACCGGCAGGGTGCGATCGATGGCCCTCTTCGTTCCCGTCATCAGGCGCTGTTGACGCGATGTCATTCGGCCCGCCGAACATTGGGAGAAAGGCTTCGTTCGACTGGTGTCGGGTCACAATCGGAAACGCGATGAAAGTGCCGCGCCAAGCGCGCCCGTTCCGACACGTCATGTGTGCGGATGTCGGAATGGCAACCGCCGACCGGAATTGCCTGGATGTCGTCTTCTATGCTCGGAGGCGGCGACATTGCGGTGCTCGTGGCAGCAAAGCCGGCTGCTGCCGAAAGAATGAGGGCAAAGGCGGTGGGCGGGAATTTCGTCATGAAAAAGCGTCTCCGACTATATCGTCACAGCGCCGCACGCCCATCTGGAGGCAGGCCACGCTGAAGGTGTTCGAATCTGCGCGTCATGTTTGCCGAAGGCCGGGATCGGCTTTCGGCAAGCATGACGCGACAGGCCCAGTTTAACGGTGTGTTAAGCGGAGTGTTCTCCTCACGTTTCGTAACATCGCTGTAAGGTTAACGCACTGCGCGAACGGCCTGCTTCCCTGCGCGCCTGGGCTGTGCAGGCTGCGCCGGCACCAGTGCTTCGCGGGTGCTTGCCGCGCGGCGTTCCTCCAGTATCCAGGACAGGGCCATGCCCTCGCATACGGCCTCGAACCTCTGCACCAGAGCGTCCGGCCAATGCGCGCCGCAGGGTGGGCCTTGCTCGCCGATCGTCCCGGCCCGGCAAATGCCGCCGCGCCGGCAGGCGGCGTCGGCGCATTCTTCCGGGATGCCGGCATCGGTCGCCATGGCATGCAGGAGCGCCAGCATCTCGTTGCGCGGCCACTCGCGTGGCGCAAACAGCGCGGCGATCATTGCCGGTAGTTCGCCAACGATCTTTTCGATCTCCATCATGCGGTAGTCGGGGTAGGGGCGGTTGGTGATTTCGGACATTGGGTTCTCCTTTGGGGTTGGGGGTTGGCGTCCCTCCCCCTTGAGGGGAGGGTGGCCCGAAGGGCCGGGTGGGGTCGCTGCGGCAGTGCTCGACGCTTCTTTGCGTTGAACTCGGCATGAACGCCCCCCTCTGGCGCTTCGCGCTCCGGCCCTACGCTAGGGCTCCGGGCGTTCGTCACTCGAAAAGCCAAATCGTTGGCTTTTCGTTCGCTTCGCGAACCGTTCCTCACCCCCTCAAGGGGGAGAAGGAGAGGCGCGCTTCATCATCGCCACGCCCGGTTTTCACCGTCTGGCCATTGTCAAAGATCGGGAAGCGGGGCGCTTGGCCGTGCCTTCCTAATGTTAGTACGTGGCGCGACTTTCGCGCGCCGCTCGGTGTCTGTCCCGAAGTTGGCCGGTCACAACGCCCGCTCCATGTACATTCCATGGACAAGACGCCGCGGGTTCTCCGCATCCTGCGCGATCTGCCCTTGGTCCTTCCGCTGCAAGCTTATCACTTGCAGCTTCCAGCCAGGGCATGCGGCCGCAGGACGCCGGCCTGTGTCGGGCCCTCGGGTTCCTGGCTACCACACCAGGGCGGGAGGTCACCGCCGCTCTCCCCGATCCCGGTTCCAGAACCCGGTCCCGCAAGAGCGATGGGGAGGATTATGTGCGAGGTGTCTTGGGGTGGGGAAAGATTGGAGGTGAAAAAATGTGTGGGGTGAGTGGAAACAATGGGTTGAGGGGAAATTGGGTGGAAATCTTTCCCCCACAGTTTCCGCTGGTTTCAGCTTCGGCAGTTCTGCACCGCAGTGAACTTCATTGATGTTCCGGCATGGATTCCCGACACTCTCCGCTCGTTCCTCGCTCACGAGGTCGAGAATGACGAGCTTGTTGTTTGCCCGGGCGGCAAGCCGCCGACGTTGGAGATGGGCTGAGCTTGCTGGTTGCCCGGTGGCAAGCCGCCGACGGTGGAGATGGGCGGAGCTCGTTGGTTGCCTCGCCCGCAAATCGTCCGAGATCGGCAGCGATTCTTAGCTGCCGTGCCGGCAACTCACCAAGGCCGAAGATTAGCGGCAAGCCCAAATGCAATTCGTCATTCTCGACCTCGTGAGCGAGGAACGAGCGGAGAGTGTCGGGAATCCATGCCGGAACCGAGACGAGCTTCGGCGGTGCAGAACGCGCGTCAACATCAGGACCGGGCCGTGCTTGACGACGATCAGGCTAATGGGTCCCGGATAACCTCCGCTTCGCTCCGGTTTCCGGGATGACTGCGGAGAGGCACAGTCTTCCCTCATCCTTCGACAGGCTCAGGATGAGGGAAGAAAGGGCTCAGGATGAAGGCCGAGAGTAGCCCGTCAGGCCTGCTTCACCGGCGCGTTCATGGCCCAGTGGATGCCGAAAGGGTCGCGGAGCTGGCCCCAGCGGTCGCCCCAGAACATGACGTCGAGCGGCACTACCACTTCCATGCCGGCCTTGACCGCGCGGTCCCACCAGGTGTCGATGGTGTCGGTTTCGAGCAGGAGCTGCATGGTGTAGCCCTGCGGCGCCTGATGCGGATGGCCATGCTCGGGATAGGCGTCGCACAGCATCAGCGACGAGCCGTTGATGTAGAGATGGACATGCATGGTGCGGCCCTGCTCGTCCGGCGGAACGGCGAAGACCTGCCTGGCGTCGAAGGCCTTGGCGTAGAACTCGGCCACCTTCAAGGCGCCGTCGACCTGCAGATAGGCGACGAGGCCGCCAAGCACTTTCGGTGCCGGCTGTTCGAGGGTCTGGGCGGTTGCTTCGGACATGAAAATCTCCTGTCGTTCGGGTTGTGCCGTGCACGGCTGACACTATGACGAACGGGGAGGACGGAAACCGACAGGCGGTGGGAGATTTTTTGCTGCCATAAGGTGGCGGGGCTTCCGGGCTACTTCTCCCGTTGCGGGTAGATCGTTTCGCCGCGTTTGAGCATGTCGACGAAGGCGGCGATCTTCTTCCTGCGGCCGGCTTCGGTTTTCATGTTATGGGTGCGGAACGCCAGCGCGAAGCGGTTCTGTGCGCTGAGTTTTGCCAGCATCGCCTTGGCTTCCGGTTCGGCATCGATCGCGGCCTGAAGATCGTCGGGGATCTTCATGTCCTTGCCGCTCTTGTAGGCGCGGTCCCAGCGGCCGTCGGCCTTGGCGGCTTCGACTTCGCGCAGGCCATGCGCGGTCATGCGGCCCTCCTCGATCAGGCGGGCGACGTTGTCGACATTGATCTGGCTCCAGATGCTCTTCTTGCCGCGCCGCGTGTAGCGCTGCAGGAAGCTGTTCTCGTCGAGGCCCTTTCGTATCGCATCGATCCAGCCCCAGCACAGCACGACATGGATGGCCTCGACCGGCGTGATGGATTTCAGGCCGGAATTCACCTTGTGAATCCTGATCCAGACTTCGTCTTCACTGTCGTGATGCTGTTCGAGCCAGCGATAGAACACCTCGGCAGTCTCGAATGCGTGAACCTTGTCCGGATCGACCTTGAATGGTGCCATGGGCGGAATGCTCCTGTGCGGAAGACTCTGTGTCAAGCGGGACTGGCAGCGGCATGGAGCGCAAACCAGTTCTTTTTAATTCCTAGACTGCTTGCAAAACAAAATCAGTTATGGCATTGCTTGACTGGTTGTTAAAAGCAATCAGTTTGGAGGATCGAGACCGCGCAGTTTCTTCATGTCTTCACCTCGCTCGCTGGCGAGGAAGCAGAAAAATGAAGAAACAATGTCGGAATCGGCCTCGCTGAAACGTCCTTTGGACGTCAAACCGCAGAGGAGATCGAAAAATGTCTTATGTCGACGGGTTCGTGCTTGCCGTGCCGAAGAGCAAAATCGACGCCTACAAGGCGATGGCAAAAGTGGGGGGTGACGTGTGGATGGAACATGGTGCGCTGGCCTATGTGGAATGCATCGGCGACGATGTGCCCTATGGCGAGCTCACCTCATTTCCGCGCGCCGTGCAGGCCAAGGACGACGAGGTCGTCATCTTCTCATGGGTCGTCTATGCCTCACGCGAGGACCGGGATGCGATCAGCAAGAAGGTGATGGCGGACACACGCCTTAACGAATTCATGACCGACATGCCCTTCGACGGGAAGCGCATGATCTTTGGCGGGTTCCAGAGCTTTATGGCGCTGGAACAGGGCGGCCTTTAGATCGCTGCTCGGCTTCGCGTTGGTAGACGGCGAGGAAGGCCTTGCCCATGAGCGAGCTCTCGCCGTCGATCGCCTTTTGCAGAACCGTGGCGCGGATGGCCTGAATGCTCTGATCCTCGGGGGCGGCTGCGCCGGCGAACTCGGCGAGTTGCACGGCGAGGCGGGATTGTCCCGCCTCGGACAAGGCTGCTGCCCGTTCGGCCAGTTTTCTTGCGCCGCCGACGAGACCGGCCAGTTCCGAAGCGAGGTCGGATGCCGGAGCCGGCTTGAGATGCGCCGGGTTGCCGTCGAACCAGCCTGCGTAAAAATGATAGATGCTTCGGACCAGGAATTCCGGGTCATCGTATTTCGCGAGCAGGTAGGGTTTTGCGAGAAATTCAGCGGGCATCTTCACCGCTTGAAGAACCTCGTCAAGCGTGGCGCCCTTGTTCATCAGCGCCAGCGTCTCGCGCACGAGATATTCGAGCGCTTCGGCGCCATCCGCCAGTATCTGCTTTGCCCGCGCCTCTCCGAAAACCACCGGGCCATGGCCGGGGATTAGGACCGCGGGCCGAAGCTGCTCCATCTGCCGGAGCGCGACGGCCCATTCCGCCGCGTAGCGCTGCACCTTGCGGGGATTTCCGGCGTTGGGAAACACCCAGATCACGAAATCGCCGCTCGCCAGAACGCGCCGTTCGGGCAGCCAGACGAATGTGGCGTCGTCTGTTTCCCCGCGGCCATGAAAGAGCTCGATCCGCTCTCCTCCGACGGTAAGCGACGAGGTGTCGTCATAGACCTCGTCGGGGCGGCGCTGGCCGATTGGATAGACGTAGCCCGGCATGTTGAACTGCTGGCCCTGCACGATGCTGTTGAAGCCGTGCGACGCCTCATACCGCTCCATGCGCCGCTTCACGTTGCGATGGGCAATGATCCGGGGACGCGAAACGCCTCTTGCATCGGCCTCCGCGTCGATGGCGGTGACGCCGCTCGTGTGGTCGATATGGCCGTGGGTGAAGATGACGGTGTGGATCGGGCCGTCGTCCCAAGAGCGCACGACATCCAGCGTCTGCTTCGCCGTGTCCGGCTTCGCGGTGTCGATCAAGACCAGCCCTTCGGACGTGCGTATCGCCGTCACGCTGCCGCAGAAATAGGTGGTGTGGACCGTAATGATATTCTCGGCGACATGCGTGATTGCGCCGTGCGAAACCGCGGCGGTCCATTCCTCCATCTTGGCGCTGCCATCCCAAAGCCGCTCAAACAACGGGTCTTGGGTCATAGGAAATCCTCAGTGAAATCGTGTTGGCGCGAATGGAAACCGGCGATGCGGTTATTGCGCCGGCCGACCCGAGATGGTTCTAGTTCTAGGGTGTCGCGACTGCTGGTTCGCAGGGGTTGTCGGCGGCGGCAACCTTCACGTTCCCGCAGTCTGCCTCTTGAGTAACTACCGGATCGTTCCAGCCGAAGAACATCACGCCCAGAATGCTAAGGCCCATCGCCATCGCTACCCAAATCCCCGGTTCTCGCCACTTGGTTGCCATGCCGCTACCGCCCAGGCCGGCCCGTCTTGCCCGGACGCCGTTTCTGGCGGCGGGCATCAGTGGGGTCTTCGTAGGAGCCTATGCCGGCGCGCTCGCGGTTGATGGGTTTGGGGGAGTTGTCATCGGCCGCGTCGGCGCTGCCCCTCATCCGGCCATCCGGGCCACTACCCGGGGCCGAGCCGCGGGCCTCGGCCCGTCCCTCGGACCCCCGTGAACGGGGAGAAGGAAGATCCGGCTTCGCCGGCTTGACTCCTTCGACCGGCTTTTCGGTGCGGCGGACGGTCATTTCGTCGAGCGAGTTCTTCTTGAACAGCGATTTGTGGGCATCGTCGGGCAGGCCGTAATCGGCACCGTGGGCTTCCTGGGCCGACTGCTTCTTGAACAGCGAGCGCGACACTGCGCCGGCGGGTGTCGTCGCGTCGGTGCCGGGTCCCATGTCGTCGAGCGAGGGTTTGGCGAAGAGCGGCTTGGATGGCGGCGTCTTGCCGGCGCGGGTGGTGTGGTCGCCGGCGCGACCCATCTCGTCCAGCTCGGGCTTGGCGAAGAGCGACCGGCCCGAGGCCGCGCGCTGCTTGGTGCGCTCTTCCTGCGGGGAGGGCGCATTGTCGTCCACCGCGCGGTGGATCGCGCGGCCCTTGTTGTGCTTGCCCTTTTCGCGGCCGGAAACCGGGCTTTCCATGTCGGCATATTTGGCCAGCGGATCGTCGGAGACGGCCAATTCCATTTCGCGCAGGCGCTTGATCTCGTCGCGCAGGCGGGCGGCCTTCTCGAAGTCGAGATCGGCGGCGGCGTTGCGCATCTGCTTGTCCAGCGCTTCCAGATGGGCCTTGAGATTGTTGCCGACCATGTTGCCGTCGGCGGCGAAGTCCGAAATGTCGGCGCGGACGTGGTCCTTCTCGTAGACCGAATCCAGAATGTCGGAGATGCGCGACTTGACGCTTTCGGGGGTGATGCCGTTGGCCTCGTTCCACGCCACCTGCTTCTCGCGGCGGCGCGCGGTCTCGGCCATGGCTCGCTCCATCGAGCCCGTCACATTGTCGGCGTAGAGGATGACCTTGCCGTCGACGTTGCGCGCGGCGCGGCCGATGGTCTGGATGAGCGAGGTTTCGGAGCGCAGGAAACCTTCCTTGTCGGCGTCGAGGATGGCGACGAAACCGCATTCGGGAATGTCGAGGCCTTCGCGCAGCAGGTTGATGCCGACCAGCACGTCGAAGGCGCCGAGGCGCAGGTCGCGCAGGATCTCGATGCGCTCCAGCGTGTCGATGTCGGAATGCATGTAGCGCACGCGGATGCCGTTTTCATGCAGATATTCGGTGAGGTCTTCGGCCATGCGCTTGGTCAGAACCGTCACCAGCGTGCGGTAGCCGGCCTTGGTCGTCTCGCGGATTTCGCCGACGACATCGTCGACCTGGGTCTTGGCCGGGCGGATTTCCACCGGCGGGTCGATCAGGCCGGTCGGGCGGATGACCTGCTCGGCGAAGACGCCACCGGCCTCCTCCATCTCCCAGCCGCCGGGAGTGGCCGAAACGGCGACGGAAAGCGGGCGCATGGCGTCCCATTCCTCGAAGCGCAGCGGGCGGTTGTCCATGCAGGAGGGGAGACGAAAACCGTATTCGGCCAGCGTCGCCTTGCGCCGAAAGTCGCCGCGATACATGCCGCCAATTTGCGGAATGGTGACGTGGCTTTCGTCGACGAAGACGAGTGCGTTGTCGGGAATATATTCGAACAGCGTCGGTGGCGGATCGCCGGGCCGGCGGCCGGTGAGGTAGCGCGAATAGTTCTCGATGCCGGCGCAGGAGCCGGTAGCCTCCAGCATTTCGAGGTCGAAGCGGGTGCGCTGCTCCAGCCGTTGGGCTTCCAGCAGGCGGCCGGCCTTTTCCAGTTCGACAAGGCGGCCCTGAAGCTCTTCCTTGATCGACTTGATCGCCTGGTTCAGCGTCGGGCGAGGCGTGACATAGTGCGAATTGGCGTAGATTTTTACGCTTTTCAGGTCGCCGGTCTTGTGGCCGGTCAGCGGGTCGAATTCGGTGATGCTGTCGATCTCGTCGCCGAACATCGAAATGCGCCAGGCGGAATCCTCCAAGTGGGCCGGGAAGATTTCGATCGTGTCGCCGCGCACGCGGAACGAGCCGCGCACGAAGTTGATGTCCTGGCGCTTGTACTGCTGGGCGACGAGGTCGGCGAGCAGCGCGCGCTGGTCGAGGCGGTCGCCGACCGTCATCTGGAAGGTCATGGCGGTGTAGGTCTCGACCGAGCCGATACCGTAGATGCAGGAGACCGAGGCGACGATGATAACGTCGTCGCGCTCCAGCAGCGAACGCGTCGCCGAATGGCGCATGCGGTCAATCTGTTCGTTGATCGAGGATTCCTTCTCGATGAACGTGTCGGTTCGCGGAACGTAGGCTTCGGGCTGGTAATAGTCGTAATAGGAGACGAAATATTCCACCGCGTTTTCGGGGAAGAATTTCTTGAACTCCGAATAGAGCTGGGCGGCCAGCGTCTTGTTGGGCGCGAGGATCAGGGCAGGGCGCTGCGTCTCCTCGATCACCTTGGCCATGGTGAAGGTTTTCCCGGAGCCGGTGACGCCGAGCAGAACCTGCGTGCGATCATTGTTGCCAACGCCTTCGACCAGATCCTTGATCGCGGTCGGCTGGTCGCCTGCGGGCTCGAAGTCCGACACCATCTTGATCGCCACGCCGCCTTCGGATTTTTCCGGGCGGGCAGGGCGGTGGGGAATCCACATCTCGCCATTCTTGTGCAGCGGGTTGCCGGATTCGATAAGGGCGGAGAGTGCGGCGACCGTGGCGGTAACACCGCCCGAAGCCGACATCTTCTCGGCGTCTTCCAGTGAAATGTCGAGGCCGGCAACGGGATTGAGGCCGGCGGCCGAACGTTCGCGGGCGGTAGCTGCGCCGCCTATGGAGGTGCCGCGCGCCGATTTGGTGGGAGCGGACGAGCGCTCGGGGACGCGCTTGGGCGCCTTTCCCTCCCCCTTGAGGGGAGGGTGGCCCGAAGGGCCGGGTGGGGTCGTTGCGGCAGCGCTCGACGTTCCTTTGCGTCCAGCGCTTCCTGTACCGACCCCCTCTGTCGCCTGCGGCTCCTGCCCTTCGCTATGGCTCCGGGCGTTCGTCGCTGGAAAAGCCAAATCGTTGGCTTTTCCTCGGCCTTCGTCCGACCGCTTCTCACCCCCCTCAAGGGGGGAGATTCGCTCTGCCTCCTTCGAAATCTGCTCTGCCCAATCCGAAATCGAGCCGGTAAGCGGTGCGCCGGTGAACTCGGCTTGCGGCGCTTCGGAAAAGCCCTTGCGCTCCAGCGGTTCGGCGGCATCCATGAAATCGGTCAGCGCGCTGCGGCGCACGCCCTTCGCGGGGCGGTCGTCACGAGCGGCCGCTTCGCGCGGCGATTTCTTGTCGGGAGATTTGGCCATGACCGGAATATGGTGGGAGTCCGGTAAAATGAAAAGAGAAAGGTACATGAAAGGCAGGCGCAATGTTCGGCTGCTGACAGTAGGGTGTCAGGAGTCGGCAGTGGTTTGACGCGACAAACAAGCTGCGGCCGCTACGCCATAATTGCGCTATGAGGAGATTTTAGGGAAGACTCGTGAACGCCTTTGCGCAAAGGCAAATAACCCCATATGAGGGGTGCGGAAAAATCGACGCGCCCCACGCGGCTTTTCCTGCAATTGCAATTGATGGCCGCACAGGCCGATCGGAAAAGCCGACCGTTTATGAAGATAGCCCATCTCATAAGCCATGATGTCCTGAATGGCGTTGCGACGAGTACCAAAACCTTGATCGACAATCAGATCAAGGCTGGTCATGAGGTGATGCTGATTCACCCGCGCAAGAGCTGGATCGAGCGGCAGAAATTCGCCGGCCCGGTGAAGATGCTGCAAAGCAGCTTCCGGACCAACCCGACCGATCTGCGCAACACCGGCTATCCGATACGCGACTGGGGCCGCACGCTGGTTCATGCGCATGGCAGCCGGGCCAACAAATTCCTGATGATCTTCACCATTGCCGACGGCGCCCCTGCGGTGATGACGGCGCATACGCGGCAGTTCCAGATCCCGTGGCGTTTCGCCCATGCGGTCGTGGGACTCAGCCGGCAGACGGCGGACTATTACATCAAGCGCCTGCTGGTCTCCCCAGCCAGAATGCATATCGTGCCGAACATGTTCGACAGTGCGGCCTTGCAGCCGGTTTCACCCGAAGCCAGAAATCTTGCGCGCCAGAAACTGGGCATTCGAGAGAACACTTTCCTTCTGGGTTCCGTCGGCCTGATAGGGGTGCGCAAGCGCCAGATCGACATGCTCGCTATCCTGAAGCAACTGCTCGAGAAGGGCATCGATGCGGAGCTGATGCTTGTAGGTGGGCTGGACGGAAAAGAGGGCATGCCGGGCTGGCATGCGGCGCTCAAAGACCCCATCCTGAACGGCAAGGTCCACCTTGTCGGCCCTCGCGAGGATGCCGTGGAACTGGTGGCGGCGATGGATCTTTTCCTGTGCACGTCGATAGCCGAGGAGGCGCCTATCGCGCCGCTGGAAGCGATGGCACAGGCAATTCCCGCCATTTCCACCGATGTTGGCAATATGGAAGATCTGCTTCCGGCGGACCGCCTTTTCACGGTCGGTGACGTGGACGGCCTTTCGAAAGCGGCGGAACGTTTTGCGCGCAATCCGCAATGGCAGGTTGAGGCCGGCGCGGCGGACAGGCAAAAGGTCACCGAGCAACTGGCGCCGGAGGCGATGCTGCCGCAGATCGAGGATATCTATCTCGCCGCACTCAGCCGGGCGCGCGACCGCGGCTGGAAATATTTCAAGAACCCGGCCGACAGATGGGTGCCTGGCAAGGCGAGGTAAGCGCTAAAACTGCGCTGCCTCACTCGCAGTTGCCGATGGCGTTGCGGATCGTTTCGCCATGGCCGTCGAGATCGAAGGTGGCGAAGGTTTCAAAGGTCGAGCTGTCGGCTGCGGTCGTTGGGTTGAGATCGAAGGCGAGCGTCAGGAGTTTGCCGGCGGTCAGCGCACCGATCAGCGCGTCATCCAGCGGGGCCATGTAGCCTTCCGCCTCCTTGCCTTCGGAAAACAGCACGACCGCGTCGCCCGAACCGGCGGCGACCATTGGGAAGGCGCTGCCGTCGATGTCTGCGCGGATGAAGCCTGGCTTGTAGAAATAGTCGACGACCTCGCCGCCGGCGGCCGGTTTTATCGTGCCGTCGCCGCCGGAATAGACGTCGATAGCCGCGCCGTCGACGCAGTGGAGGACGACGGCCTGGATGGTGCTGTTGGTTTCCTTGGGAACCGAAGATATGCCGCCATCGATCTCCTGCCAGGCGGCAATTGCCGGACTGGACAAGAACAGCGCAAAAACAAGCGGCAGCACGGTTTTCATGGCCTGAAACTTACTCACGAAAACCCCGGCGCGACAAGGCCGTGCCGGGGTGAACTGCCTGGAGCGGTCCAACCGCTCCAGGTATTTGTTTTTACGCAATTCCGGACGGAAAACCGTTTCACACTTTTCCTGGAATTGCTCTGGGCGGCTGCTACCTTTACGGGCAGGGGAAGCCGGGTGCGATCTTGCAGTGGTTGCCAGGACGCGGCGGTCGCGGCTTCGGCGGCCTTGGCCGGTGCGGCGGGCGGTTCCAATGTGGAGGACGGTTCCAGTGCGGGGGCCGGTAATGCGGCGGGCGCACGATGATGGGTGGCGGAACGACGACCACCGGCGGGCGATAGCTTGCGCCCGACAGGTAGTTCGCCGAAACCCAGCCACGCAGGCCGCCGCCGCGGATGTTGCACCAGTTGGCCTCGCAGCCGCGCACATTGACCGTGGTGCCGGCACTGAGCGTTCCGATGCGGTCATAGCCGGTGCCCGGGCCCGAGCGGACATTCACATTGCCGGTGACATAGGCGTTGGCTGCGTTTGCTGCCGCAGGCAAAAGCACCACCCCGGCCAGCACGGCCGCGGCGGTGACCAGTTTTCGAAAATTCATGGACTGCCCCTCCAGAGCGGATTGCATTTCGAAGCGGATACAACCTAGCGCCGATTCCCCGCCTCTCCAATATGGCAGCGCGGTTATGCTTTATGCCTGGTAACGGGGCCTTCGCGTGCGTGCGCGCGGCTTTCTGTTGATGACTGATCAATCCATAGGCAGACGGCACAAGCTATGGTTGACGTAAGGTAAATTTGCTGATCTTTTGAGCAACAGGGCACCGGCATAGGACAGCGCACACGCGATGTGGCTGTCCTGATGAATCCCATAGGGAGGGAATTCACATGCCATTGCTCACCGCACTTGCACTCAGCGTTGGAATACTCGGCGGCATAGCCACCTGGCTTTTCGTCGGGCCATTGGCCGGACTTGGCCTGCAGATATGGGCGGCCTTCATCGCCTGGGGCGCCTATTACCATTCGGGCGGCAAGGAAGGCTCGCTCAAGACCAATATTCCAGCCCACATATGGGGCGCGATTCTCGGCTGGATCGCGCTTTACGGCATATCGCTGCTTGCCGGCTCGCTCGGCGTACCGCTAGCGGCGGGCATATCGGTTGCGGTCACCGTCATCGTTCTCATCATGGGTGCGAATGCGCCGCTGTTGGCCCAGATACCGTCGGCGGTCTACGGCTTTGCCAGTGTCGCAGCCTATGCGCTGCTCGCCGGCAAGATGGCGACGCTGACCTCGGCATCCCTCGTCGACAATCCGCTGATCAACATCATCGTGTCGATGATCGTCGGGGCGCTGTTCGGCTGGCTGTCGGAGAAGATCGCCGGGGCGTTGGTGGCCAAGCCTGCGGGGGTGGCTGCGTAGATCGTTCAGGTCTCGACGGAAACTGCCCCTCACCCTTACCCATTCCGGGGCGAGCCACGGGTCTCGCCCGTCCTTCGGACCCCCGTAAGTACGGGGAGAGGGGGTGCCAGCGTTGCGGCCAGCCTCCTTCTCCCCGTCACTATACGGGGAGAAGGTCGCGGCAGCGGGATGAGGGGCGGCTCTACCTGAGCCGGAAAGGCTCCGGGGACCGCACGCAGTCTCCACCGATCCTTCCGCGCGCGCAGCGCGGAAGGATTTTAACCGGGCATCCGTTGCTGTAGCGTGCGCGCAAAATCAGCGGGCGGCGCGGTGTCGAATTTTCCACTCTCTTACAAGCTGTCATGGCTGCCGCGTTTCCTGCGTCCGTCGCTGGGGGGCGATCGAACCGGTTTTGCGCCGATGGCGCGGCCGGCGCCGGCGAATGGCCGGCTGGTGCGGCTGGTTTTCCTCGGCGACATTTCGGCGGTTGCCAACCGGCGCGCGCCGCTGGTCGACCCGGCGCTCGGCAGGATCATCGCATCGGCCGATCTGGTGATCGCCAATTGCGAGAGCCCGGTGGTTGAAAAGCTATATGCGCCGTTCGGGACGAGTCTCGGGCTGCGTCACGCGATGACGCCGGCCTTTCTCGAAAGCGCCTTGGCTGCGTTGGACATCACGCCTGAAAAGCTTGTCCTGTCGCTGGCCAACAATCATGTGCTCGACCAGGGCGTTGCCGGTTTTGAGGAGACGGTGGCGACTCTCGGGCGTCTTGGCATCCGCACCATCGGCACGGAGGCAGACGGCTGGGTGAAGCCCTTCGAAGCCGCCGGGCTGACGGTGGGGTTCTCGGCCTTCACGCAGTGGCGTAATGCGGCGCGCGAGGATTTCGCCGGGCGGGTGCTGATGGTGGAGGATTTTGGCGGCTGGGATACGGAGGCGAAAGCGGGCGTCGATCTCATCTGCGCCGTGCCGCACTGGGATTTTGAGTTCCGGCATTTTTCGCAAGCAACGACGCGGACGTTTGCTCGAAAACTGGCGGCTGCCGGGGCAGGGTTGGTCGTCGGGCACCACGCCCATGTCGTGCAGCCGCTGGAGCAGATCGAAGGGGCGCTCATCGCCTATGGGCTGGGCGATTGCCTGGGCACCGCATGGGCGCGGCAGCCCTGGCCGGGGAGGATCGGCGCGATGCTGGTGGCCGATATCGGCACGGAGGGTGCGCGGCGCGGGCGGATTGCCGGCTTTGAGACGGTGCCGTTCATGCGGCTGCGCGCGGGCGACCGCGAGTGCCTCGTGCCGGTCGAAGCGCTGGAGGGCCGGCTGAAGGAAAAGGTCTCGGCGCGGCTTGGAGCGGTCTATCCGCCGGTCTGAACGGCGCGGCCGTAATGCAGTTTCATGCCGACGATCGCGACGATGAAAAGGAACGTCACGGCGTTGGCCATGATGACCGGCCACGAGCCGATGAACAGGCCGTAGAGCGTCCACAGGAAGACGCCGGTGGCGATCGTGCCGATGGCGACGAGCGAGATGTCGTCGGCCTTCTTTTCGCGACGGATTTTCAAAAGCTGCGGCAGCCAGCCGAGCGTGGTGATGACGGCGGCCAGCGAGCCGAGGATTTCGACGACGGGGTGCACGGAGCGACTTTCGAAAAGAGCGGAGGATTTCCCGACACTCATGCCAGAAAGCCCGATTCTTGTGAAGCGGGATCGTGAGGCTGGCCCAATCTTAGAATGCCGGGCCTTGCAAAGTCCCCCTCTCCGTCGCGCTTCGCGCGCCACCTCTCCCCCACTTCGTAGGGGCGAGGAACCCAAGTTCTGTGACGCCGCGACCTCGGAATTCTCGCGACCTCGGCGAGTTCCGGTTCCTCGCCCCGCTTGCGGGGAGAGGTGGCTCGGCGAAGCCGAGACGGAGAGGGGACTGGCTTGGACGCAATCATGCGCGCGCTTCGCCGTTATGTGATGCGCCTTATGGTTTTCCTTAAAAACCCGCGCTATCGGTGACGCCTTGAGGGAGATCACCATGGCGGATGGGCGCAAGAGATTTGGCATTTCGCGGCGGCTGCTGCTTGGCGCGGCAGTGCTGGGCGGTGCGGCGGCCTGGGGCGGCACGACGCTGGCGCGGCTGGCGCGCGACCCTTCCGGGGCGAAGGACGCCGGGCGAATTGCCGATATCGATGGCGTTTCGCTGCCATTGCAGCCGCTCGCCAATCCACCCGCCTTTGATGCCTCGCTGCCCTGGCTTTCGAAGGGCGGAACCATCAACGATGCCAGCGCGCTTTCGCGCACGCCGGTTTATGGCGTGGTCGAGGTCGGCGAGGAGGGTCATGTCGCGCGGGCGCTGGTTTTTGCGCGCGAGAGCGGGCTGAAGGTTTCGATCGCGGCGGTGCGCCACTCGATGGGCGGGCAGGCTTTTGACGACAACGCGCTGGTGCTGGACATGCGCAAGTTCAACAAGGTCACTGTGGATGCCGAGGCGAAGACCATGACCGTGCAGCCGGGCGCGACATGGCACGATATCCAGAACATCTTACATCCGCGCTTTGCCGTGAAGGCGATGCAGTCGACCGACATCTTTTCCGTCGGCGGCTCGATTTCGGTCAATGCGCATGGCATGGACCATCAGGCGGGATCGGTGGCGGGCTCGGTGCAGTCGATGCGGGTGATGCTGGCCGACGGCTCGGTCGTGACCTGTTCGGGCAGTGAGAATGCCGAGCTGTTTCGGCATGTGCTGGGCGGCTACGGCCTGTTCGGCGTCGTGCTGGAGGCCAAGCTCGATATCGTCGACAATGCCGTCTACCGGACCTCCCGCGAGATCATCCGCTCCGATGATTTCCCGGCCTTCTTTGCCGAGCATCTGGAGCAGGACAGGAATATCGGCCTGTTCTACGGGCATCTTTCGACGGCGCCCGGCAATTTTCTCGAGGACATGATCGTCTATCGCTACGACAAGGTGGGCGACCAGCCGCCGGCGGATATGCCCGCACTTGGCGAGCCGGACGGTGTCGGGATGAAGCGGGCAATCATGAATCTCGCCAAGCTGGGCGATACGTTCCAGAGCCTGAAATGGTACGCCGAAAAGAACCTCGAACCGAAATTCGAAAGCTGCACGGTGCCGCGTACGGCGGCGATGGGCGAGGGCGAGGCGTGCCTGGTGACGCGCAACAACCCGATGCATGATTCCGTGCCCTATCTGTTCAACGATCTCGCCTATGAGACGGATATCCTTCACGAATATTTCGTGCCGCGCGGCGAGTACGACGCCTTCATCGCCGGTGCGCGGGAGATCTTGCGCGGGCAGGATCTGCCGGTGCTGAACGCCTCGGTGCGCATCGTTCACCGCGAGGACGTGGCGCTGACCTATGCGCCGGAGCCGGCCTTCGCGCTGGTGCTCTACATCAACCAGAGCGCCGACGATGCCGGCAACGCCAGGATGCGAACGCTGACGCGGGCGATGATCGACCTGACGCTGAAACATCGCGGCCGGTTCTTCCTGCCGTATCAGCTTCATTTCACGCGCGCGCAGTTGCTGGCGTCCTATCCGGAGCTGCCGGCTTTTCTGGCGAAGAAGCGGGAGGTCGATCCGGGGGAGCTGTTTCAGTCGACGTTTTATCGGGCGTTGAAGACTGCGGTTGGGGTGGGGTGAGGGGGTAACCGTGACGGTTTGCTGCCTATCCCTTGGTAGCGTTTTACCCGTCTACGGGAGGTAATTGCGTTTGGAGGGACCCCCACCCCTAACCCCTCCCCACAAGGGGGAGGGGAACTCTGCTGCAAGTCCGCTCAGTCCAATCTTCACAGTGCTTGGTGGCCAAAGCGACGAAATCGTCCCCCTCCCCCTTGTGGGGAGGGGTTAGGGGTGGGGGTAAACACCGTTTATCCGACCTAATACACCAACCTCAAAACGCCGGCAGCTTGGCGGCGATCCAGCCGGTGGCCCAGCTTGCCAGATCGGCCGTGCTTTCGGCGGCGTGGCTGATGCCCTTGCGCACGACGGTGTAGCCGCCGGCAGTGCGGTACAGAACGGAGCGGCCGTCCTCGACCAGACCGGCATAGATGGGCGCGCTGCGGCTCGGCTCGACGGTCTGCGGCGCGGGCGCCGGGTCGGTCGCCTGGACGGAGGCGGTCTTGAAATCATCGGGCTGGTTCGAACGGCAGATGCCGGAGACCAGCGGATAATCGACGGTTTTCTCGTGCAGGATCTGCTTTTTCAGCGCGGCCTCGCAATCGGCCACGGAGGCGTATTGCGGCGGCGTCTCGCGGATGAACTCGCAGAGCTTCGCATCGCAGTCGCAGCCGACGATCGTCATGGCTATGAGCGCGGTCTTGATCATGGTGTCCTCGGAAGGATGTTGACCAGAACAACTTGCGCCCGGTTCGCGGCGGGATTTGGCTTGAATCGCGGAATAAGTGTGGTGAAGCGCAACTGAATGTTGCTGGAAATGCAACTGAGGCCCTGATTCTGGATATTGCGCTAACGCCTTGATTTGCAATCAGCTACTCAGCTCACCTGAACTCAATAATCGTAAACATGTTCCAGCTTCGCCCCGTCTTCTGCAAGCGTCGGCAGGACGGCGTGCAGTGAGCGAACCGCGACGGTCAGGCCGGTGCGGCGGCGGCTTGGCTCGGCCGGCAGCTGGTAGGAAAACAGTTCGCGGGCGCCGGCCGGGATTTCGACTTCGCCGTTGGACAGCACGGTGACGAGGATTTCGTCATTGCCGCCGATTTCGACAAAGCTGAGACCTTTCTCGATCAGGCGCGGGATCATGTCGGTGAAGACCTGATAGCGCTTCGTCACAAAGACTACGCCGTCCGTGCCGAAATCCTTTTCGAGTTTCGTGTCGGGTTCTCCTGCGATTGCCTCGGCGACCGGACCCTTGGCCCAGACATGAATGTCGAGGAAGGCCGGATCGGCGGTGGCCGACAGCGCCGACTTGATGATGTCTGCATAGCCCTGCTTGATGGTGTAGGCGAGGCCGAAGGCGATCTTGCGCTCGCTGGTGCGCAGCTGGTCCTCGTTAGCGGCATTGCCCACAGCCATCAGGCCGGCGCGTTTTTCGGCATAGGGAAACTGGTACCACGGCACCTGATCGAGAAAGGCTGCGTATTCCGTGGCGATCCGGGCCTGATAGACGTCTACCGCGATGCGCCGGCCCGAGGTCGCCTCGGTGATGCGGCCGATGGTGTTTTCATAGGCCCACTGGATCAGGTGCTCGATGGTGTGGCTGGTGCCGATGACGGCGAGCATCTGGTGGTTGGCGAAGTTGAACGGCTTGTCCGAGGTGGCGCGGATGACCATGGCATAATCCTGCCAGAAGCGGCCGATGGTGGACCAATAGGGAAAGCCGCTTTCACGATCGTTGCGGACGAAGCCGGCATATTCGCGCGCGGCGTAGACGATCGACCATTCGGGATAGGTGAGATAGGTCGATTCTTCAGGCCGCTGGTAGCCAGGGATTTCGGTGCGGACCTGATCGGCAAGCGCCTGCGGCGGCGCGCCCTGCTCGATGCCGGCAAGCGGGGTCTGGTCGATGCTGCTGGTGGTCAGGAAACCATAGGCAAGGCCGAGCAGCGGGATCGCCAGCACGACGACGAGGATGATGAGCAGCGTCTTGACGAGGCGCTTCAGCAGGCGGAGCAGAAACATGCGCTCAGGCCACTGCCAGCTTTTCGTGCACGCGCTTCGACAGCCAGTAGCCGACGAAGACGGCAAAGCCGCCAATGGCCAGATGCGGCGCATTGGCGAAGAAGCGGGTCGGGAACTCGACATCGCCGAAGGAGCGGAAGCCGTCGATGAAGATACCGCCGTCAAGGCAGCCGGAGCCGGTGACGAGGCCGAGCACGCCGTCGAACAGGTAGATCGCACCGAACAGCTTGAAATACAGCACCGACTGGCGATGCGAGACGAAAGCGGCGATCAACGCCCAGACGCCAGAGAAAGCGTGGAGCAAGTCATCATACCATTGTAGCGAGAACAGCCCGAACAGATAGCCATTGGCGTCGTTGAAAGCCGGCACATAGCCGATGCCGACAACGAAAAAGAACATGGCGGCGTAGAAGATCGCCAGCTTCTGGATGAGTGTCATGGTTGTCCCCGTTACTCGCGAACGTCCCCGGTTCGACGATCGCAATCTAACCGATTCCGTTCACCAAAGCGTGATGTTCGGACCATGTCCACAGATATGGGCGAGGGGATGACGACGTCTAAGCCGCAGCTTCGATCGTCACCGGCACCTGCTATTTTCTTCGAAAAAACCCTATTGACTTAGAGTGCACTCCAACCCCTAGCCTTGTGAGCGTCGTGACGAGACAGGGCAAAACCATGAAGATTGGCGAACTCGCAAAGCGGTCGGGACTGTCGGCTTACACCATCCGTTACTATGAGCGGATCGGGCTGCTTCCCTATGCCGACCGGGACCAATCGAGCCAACGTGACTACGACGCCTCGATCCTGACTTGGATCGAATTTCTCGGTCGCCTGAAAACGACCGGGATGCCGATCCGGCAGATGCTGCAATATGCGGCTTTGCGGGAGCAGGGCGCCGATACGGACAGGCAGCGCCGCGAATTGCTGGAACAGCATCGCGAGCGCGTGCGCAATCATGTGGCTGAGCTTCAGGCCTGCCTTCTCGTCCTCGATACCAAGATCGCCGGCTATGCCGGCTCTGAAAAAAGGACGAAAACCCATGACGCAGAACAAACAGGACAGCAGATTCGAACGCGGCAAGCGGGCGCTCGCTGAAATCGACGGCGCAGGCGGCGAAAAGGTCATTGCAGCACTGGCCGATATCGCGCCCGATTTCGCCCGCTACATTATCGAGTTCCCCTTTGGCGATATCTACTGCCGCGAGGGGCTCGGCTTGCGCGAGCGCGAGATCGCGACCATCGCGGCACTCACGGCGCTGGGCAATGCCAGCCCACAGCTCAAGGTGCATATCGAGGCCGGACTGAATGTCGGGCTGACCCGCGACGAGATCACCGAGGTGATCATACAGATGGCGGTCTATGCCGGCTTCCCGGCGGCCCTCAACGGGCTGTTCGCGGCCAAGGAGGTTTTTGCGCATCGGAGTGAAGTTGAGGCTGTCGGGCAGGAGCGCGCGGCATGAGGAGGATGATGCGCAGCATGCTTGCCGGCAGCACGCTCCTGCTCGGTTCTGCAGCCTTCGTGGGCCCGTTGGTGACGCCTTCTGCCGTGCAGGCAAGCACGGCTGCGGCCGAGAAGTTGTGGGAAGGTTTCAGCGCTCCGACCGGCATTGCCAGAGCATCGGACGGCACCGTCTATGTGTCGAACTGGAGCGGCGGCGTGGTCGAGCGCATGACGCCGGATGGCTCCCGCTCGGTGCTGGTGGATGGCGTGGCTTCACCCGCCGGCATCGCCGTCGACAGCGAGGGCAGCGTGTTCGTCTCCGCCTATTCGGGCGATCATATCATCCGGGTAGGACTGGACGGTTCAACCGCGCGCGTCGTGGAAGGGCTGGCGACACCTGCCGGCATCGCCTTTACCAAGGACGGGCGGCTGCTCGTTGCCAATCGGGCTTCCGGCGAAATCCTGTCGGTCGATCTGGCGAGCGGGGAGCGGCGCGTGGTCGCCAGCGGGCTGTCGCTGCCGGTGGGTGTGGTCGAGATGGCGGATGGCAGCATCGTCGCTTCGCAATATGGCGGGCGGGTGACGCGCGTCTTGCCGGACGGCTCGGTTTCGGAAATGGGAGAGAGCTTTTCGCGGCCGGGCGTCGGCATACTTGCCGCCGGGGCGGATGCGGTTTTCGTCATCGACAATGGTGCGAGCCTGGTGCGTCGTGTCGCCTTCGATGGTGCGTCGCAGGTTGTGGCGGACGGCCTCGAAGGCAGCGCAGTCGCGCTTGGCCGTGGCGGCGAAGGCGAACTGCTGGTCGGCACCTGGGGCTCGGGAGCCGTTTACCGGGTCAAGCTGCAGGATTAGGCTGTCGGTTTGAGAAACTGATTCAGCCGCCTTGCGAAATGATTCCGGATCGCCGGCCAAGGCCTTGATCCGGAATCGCTTTTTGCTTCACGGAAACAGCGGATCCTGCATCATGTCGAGATGCAGGTCCTTGCCGGTCCAGGGATGGGCCTCGCAGACGGCCTCGTTGAGCTCGACGCCGAGGCCGGGTTCCTTCGACGGGATGACATTGCCGTCCTGCCACTCGATCTTCTTCTTCAAAAGCGTCTCGTGGAAGCCGTCCCACTGCTTCAGCGATTCCAGGATGAGGAAGTTGGGCAGGGTGGCGGAAAGCTGGACGTTGGCGGCGCCGACGATCGGGCCGCAATAGCAGTGCGGGGCGATCTGGATGTGATAGGCCTCGGCCATGGCCGCGATCTTCTTGGTTTCGAGGATTCCGCCGGAGCGGCCGAGATCGGGCTGCAGGATGGTGGCGGCGCGGTTTTCGATGACGCGGGCGAATTCGAATTTGGTCGTCAGCCGCTCGCCGGTGGCGATCGGGATAGAGGTGCCGCGCGCCACCTGCGCCATGACTTCGGGCATATCCGGCGGCACCGGCTCTTCGAACCACAGCGGGTCGTAAGGCTCGATGGCCTTGGCCATGCGTAGTGCGCCCGACGCGGTGAACTGGCCATGCGTGCCGAACAATATGTCGGCGCGGTTGCCGACCGCCTCGCGGATCGCCTTGATCATGGCCGCCGAGCGCTCGATGTCGATCAGTCGCGGCTGGTGGCCGTCGAAGGCGGTGTAGGGACCGGCGGGATCGAGCTTCACCGCGTTGAAACCCTGCTCGACATAGGCGAGCGCGCATTCGGCGGCGAGACCGGGATCGTTGTAGACATTCTTGTCCGGGTTGTCGGCTTCGGCAGGCACCGCACTTCCGGTGTGCGGATAGAGATAGGTGTAGGAGCGCAGGGTCTCGTGCACCTGGCCGCCGAGCAGCTTGTAGATCGGCTTGTTGGCCTCCTTGCCGATGATGTCCCAGCAGGCGATTTCGAGCGCCGAAAAACAGCCCATGACGGAAATGTCCGGCCGCTGCGAAAAGCCTGAGGAATAGGCGCGGCGGAAGAAGGTTTCGATGTCGTGCGGGTCACGTCCGACGAGATAGCGCTCGGCCAGATCCTCGATCATTTTTGCGGTGACGTGTGGGCCGAAGGTGGCGTTGTAGGCCTCGCCATAGCCGACGACATTCGAGTCCGTCGTCAGCTTGACGAAGATGAAATAGCGCCCGCCGATGCCCGGCGGCGGATTGCCGACGACGAAGGTTTTAACGTCGGTGATTTTCATGGGCCTCTCCTCGGTCGTGGCGTGTTGCTTGTCAGGTCGGCGCTGCCCCTCACCCTTACCCTCTCCCCGTATAGTGACGGGGAGAGGGGGGCGTCAGCGTTGGAGCTTCCTCCTTCTCCCCGTCACTATACGGGGAGAAGGTGCCGGTAGGCGGATGAGGGGCAGCGCCAAGGTTGGCAGCAGTTTAACCAACATGATCCTCCAGTATCATCGCAGCGCCCTTGGCGCCGGTCATGATGGAAGCGGCGTTGGTGTTGCCGCTGATGTTGTCGGGGAAGATCGAGGCGTCGACGATACGCAGGCCGGAAAGGCCGTGCACCTTCAGGCGCGGGTCGACGACCGATTGCGATGCGTCCGGCCCCATGCGGCAGGTCGAGACCGGGTGGTAAACGGTGCCGGAGCGGGCTCGGAAATCGGCGACCAGCTCTTCGTCGGTCGTGCATTTGGGGCCGGGCAGCACCTCCTCCTCGATGATCTCGCTCATTGCCGGCATGGCGGCAATCTTGCGCACGAACTTCACCGCGTCGAGCATTTCGGTGACGTCGGTGTTGGTCGAATAGGCGTTGGGCGCGATTCTGGGGTAGTCGAGCGGGTTTTTCGTGCGGATCATGATCGAGCCTCGGCTCGAGGGGCGGCAGTTCGACAGGCCGATGGAAAAGCCCGGCCAGGGGTCGGGCGTGAGGATAGGGCGCTCGCCGACCCGTGGCAGAACGGTGGAGAAAGCCTGGAAATAGAGCTGCATGTTTGGGCGGGTCTGCGCGGCATCGGTGCGGAAGAAACCGCCGCCTTGGTTCATGCTCATAGCCAATGGGCCGCCGCGCGTCAGGATGTATTGCATGCCGACCAGCATCTTGCCCCACCATGGGCGAAGGATCTGGTTGAGCGTCGGCAGCCTGCCCCGAAAAGTGTAGTTGATGCCCTGATGGTCCTGGAGATTGTCGCCGACATGGTCGTTGGCGTGGACGACCGGTATGCCGAGACCTTTCAGGAGGCTGGAGGGGCCGACGCCGGAAAGCTGCAAAAGCTGCGGCGTGTTGATGGAGCCGGCGCTGAGGATCACCTCGCGGCCGGCGCGCGCGGTGAGCGTCTGGCCGCCGCGCTGATATTCGATGCCGACGGCGCGGGTTCCCTCGAACAGGATCTTGGTCGCCAGCGCATTGGTCTCGACGCGGACATTGGCGCGCTTCATCGCCGGGCGCAGGAAGGCACGCGCCGCCGACATGCGGCGGCCATTCTTCGTGTTGATCTGATAGACGCCGACGCCCTCCTGGGTCCTGCCGTTGAAATCCTGATTCAAGGCGAGGCCGGCCTGCTCGCCGGCTTTCAGGAAGCGGTGGGTGAGGGGGTGGACGCGGGTGCGATTGTCGGTGACGTGGACCGGCCCGCCGCGCCCGCGCCATTGGTCGGCACCGGCCTCGTTGTCCTCGATCGCCTTGAAAACCGGCAGGAGGTCGTCGAAGCCCCAGCCGGGATTTCCGGCGGCAGCCCAGGCGTCGTAATCCTCGCGCTGGCCCCTGATCCAGACCATGGCGTTGATGGAGCTGGAGCCGCCGAGCAGCTTGCCGCGCGGCCAGTGGTCGACATTGCCGGCGAGACCGGGATCGGCCTCGGTCTTGTAGTTCCAGTTCACGGCAGGATCGAAAAACGTCTTGCCGTAGCCGAGCGGCATCTGCACGAAGAAGCGGCGGTCGGTGCCGCCGGCTTCGAGCACCAGCACGGAGAAGCGGCCATCGGCCGACAATCGCTCGGCGACCACGCAGCCCGCTGAGCCTGAGCCGACGACAATGAAATCATAGGTTTGCATGTGAAACGAAAGGCCGCCCGTGAACTGGCTCAGATATTGATTCAGCCTAGCGTTCGGCGAGGAGCTTCGACACCCCGGCATCCGGCATGGCTTGTGAAAAAAGCGACCGGTGCTTGCTGTAGTTTGTGTTAGCTGCCATCGATGGGGCGGGCATTTACGGAGATTCACGATGGTTCATTACGCAGACGGTCAACCGACGGGCGAGCTCACCTTGCGCACGCTGGCGATGCCGTCGGATGCCAATGCTGCCGGCGATATTTTCGGCGGCTGGGTGATGGCGCAGATGGACCTTGCTTGCGGCATACGCGCCGCCGAGCGCGCCAAGGGGCGCGTGGTGACGGCGGCGGTGAAGGAAATGTCCTTCGCCAAGCCGATGAAGATCGGCGACACGCTGTGCATCTACACCCATGTCAACCGCGTCGGGCGCACGTCGATGACGCTAAAGGTCGAAGCCTGGGCGCAGCGCTATCTGCAGGATCTGATGGAGAAGGTGACCGACGCCGATTTCATCATGGTGGCGCTGGACAAGGATGGGAAGCCGAAGCCGGTGCCAGCTGAGTGAATAGTGAATAGTGAATAGTGAATAGTGAATAGCGAATTGCCTTGCCGATAGAGCGAAGCAGTTCAAATCCACTACTCACTACTCACTACTCACTACTCACTACTCACTACTCACTCACTGATCACGCAGCCTTCTTCCCCTTCGCCCGTTCCGGGCAGGCGGCGTCGAATCTCGCGCGTGCCGCGTTGACGCGCGCGGTGTTCAGCCGTGCCCATTCGCCCAGCGCGTTGACGGGTACGAGCAGTTCGTGGCCGAGTTCGGTCAGTTCATAATCGACACGCGGCGGGATGGTCGGGAACATGGTTCGGGTGACGAAGCCGTCGCGCTCCAGCCCGCGCAGGGTCGTCGTCAGCATCTTTTGCGAGATGCCGCCGATGATGTGGCGCAGTTCGTTGAAGCGCATCGGCCCGTCGCCGAGCCTGCTCACCACAAGAACGGTCCATTTGTCGCCGATGCGCTGCAGGATATCGCTGACGGCGCGGCAGTCTTCGGTGTGATGCAGGTGCCTAGGTTTCAAAAAAGTGCCTCCTTGTGCACTGAATGATCAGTCACCAATATAGTGCGGGTATCCAATGGATACCAAGTGTTTCATAGGGAAAACTATCATGTCCAAGCCGAAAATAGGAATCATTATCGGTTCGACGCGAGCTGTCCGCTTCGCCGACGTTCCGACCGAGTGGTTCGCCAAGATCGCCAAGGCCCGCACCGACATCGACGTAGAAGTCATCGACCTGCGCGATTTTCCACTGCCCTTCTTCGAAGAAGTGGCCTCGTCCGCCTGGGTGCCGTCGCAGAATGAAGTAGCACTGCGCTGGCAGAAGAAGATCGCCAGCCTCGACGGCTTCATCTTCACGGCTGCGGAATACAACCACGGCCCGACGGCCGTGCTGAAGAACGCGCTCGACTATGCCGCGACCGAGTGGAACAAGAAGCCTGCCGGCTTCGTCGGCTATGGCGGCGTCGGTGGCGCGCGTGCGGTCGAACAGCTCCGGCTCCACGCCGTCGAGCTGCAGATGGCGCCGACCAAGGCGGCCGTTCACATCGTCTGGGCCGATTTCCTTGCGGTGAAGCAGGGCGAAAAGAAGCTCGAGGATCTCGAGCACCTCAACCAGGCTGCCCATGGTTTGATCGAAGAGACGGTGTGGTGGGCCAAGGTGCTGAAGGCTGCGCGCCTGGCCGATGCCGAGGCTGCTGAATCGGAAGCGGCGTAAAATACTCCTCCCAAGGATGAAAAGAGGGTGGCGGAAACGCCGCCCTTTTTGTTGGGAGCAGCCGTAGCGGCGGGGCGTTAATCGTCGTTGGCTTTGCGGCTTCATGCCCCCTCTCCGTCGCGCTTCGCGCGCCACCTCTCCCCCATTTCATGGGGGCGAGGAACCCAAGTTCTGCGAGGCCGCGACATTTCAAGACTTGGGTTCCTCGCCCCTGCGAAGCGGGGGAGAGGTGGCTCGGCGAAGCCGAGACGGAGAGGGGGTTAATTCGCTACGCGAATCAGCTTTGATTCAAACCGCGTCCGCAAGCCATTGTTCTTGCGGTCAAAAACGCTTCCCGCAGATCGCCGCTACGCCGGCAGCTTCGAGGCGATGACCTTGTCGATGCGGCGGCCGTCGAGATCGACGACTTCGAAGCGCCAGCCCTGCGCGTCGACGCTTTCGCCGGTGGCGGGCAGGTGGTGCATGTGCGACAGCACGTAGCCGGCGACGGTTTCGTAGTCGCGGTTTTCCGGCAGGTCGATGCCGAGCTGGTCGGCCATCTCGTCGGCCTGCATGTAGCCGGCCAGCAGCCACGAGCCGTCCTCGCGCTGGACCGCTCCTTCCGATTCGTCCTCGTCGAGATCGGCGCGGAAGACGCCGGTGATCGCTTCGAGAATGTCGGCCGGCGTGACGATGCCTTCGAAATGGCCGTATTCGTCATGCACCAGCGCCATCGGCACATCGGATTGTTTCAGCGTGGTCAAAACGTCGAGTGCGTCGGCCTGGTCGTGGACGATGGGGGCGGCGCGGACATGCTTGCGCGCGTCGAAGGCGCGGCCGGCCAGAAGGGTCGCCAGGATTTCGCGCGTCTGCACGACGCCGACCATGGCGTCGACCGAGCCCTCGCCGGCAGGCAGGCGCGAATGCTGCGTTTCCATCAGCAGTTTCTTGAGCGTTGTCTCGTCGGAATTGAGATTGAGCCAGTCGACCTCGGTGCGCGGGGTCATGACCGCACGCACGGCGCGGTCGCCGAGCCGCATCACGCCGGCGATCATGCGGCGCTCGTCGGATTCAATGGTGCCGTGATGCTCGGCCTCGGCCACCAGCATCTTGATCTCCTCGTCGGTGACCTTTTCCTCGCTCTCGCCACGCTGGCCGAGCAGCCACAGCACCGAGCGGCCGGAAATGTCGAGCAGCCAGACCAGCGGTGCGCCGACGACGGCAATCACGCGCATCAGCGGCGCGACCCTGACAGCAACGCCTTCGGGATTGCGCAGTGCGATCTGCTTGGGCACCAGTTCGCCGATGATCAGCGAGCCATAGGTGATGATGGCGACGACAAGGCCGACGCCGAGCGCATCGGCAATGCCGTCCGGCACGCCGTTGGCCGCCAGCACCTGGGTCAGGCGCTGGCCAAGCGTGGCGCCCGAAAATGCGCCGGACGCAACGCCGACCAGCGTGATGCCGATCTGCACCGACGACAGGAATTTGCCGGGATTGGAACCGAGTTCAAGCGCGCGCCCCGCACCCTTGACGTTGCGGTCGATCATGGCCTTCAGCCGTGCCGGCCGGGACGAAACGATCGCCAGCTCCGACATGGCCAGAAGGCCGTTCACGCAGATGAGGACGACGACGATAGCGACTTCGATGTATAGCATTGATGCTCAATAGCATTGAGGCGGGGCGCTAGAAAATAGGGTGTGGCACTTTTCAGCGCGGTATTGTTTCAGGGTTTTCGGTTCAGATCGCAAATTGTGGCCATGCCGTCGGTAAAATAGCGGTCGCCGCCGCCGTTGCG
The DNA here is from genome assembly GCF_900116595.1 of Mesorhizobium sp. YR577. Taxonomy (NCBI): domain Bacteria; kingdom Pseudomonadati; phylum Pseudomonadota; class Alphaproteobacteria; order Hyphomicrobiales; family Phyllobacteriaceae; genus Mesorhizobium; species Mesorhizobium sp. YR577. The sequence goes on along the minus strand of NZ_FPBI01000006.1, from coordinate 238,646 downwards.
GCCGGTCTGGGTCGCGCCTACTCCATCGGCGCTGTGGCAGGCCTCGATCGAGCCGGCAGCCTTGAGGTCGGAGATGAGCAGATCACGCTCGGCGTCGATGTCGGGGCCGATATGATGAGTGATCTGCCCGGTGTCATGGCTGAGGCCGACATCGCGGTCGAAGCTCGCCGATCCCAGCCAGAGCGGTCGATCGTCGCCGTCGGGCGGCGGGACCATCCAGAGGCGGACATGGTGGCGTTGATCGGCGCTTGCGCCGACCGATTTCTCGAAAACCACATCCTGCCTGCGCCCGTCGAACAGCAGCGTGCTGACCGGAGCATCGGCATAGGGGCGGTCGAAGAGGACGCTTTCGCCGATCTCGAGGCTAGAGCGCCAGGTGATCGCGTCGGCCGGGTTCCATCCGGCTGCCGCGAAGGCGCGCATGAGATCGGGCTTGGAGCCGACGAGCCCGACATTGATCGGATCGCCCGGAATGCCTTGCGGGGTGGTCGTCACCATCGCCTCGGGCAGCTTTCGGTCGTGCTCCCTGACCGTCCAGAATTCGGGTGCTGCCATATAAGCGACGAGGCCATAGGCCAGCGCCAGCGTGACAAGATAGTTGGCGACACGCCGGGGCAATCTGTGTCGTGACATGCGGCAGGCACCAGGCTGTAACGCAGCCGCGCTGCGTCAACGTTTGCATTCACGCAGAGATTATGCCCGGCGCTGGAATTGGCAAGAATGGGCCTTTTGCACTCACCGGCACGCGACGTAGCCGTTCCTGCGCGGCTTGATGTCGAAATGGAAATGGTTGCGGTGATCGTAGTTGTAGCCGGGGCCGAGCACGGTGGTGAAGTAATCGCAGCCGTCGGCGCGCACGGTGTTGAGAAAACCCTTTTCGCGGAAGGCGAACCAGCCGGGCTTGCGCACGTCGATATCCTTGCCGTTGCTGAGCTCGATGCGCATCACGTCGAGCGCATTGCCTTTGGAATGTTCGGATGCCGTCCGGGTGCCGGCGATGCGGCGGCAGGAATAGCTCGATCCCTGATGGATCGTCTTCACGCCCGACCAGTAGCGCATGCGTGCGGACGGCACGAGCTCCTTGCGGGTCCAGCGCGAGAAGGTCGCCGCCATGCTGCAGCTCAGCGTCGCCGCCGGCTTCATCTGGACGCTGCCGATGGCGGAAACTTTCACCGGAAAATCGATCCCGCAGCTGCCTTCGTGGATGGGAGCGAGGTTCTGGAAGGTGACGCCGAGGCGCTTGAGGTCGTTGCGGCAGGCGACTTCGTCGGCGGGCATGACAGTCGACCGCGCTGCCGGCGGGTCCATGCGCGGATAGCCGACCATCATCGGATTGGAAGGCACCAACGTCTGCAGGCCTCTCGGCTTGACCGAGGCGGGCGGAATGACGGCGGCGATTTGCGGCTGTACCGGTTCGATGGAAGGCTGGATGGTGGCCGCGGCCGGCTCATCGACTTCCGAATCCATCGTGGCTTCCGCGGGTTCGGGCTCGATCGGCGTATCAGCCGCCCCGAACGACGGTTCGACAGGTGCAACTGCCGGCGCAAGGTTTGGCTCGACCGGCTCCAGCATCGGCTCGACAGGGGCGAGGGCAGGGGCAGATGGCCTGACCCGTGGCGCGACGGCGGCGGTCTGCGTACCGACATCAACTTCCGGCCGCATCGACATCAGGCTGTCGGTGGTGCAGGACGCGACCATCGCCACCAGCAGCACCGCGCCGCCGGTAGTCGCCAAGCGCGCGCTGCCGAGCCGCCGCGCCCACGCCAGCGCGGAAGGAGTTTTCTGGGCCATGACCGGTTCCCTGTCCCTTGAATTTCAAGGATAGCGGCCGAGGGTAAAGGAAAGGTCAGCGGTCAAATTTACGCTTGTGACTTGAATGAGGCAGTCACTGGCAAAACGTGCCGCCGTGTTTGCGCGGGGCGAGGTCGAAGTGGAAATGCAGCGAATGGTCGGCGTCACTGCCAGGGCCGAGCACGGTCTTGAACGGGCCGCAGGCGGCCTTGCGGATTTCGGCGAGGAATTTCGCCGCCTTCTCGTCGGGTGCTGGTTCGACGTCGATCTTCGTGTCTTTTGAAAGCGTGAACTGGGCGATGTCGAGCGCGTTGCCGAAGGCGTGTTCCGACAGTTTCCTGGTGCCATTGCGCGGGCGGCAGACGTAGGCGGAGGCTTGCGAGATGGATTTCAGCTCCTCGCCATAGGCGGCCTTGGCGGCGGGAGAGATGACATCCTTGGCGAATTTGGCCGAGGCCTCTGCAAGGGCGCAGTTCATCAGTGCACCGGGTGCGAGCTCGATCGTTTTGCCGAGCGATTTGACGGTGATCGGCCAGGGCATGGCGCAGCCGGCAGGGTCGCTCTCAGGCTTATGCTCCTCGAACTCGACGCCGAGATCTTTGATGCGCGCGCGGCAGGCCAGTTCTTCCGCCGGCATGGTGTCGGCGCGCGGGGCATTCGAGCGCGGATCGGGGAGGTACTTCGGCTCGGATTTTTCTTCGGATTCGGGCGGGTTCTCGCCGGGCTTGGCCTTTTCCTCCGGCGTGGTTGGTTTTTCGCCTGGTTTGGCCTCGTCCGGCTTGGGGGCTTCGGCGGGTGGAAGCGGCTTCTTGTCTTTGGAAACCTCGTCGGGTTCCTTCGGATTCTCCGTCGGGACTGGGGCCGTCGCCGGAATTTCCTGCTTTTCAGACTCGCCCTTGTCAGCGGGCGTCTTTTCGTCCGGCTGTTCGGGGTTCTCGGTCGGCAAGGGTGCGGTTGCCGGGGCAGTGACCGGCTCGGTCTTCTTGTCTGCGTCGGGTTCGGCGTCGCCCTTCTTGTGAGGGCGCGGTTCCGGCACGGGCGTGTCGCCAAGTTTTTGCGGCGGGATGTTGCCGGCCGGAGGTTCGTGAACCTTCGGCACCGGCACTTCCTGCGGCAGCGCAGGCGGCTTGTTGTCGGCGGCGGTGATGAAAAGCAGCGATACCGCCAGCAAGGGCAGGATTTTCAGGAAATTACCGCGCGGTGAAACCTTCATCGCGGTGGCAACGGCAATGGCGGGTTTTTGGTTGCGCGCCAGCGATCACTCTGCGTGACAGGGCCGTTACGCGCCGACGGCCTCCAGGCCTTCCTCAAGCCAGTCGCCCAGCATCGGCATGCCGAGCAGATATTTGGCGGTGCGCTTGTTGCCGCGCTGGCGCGCCTCGGCAAGCGCCTCGGCCCATTCCGATGCGTCGTAGTCGCCGCGGCCTATCCACATCAGCGCGATCAGTTCGGCGGCTTCGTCGACATTCAGGTCGTTGATCAGCTCCGAGAGTTCCTCGGCCATCAGGTTGTCGGCCTTTTCCTCGGCCAGCCCGTCATGGTGGTGGTTGTCGCGGGTGTCGCCGTCGAGCTCGACCTCGTGCTCGTTGCCATCGGCATAGTCGTCCTTGATGGCCGCACTGATGGCGTTGGCCTTTTCAATGAAAAGGCGCACGGTGTCGGGACCGATCGTCAGTTCCCATTCTTTGTCCAGCCGTTGCTGCACAGGAACTACCTCCTTGCCGGATGATACCTGATTTGCGGGCTACGTCACGCCCCCGCCGTTTTTGAGGGATTTGAAGGCTTTCGCCGCCGTCGGCCGGACATTGACAGCGGCTCGCTTCCCATTGAAATGGCTCCTCCCTCCAACACGGTTTCTCCCATGGCATCCCTGCTGTCGCCCAAGATCCTGCCGATCCTGATGCTCGTCGCCTCGAACGTCTTCATGACCTTCGCCTGGTACGGGCACCTGAAGTACAAGACTTCGCCGATCTACATCGCGGTGATCGCCAGCTGGATGATCGCCTTCTTCGAATACTGGTTCGCAGTGCCGGCCAACCGCATCGGCAGTGCGGTCTATTCGGCGGCCGAGCTGAAGACCATCCAGGAGGTGGTGACGCTGACGGTGTTCGCCGTGTTCTCGGTGTTTTACCTGAAGGAAGCGCTGACCATAAACCACGTCATCGGCTTCGCGCTGATTGCGGGTGGCGCGGCCTTTATTTTCAAAGGCTGAGACCTTTTGATAATTCTACTCTGACGGCCAACTGACGCAGCTTTCTGCGCTTCCGGTGCTCACGGACCAAAACGTCCGCTCCGCTCCGGTTCTCGAAAACCACGCCATTTGTCTCGTCAGAGCGAATTCTTAAAAGGTCTCGGTGGCCGGCTTTTTCGCAAACAGCGGCGGCAGAACCTCGACGGAGAGGATCGCGATGAAGATCAGGCCGCAGCCTAGAAGACCGGTGGCGGGCAGGCGCTCGCCCAGGAACAGGGCGCCGAACAGCCCGGCAAAAACGGCTTCGGACGACAGGAAGATCGCTGCCTGCGAGGCCGTCGTGTAGCGCTGGCCGATGATCTGGAGCGTGAAGGCGAGGCCGCCGGAAAAGATGCCGGCGTAGAGGATTTCAGGCAAAGCAAGGCGTATCGCCTGCCATTCGATAGGCTCGACCGCCAGCGCTATCGCCAGGCCCAGAACGGCGACGACGCCGGATTGCGTGACGGCCAGCGTGAGCGGCCGGCCGGTGGGGGCAGCCGCGCGGCCGATGAAGATGAGCTGGAGCGCGCAGAAGCCGGCAGCAAGCACGGTCAGCCAGTCGCCGGTGTTGAACGCGGTCGCGCCACCGCCCGACAGGAACCAGATGCCGGCCATCGCAGTAATCGCGGCGGGCCAGACGATCGGATGCGGCCAGTTGCGGAACAGGATGACCGCGAACAGTGGCGTTATCACCACGTAGAGCCCGGTGAGGAAGCCGGAATTGGTGACGGTGGTGTGGAGCAGCCCGATCTGCTGGAAGACGATGGCGCCGAAAAGCATCAGGCCGATCCAGCCGAAGGAAAGCCAGTTGCGCGTGGTCAGCGGGGTTGCCGCGCGGCCGGATTCGCGCAGGGCGAAGGGCAGGATCGCCAGCGCCGCCATCGTGAAGCGCAGGCCGGTGAACAGGAATGGTCCGATCGCCTCCATCGCCGTCGACTGGGCGACAAAGCCCATGCCCCAGATGGCACCGGCAAGCAGCAGAAGGAGATTGGCCTGAATTCTTGTCATTTCACGCGCATTTACAGAAGGCTGGAGAATATCGCCAGCGTGTCTTAGCATCGCCGGGCGCGGCCGCATGAGCCACGCGGGGGACAATGGGGGGTTCAGCGTGCGGCTGATTTCGATAGTGACGGTTCTGTTTTTCTGCGGACTTTCGGCTGCGAGCGCCGATGCCTACAAGGAGTTCAAGGATTTTAACGTATCCTGTTCGGTGGCCATGACCTGCACGATCCAGACGCTGGCCAACGCGCCCAAGCAGCCGCCGGTCAACGCGTTTTCGCTACTGCGCAAGGCGGGACCGGACACGCCGCTCGATATTCTTGTCGCGGCGCAGGATGAATTGAGCGCCGGGTCGGACATCCGCTTGTCGGTGGACGGCAAGCAGGTGCTGATCTTGCCCGTCGCCAAGGGCGTTCGCGGTGAGAACACGGAATACACATTTGCGGGCGGTGCGGATTCGCTGAAACTGCTGGAGGCCCTGCGCAACGCAAGCAAGCTCGAAATCGCCTACACGGCCAAGGGCGGGGCCGGCACATCATCCTTTTCGTTATCGGGGCTGGTTGCGGCGCTGATTTTCACCGACGAGATACAAGGCCGGCTGAAGGCCAAGGACGCGCTGCAGGTGAAGGGCGACGGCACGAGCCCGGCGGCTGCCGTGCGGGAGATCGCCACCGTTGCCGATATTCCCGAGGCGATCCGCGATGAATTCAAGGGACCGGACGGCACCTGCAGCTTCTCGGATGATGACGGTTTCGACAATATCGGCGGTTTCGACGCCGATGTCGGCGACGACGCGCATTTTCTGGCGCTGCCCTGCGGCGACGGCGGCGCTTACAACCAGCCCTATGCCTTTTTCGCCAGCCAGTCCGGCAGCATCGACCAGATGGCTCTGCCGGATATGGCGCCCGATGGCCCGACGACGACGTCGCAGGCCTGGAACATCGACTGGGACCAGCAGAAGCGCATCCTGACAGCCTTCTTCAAGGGGCGCGGTCTTGGCGATTGCGGCGGCTGGAACAAATGGCGGCTGGACAATGGCGGGGAGGGCCTTGTGTTCGTTCTTCTCGAAGCGCGCTCGAAGGACGACTGCGACGGCAATTACGACAACGGCCCGGAAAACTGGCCGGCAGCGTGGCCGGTGGGCAAGAAGTGAGCGCCAGCGGGAGGCAAAAAAAAGCCCGTCCCGGAGGTAACCGGTGCGGGCAATGAAGCCTGGGAGGCCTAGGCTGCTAACGTAGGGGCATTGCGGCGCGCCGAATATGAACTGCTTCACACGGCTCGCGGAAAATGCCGCCAGACCGGTGGGAAAGCTCTACCGCATATTGTCGGGATGAAAGCGGGGGCGCGATGCGTTAGTATGGAAATGGGAGCATTTCAGGAGGACTTTCCATGCAAACCCGGATTGCCATCTATGCCGCTTCGCTGATCGTTGCAGTTCCGCTTTTTGCCGTGCCAGTGTTCGCCGCGGGCGGCGAGGCGCCGACGGTTCCGACCTGCGCGAAGGGGCAGGTCTATGATCAGGCGAAGAAAAAATGCGTCAAGCAGAAGGCCGGCTATACCGATGACAACAGTCTCTATCTGACCGGACGCCAGCTTGCCCTGGCCGGCCGTTATGGCGAGGCGATCAGCGTCTTGAGTCTGGCCGCAAACAAATCTGACCCGCGCATCCTGAATTATCTCGGCTATTCGCACCGGAAGATGGGCCGCGTGACTGTCGGGCTCGGCTATTACCAGGAAGCACTGAAGGCCGATCCGAACTACACGCTGGTGCGCGAATATCTCGGCGAGGCGCATCTGCAGCTCGGTGACGTCGCATCGGCCCGCCAGCAGCTTTCGGAGATCGAAAAGCGCTGCGGCAAGGGCTGCGAGGAATATGCCGAACTGTCCAAGCAGATCGACGCCTTCGAGAAGACGAAGTCCTGATTTTTCAGGATTGGAAATTCAGTGAAGAGCCCGGCCGTCATGCGACCGGGCTTTTTTGTCATCTAACCGGCGGATAGCCGGATGATGGCGCCGTCGCTTTCGTCGGTGAGCAGCCAGACCGAGCCGTCGGGCGCGACGTTGACGTCGCGGATGCGGCCGAACTCAGCTTCGAACATGCGTTCTTCGCCGGTGATCTTGCCGGCATCGTCGCGTTCCAACCGCGACAACTGGCCGAATTTCAGCGAGCCGACGAGCAGGTCGCCTTTCCATTGCGCGAACATGTCGCCCTGATAGCTGGCGAGGCCGGATGGTGCGATGGAAGGGTCCCAGTAGAATTGCGGCTGCTCGAAGCCGGGCGCTTCGGTGCCCGTGCCGATCTTTGCGCCGGAATAATCGACGCCGTAGGTGATAACCGGCCAGCCATAATTCTTGCCGGCTTCGGGATAGTTGATCTCGTCGCCGCCTTTTGCACCGTGCTCGACGGTGACCAGCGCATTTATGACCGGATCGAAGGTCGCGCCCTGGATATTGCGGTGGCCCTTCGACCAGAGGATGGGAAGGCCTTTCGCACCGTTGGCATCGGGATTGTCCGCAGGGACAGACCCGTCGGCGTTGATGCGAATCACGGCGCCAGCGCTGTCCTGCATGTCCTGCGCCCTGTCGCCCTGGCCGCGGTCGCCCGTGGTGATGAACAGGGTGCCGTCAGGCCGGAAGACCAGCCGCGAGCCGAAATGGTGCGACGTGCCGGTCTTCTTCGCCATGGAGAAGATGGTGGTGAGGTCTTCGAGCTTTGCGCTTGCGCCGTCGCGGACGAGTTTCGCGCGCGCGACCGACGTGCCCTGGCCGCCTTCGCCCGGTTCTGAATAGGAGAAGAAGATCAGATTGTCGGTAGCGAAGTCGGGCGATAGCGCGACATCGAGCAGGCCGCCCTGTCCGCTTGCCGCCACCTGCGGCACTCCGGCTACAGGTTCGGACAGCTTGCCGTCGGCGATGATGCGCATGCGGCCGTCGCGCTCGGTCACGATTGCCCCGCCATCGGGCAGGAAAGCGAGACCCCACGGATTTTCGAGGCCATCCACGACGGTTTCGGCCAGGATTTTGGCCTTTTGCGTGTCGAATGTCTGCTGGGCGAGGGCCGGAGTGATGGATGATCCTGCAAGGAGGCCAAGCAGGACGGCGGAGCTGGCAAGGGTTTTTGTCGGGCTCATGCTACCCAAGGTAGGGGAAGACGAATGCGAGGCAAGGCGTGCCGACGCGGCGTCGGGTAAACATTGCAGCTTGGCGATCACAAGCCGGTGAGTTCCGCGTGAGGTGCCGGTGCCCGGAGAACCGCGAAAGGAGCGCCTGCCGGCACAAGAATTTTGCCGGGTTCTTTTTTTGACGTGAAAAACGCGAGAAGATCGCTATATTAAATGGAACTGTATGGACGGTTCCTGTGGCCAAGGCTGCCGGACCGTTTTCTTTTTGTGCTCGCCCGCATGTTTTCAGGGATGGATTGGAGGCGAGTGAATTGAGGAAAGGCCGATTGAAATGAACAAGGTCCCGATGACCGCCGCCGGATTCGCAACGCTGAAGGAAGAGCTGCGGTGGCGCCAACAGGACGAGCGTCCGCGCATCATCGAGGCAATCTCGGAGGCGCGCTCGCATGGCGACCTTTCGGAAAACGCCGAATATCATGCCGCCAAGGAGTCGCAGAGCCTGAATGAAGGCCGGGTCAACGAACTTGAAGACCTGATCGCGCGCGCCGAAGTCATCGATATCTCCAAGCTGTCCGGCGACAAGATCAAGTTTGGCGCCACCGTTCGGCTGGTCGATGAGGATACCGAAGAGGAAAAGACCTACCAGATCGTCGGCGACCAGGAGGCTGACGTTAAGTCTGGCCGCATCTCCATCTCCTCACCGATCGCGCGGGCGCTGATCGGCAAGGAAGTCGGCGAAACCATCGAGGTCAATGCGCCCGGCGGGCCACGTGGCTATGAGGTTGTCGCAGTCCAGTTTATCTGAGGATAAACGGATGAACGCCAAGGGTGCAGCGGCAGCCCCATCGGCTGCCGCCGGACGCTCGGCTGTGCCCGACATGTCGACCGTTGAGGTCATCGCTCCCAATCTCAAGCAGCGCCTTTCCGGTGTGACCAGCACGATCATCCAGCTGGTGCCGGTGCAGGCACGCACGCTGGGCATCGTCACGATCGGTCCCGGCCTGCCTGATAGCCTGCCCAAGATGCGCTGGTGGCAGCTTTCCAGCCTGAAGAAACGCCCGAAATCGGGTCGGGATCGCATCTGGCATGCGCGCCGCAATACGGAAATGGTCGCGGGTCTGCTGCTGCGGGATGTGCTGCGCGCGCCTTTGAAACTCGTCTTCACCTCGGCTGCGCAACGCGACCACCGGCCTTTCACCAAATGGCTGATCCGGCAGATGGATGCCGTGATCGCCACCGGTGAGAAGTCGGCAAGTTTTTTGAAAGTTCCCCATACCGTTGTCATGCATGGCGTCGACCTCGATGTGTTCCGTCCTCCAGCGGGCGACGACGACGCGTTTGCGGCCTCCGGCTTGCCCGGCAAATACGCCGTCGGCTGCTTCGGGCGCGTGCGGCACCAGAAGGGCACCGACCTGTTCGTGGATGCGATGATAGGGCTGCTGCCGCATCATCCGGACTGGACGGCGGTGATAACCGGCCGCGTCACGGCGGAACACAAGGCGTTTGCCGACGAACTCAAGGAACGTATCGCCAAGGCTGGACTTACCGACCGCATCCGGTTTCTCGGCGAGGTGGACGACATCAAGCCGTGGTATCGCCGCGTCTCGCTCTATGTCGCGCCGTCGCGCAATGAAGGTTTCGGGCTGACGCCGCTGGAGGCGATGGCCTCGCAGACGGCGGTGGTGGCGAGCGATGCGGGTGCCTATGCCGAGATGATCGTGCAGGGCGAGACCGGCGCGCTTGTGCCGGCCGGCGACGGCAATGCGCTGCGCGAGGCGATCCGGCCGTATCTTGCCGATCCGGCTTTGACCGAAACACATGGCATCAATGCGCTGGCCGAAGTCCGGGCGCGGTTTCCGCTCGAGCGCGAGGCCGAGGGCGTGCGCCGCGTCTACGACCATGTCTGGGCCATGCGATGAACGCCGAGGCCTTCATCATCCATCTTCAGCGTGCCGAAGGGCGGCGGCCGCAGGTCGAGGCGCTGAAGGCCACGCTTCCGTTGACGGTGAATGTCATTGATGCGGTCGATGGGCTGAAGCTGAGCGAGAGCGACATCGACGCCGTCTATCGCCGCAACGTCCATCGCCCGCGCTACCCGTTCGAGCTTCGTGCCGCCGAGGTCGGATGTTTCCTGTCGCACCGCAAGGCATGGCAGGAGATCGTCGATCGCGGGCTCGATGCCGGCTTGATCGTCGAGGACGATGTCCAGCCGGAGGGCGAAGGTTTTCGCGAGGCGCTGACCATGGCGCTGAAGACGATCAAGCCCGGCGACTACATCCGCTTTCCCTATCGCAGCCACACCGACAAGGGCCGGCAGGTCGCCGGCTGGACCGGTGCCATGCTGGTCGAGCCGGATCATGTCGGGCTCGGCATGCAGATGCAGCTTGTCGGGCGTGATGCGGCCGCAGAATTGCTGAAAGCGACCGAGATTTTCGACCGCCCGGTCGATACGACCATCCAGATGCGCTGGCTGACCAAGGCGCGCATTCTTGCCGTGTCGCCCGTCTGCATCCGCCAGATCGATCATCTGCTCGGCGGAACGGTCGTGCAGAAAAAGTCGAAGCCGCTGAGCGAGGTGATTTCGCGCGAGATCAAGCGGGCTTGGTATCGCCTGGCGCTCAGGGCGATCGTCGAAAAGCGCAAGCTCGCCAGTCGTTAGAGCATGATCCCGAAAAGTTGCAGACTTTTCGGACAAGATCATGCGTCAAAAACAAAACGGGCGCCCGTATGGGGACGCCCGTTTCTTTGTAGTCTGCCGAGGATCAGATCGGCTTGAAGGCCGGGTCGATCTTCAGCGCTTCAGTGCGCCACTCGTCGCCATAGTCGACGTCCTGCCAGTCCTTGAACCATGGGCCGCCGCTCGTGAAGTGGACGGCCTTGGGCAGGCCCTTGGCCGGCTTTTCGTTCCAGCCTTCGAGCCAGTTCCATTCGATCGGCAGGTCGCCGATCTCGTCGTCGGCTGCCCACTGCATGCGGTGCAGATAGGCGCCGGTCTGGCTGTTGATCAATTCCGGGGTCAGCTGGCGCGTCGAAGGATGCGCGCTGTTGAAGAACATGAAGGACGACCAGTTCTTGCGCGGATAGCTGGTCTGCACCTTGCCATCCATCTTCACGCCATCCTTGGGCTGATAGTCGTGCTTGGCGCACAGAACCGCCTTGGACGGGTCCTGATAGTTCCGCAGGTCGGCGAGATCGCCGAAGAACAGGAAGTCGCAGTCGCAGAAAAGCGCCCAGCCTTCATAGCCGGCAAGATGCGGCGTGAAGAAGCGGGAATAGGTGAATTCGGTCGAGGCCAGCGGATCGATGTCGCGCGAATACAAGCCCTTGGCGACGAGATCGTCGAGCTTGATCGGCTGGATATCCAGCGGAATGGAGGAGTTTTTCAAGGCTGTCGCTTTGGCGACCTCATAAGCGATCGGTTCGCGGGAATCCCAGCCAATGAAGATTCTCAATGCTTCACTCATTTGCTTGTCCGTTTCCTTTCTCGATGTGGGGCTACTTAGATTTGCGTCCACAAAACTCTAATTGACGCCCTCGTCGATGAGGACAATGCGGCCCTGGTCGACCTGTTCGCCAACCCAGCGCCGCTCGTCGGCCCAGGCATGACGTTGCCATCCCTGCCATGTAAAGCCGCAGACCTCTATACGCCACTCTTGGGCAGAATAATGCTCAAGCGCATGCCAGATACCGAAAAAGCCGGTGCTGGGAAACACTTCATGCATCTTGTCGGCTGGAACGCCGAGGATGCGGCAGCCCTCCATGTAGAATTGCGGCGGCATGATGCGGATTTCCTTGCCGGCGGCGCCGAATTTCTCGATCGCGGGCAAGGTCCAGTCGGTGCGGCGGCCTTTCAGTTGCGACAGGATGTTGGGCCGGCGGAAGTAGCGCGCGATGATGTGCGGGTGATAGGCAAACATCAGCTCCTTCGTCGCGCGGAAGATCGGCGATTCGATCAGCGCGGGATCCTCGAGCCGGCGCTGCATCGGCTTGCCGGAATTGGCCATGATCAGCCGGTCGGTGCGGACGCCGCTCATGCCGATCGAGGATTTCGGCTCGTTGAAGCGGATGACGAAATCGGCAGCATCGATCTCGGCGGAAAAGTCGCGCGACAGCGGGCCGTTGCCGAGGATAACCATGCGTTTTGACGGAGCGGACGGCATGAGAGGCACTTAAGTCCGATCGCCGATCGCCACCACGCCCTCGTCCTTGACCTGGCGGATGGTGAGTGCGGTGCGCACGGTGTCGACATTGGGCGTCGAGGTGAGATCCTCGATGACGAAAGCCTGGAACGCGGCGAGGTCGCTGGCGACGCAATGGAGAAGGAAGTCCGAATCGCCCGAGACCATCCAGGCCTGGCGCACGATGGGCCAGAGCCGGGTGCGGTCGGCGAAGGATTTCAGCTCGACCTCGGCATGATGATGCAGGCCGACAAGGCAGAAGGCGACGACATCGAGCCCAAGTGCGGGGCTGTTGAGCAGAGCGCGATAGCCGCGGATGATGCCCGAATCTTCCAGCCGCTTCACCCGCCGCAGGCAGGGGGGAGCCGAGATGCCGACGCGCCGCGACAATTCGACGTTGGTCATGCGGCCCTCATCCTGCAACTCGCGCAGGATTTTCCAGTCGATGGCGTCGAGATCGGCCTTGAGAGGCATCATTGTCCTTTCGGTGCATTGGGCGCAAGAATCTGTCGCGATCGTGTAATTAAACTATAAGATTGGTTCCGTCAGGCCCCGGACGAAGGAAATTTTCCCGGCAGGTCGACGCCGAAACGGCAGGCACGAACGGCCGCGAGGCAAAGCTTTCCGGGGACTATCGATTCGTTGCCTTGCTGCCACACCCGGCAACACCTAGATTAACGGCAAATATTTCGTTGAAATCGCTCTGCCGCTTCCAGTTTACGAAGGCTGTCCCATGACGACCAAACACGCGCCTGTTCTCATCATCGGTTCCGGTCCGGCTGGATATACGGCCGCGATCTATGCCGCCCGCGCCATGCTCAAGCCGGTGCTGGTCGCAGGCATGCAGCAGGGCGGCCAGCTGATGATCACCACCGATGTCGAAAACTATCCGGGCTTCGGCGATCCGATCCAGGGGCCGTGGCTGATGGAGCAGATGCTGAAGCAGGCCGAGCATGTCGGCACCGAGATCGTCAACGACTTGATCACCGAGGTCAATCTCGACGTGCGGCCGTTCCGGCTGAAGAGCGATTCGGGAACGGAATATACCTGCGACGCGCTGGTCATCGCCACCGGCGCGCAGGCCAAATGGCTCGGCATTCCGAGCGAGCAGACCTATATGGGCTTCGGCGTTTCGGCTTGCGCGACCTGCGACGGTTTCTTCTATCGCGGCAAGGATGTCGCGGTGATCGGCGGCGGCAATTCGGCGGTCGAGGAAGCGCTCTATCTGTCCAATCTGGCCAAGAGCGTGACGGTCATCCACCGGCGCAACGATTTCCGCGCCGAACGCATCCTGCGCGACAGGCTGTTTGCCAAGGACAATATCAAGGTCATCTGGGACACGGTCGTCGATGAGATCACCGGACAGCCGGGCAAGGCGCCGATGCCGCCTTCGGCCGACGGGTTGAAGCTTCGCAACGCCGTGACCGGCGAGGAAAGCCATTTGAAGGTCGACGGCGTGTTCGTGGCGATCGGCCATGCGCCGGCGGTGGAGCTGTTCGTTGGCAAGCTCAAGCAGAAGCCGAACGGCTATCTGTGGACCGCGCCCGATTCGACGCGCACCGACGTGCCGGGCGTGTTTGCGGCGGGCGACGTGACCGACGATGTCTATCGCCAGGCGGTGACGGCCGCCGGGCTTGGCTGCATGGCAGCACTGGAAGCGGAAAAGTATCTGGCGGGCATCGAGGTGCACAGAGAAGCGGCGGAATAAGCAGAAGACCGGCCCCAATGTTTGTGGATTGAATCAGGATCGCTGTCTAAATCGTTGTTTTGACGCATTCTTGTCCAAAAGCCTGCAACTTCGGGAGTATAAATAAGGGCCGGCGGAACGAGGGGAACCATGGCACTGGATTGGGATAAGCTACGCGTGTTTCACGCCGCAGCGGAGGCGGGTTCGTTCACACATGCGGCCGAGACATTGCGTCTTTCGCAATCGGCGATCTCGCGGCAGGTGAGCGCGCTGGAGCACGATGTCGGCGTGCCGCTGTTTCATCGCCATGCGCGCGGGCTGGTGCTGACCGAACAGGGCGAGATGCTGTTTCGCACGGCGCATGACGTGCTGATGAAGCTGGAGTCGATCAAGACCCGGCTGACCGAGGCCAAGGACCGGCCATCCGGCGTGCTTCGCGTGACGACCACCGTCGGGCTCGGCGCCGGCTGGCTGACGGAGCGGGTGCAGGAGTTCCTCGAACTCTATCCCGAAATCCACCTGCAGCTGATCCTCGCCAACGAGGAACTGGACCTGACCATGCGGCAGGCCGATTGCGCAATCAGGCTGAGGCAGCCGCAGCAGCCGGACCTGATCCAGCGCCGGCTGTTCACCGTGCATTTCCACCTCTACGCCTCGCCGGCCTATATCAACAAATACGGCAAGCCGGACACGATGGCTGAGCTGAAGAACCATCGCATCGTGACTTTCGGACTGCCGGTGCCGACGCATCTGAGCGAGTTGAACTGGCTGGAGACCGTCGGCGATTTCGAAGGCGGGCAGCGCGTGGCCAATCTGCAGATCAACGATCTGCTGTCGATCAGGCGGGCGGTGCAGACGGGGGCGGGCATCGCCATGCTGCCGGACTATCTGGTGAACAAGGACACCGAACTGGTCCAGGTGCTGCCGCAGACCGAGGTGCCATCCTTCGACACTTATCTGGCTTATCCGGACGCGATGAAGAACCAGGCCAAGCTGCATGTCTTCCGCGACTTCGTCATTGCCAAGGCGCGAAGCTGGTCCTTCTAATTTTCTATCTATCTCTCCATGGTGTGAAGCGCGGCCACCAGCCGGGAACCGCGCGGCGGTAGGCTTCGTATGAGGCGCCATAGCGGCGCGCCAGCGTCGGCTCTTCGTAGGTTTTGACGAAGGCGAACATGGCCGCGCCGGCGACGCAGGCATATAGGGCGACCGGCCAGTGCGCGAAGATAAGGGCCTGTCCAAGGATGATCGACAGCACGGCGACATACATCGGGTTTCGGACATAACGGTAGATGCCGCCAACAACCAATTTCTCGGTCGGCGCGACGGGGGCAGGCGTGCCTGATCCTTCGAGTGCAAAGCGGGTAAATGCGTGGAGCAGCACTGCCAGTCCGGCAATGACGAGCAGCGATCCCGCTGCAACGAAACCGGCAATGGAAGAGAACGGCAGGCCATAGCGGTCGGTGAGCAGCCATGGCAGCAGCCCGGCCACGACACCTGGAGCCAGGATCAGGAAGAGCACACTGCCTGCAATCGCGGATGGCTTGCGCATGCGTAAAACTTAATCCCTTTTGTCTGGTGGCTATAAAATAGGCAGTAAGTCTCAGCTTTTCCTCTTCAGACTGCAAGTCTACGGAACCAAGAAAACAAACGGGCGTGGCTGCTTTCTCCTTGGATTCCCTTGGTCCTATGCCTTCGCCCCGGCGATTGGACCACAGCCTGCGTCATTTTGCATGGCAGCCTTGCAAGGTTTTTGCTTGTTTTATGGGCAGGAGAGGCGCATATAACAATCATCTCCTGGGCGCGTTCCTCCTCCCATTAGCGCCCGAGAGTGTTCCCCTCTGGAGGTTTAGCCTTAATCGGCACTTCCAATCAAACTCAGCCGGGTCTTTCAGATCCGGCTTTTTTGTTGCCTGTCGTCAGCCGGCCGGTCCGCGATATCTGCTTCCAGGAGTGGACCAGATGCACCGTCGGTTTCCCGCGGGCCTTATCCTTCAGCACTGAATGAAACACGCTGCCGCTCTCCTGATTTCGAGAACGTTGCTCTCGTGTTTGTGAACACGCAGGCAGGCTCGTTGCGTTACCTTCGCTGTATGGGAGCGCATATGACGCGTAACATGACGCATCGGCATCCTTGCTGTGAAAAGGGCCGGGCGGCGTAACAGTGACATGTAACCTCGGGTAACGTGCCGCACGGGTTTCGAATTTGCTAGGCATTGCTTAGGACGCGGCGTTGGGCCGTCGGGAGATGGGGGCATCACTCGGCCGGACCAGGGCTTAGGCAGCCGTCGCGTCCAGCCAGTTTCTCGCTGCGTGTTTCGTAGCGCATATGTATCGGAAAGTGTTGCGGCGGACCTGACGTGCCGCTTTTCCTCCCCACCCACTCCCCATGGGCGGTACGGTCCGCAAAGGCGGCGTCTGGATGTTGGTCCAGGCGCCGTTTTGCTTTTCATCGTTGATCTATGCGGCCTTGCCGTTGGCGTTCATCGCCTCGTCCGCCAGCCTGCCGGTCAGTTCGGCCATGTGGTCGAAACCGGCGCGGTAGCTGGCAACGCCGGCAGTGGCCGAGCGCAGTTCGATGATGAGGTCGCTGATCTCAGCCTGCGGCATGGTTGCTTCAACGACATCCCAGCCCGGCCAGCCCGGCCGTGCGTCATAGCCGAGAATCTGGCCGCGCCGCTGCGGCACGATGCCGGTGATCTTGGCTGTCGCATCCGAAGGCGTGAAGATCTCCACCTTCATCACGGGTTCGAGCAGCACCGGCGAGCAGGCGGCCATGCCTTCCTTCATGGCGAGCTTGGCCGCCATCTGGAAGGCCATGTCGGAGGAATCGACCGCATGGTAGGAGCCGTCGGAGAGATTGACCGCGACATCCACGACCGGAAAGCCGAGCGGGCCGGATTTCAGATAGTCGCGAACGCCGGTCTCGACCGACTGGATGTAGGTCTTGGGCACCACGCCGCCGGTGATCGTATCGGTGAACTGGAAGCCTGAGCCGCGGGGCAGGGGTTTTATCTCGACCACCACATCGCCGAACTGGCCATGGCCGCCCGACTGTTTCTTGTGGCGGCCGCGCTGCTGGACGCCTTTGCGGATCGTCTCGCGATAGGGCACGGCTGGCGTGTGGCCTTCGACCGCGATCTGGTTCTTGCCTTCCAGCCGCTCTACCGTGACGCGCAGATGCATTTCGCCATGGCCGGACAGGACCGTCTCGCTCGAATCCTGCTGGTGGCGCAGGCCGAGCGAGGGGTCTTCCTCGGCGAGGCGCTGGATTGCCGCCGACATCTTCACCTCGTCCTTGCGCTCCTTCGGGCGCAGCGCAAAGGCATAGACCGGCTGCGGCGCCTCGAAGGCGATGAGGGGCGCGATGCCGCCCTTGGCCGAGGTCAGCGTCTGGCCGGTGCGCACGCCATCGAGCTTGCCGAGCGCTACCGTGTCGCCGGCCTTGGCCGAGGGCTGCTTGGCCTGGTCCTTTCCGAGCATCCGGTAGATGCCGGACACCTTGGCGCTGTCGCCGCCTTGCCCGAACAGTTCGGTGCCGTCGGCGACGCTGCCGGACAGGATGCGCGCGACGGACAGCTTGCCGCCATGGGCGGTGTGAACTGTCTTCATCACCTGGACGAGCGTTGCAGCACCATCAGGTGCGCCGAGCCGTTTGCGCGTCGCCTCGATGTCGGGCGCATCGTGGCGGATCGCCTTCAGGAGACGCAGCACGCCATTGCCCTTCTCGGCGGTGCCGATCAGCACCGGGGTGACGGAGCCGTCGCGCAGGTCGGCCGAAAGGTCGTCGAAGACGGCATCCTTGGGCGGCTCGATCTCTTCGAGCAACTGCTCCATCAACTGGTCGTCATGGTCGGCCAGCGTTTCCAGCATGGAGAAACGCGCCTCGAGCTCGCGCGCCTTCTCGTCGCCGGGAATCTCGGCGACCTCGCTCTCGGCATATTCGCGGTAGATGTAGGCGCGCTCCAGCGCCAGATCGATCGAGCCGATGACGATGTTGTCCTTGCGCAGCGGTATCTGGCGCAGCAGCAGCGGCGCGGTGCTTGCCGGCTGCAGCATCTTCAGCGTTTCGCGCACGCCGGCGATCGCCTTGTCGACCTTGTTGAGGAATAGGATGCGCGGCACGCCGAGTTCATCGAGCTTGCGCATGATGAGCTGCAGGGCGGGTATCTTCTTCTCGTCGGCTTCCGCGACAACGACGGCAAGGTCGCAGGCGGCAAGCACCGGTTCGGCCTCGAAGGCGAATTCGATCGAGCCGGGACAATCGACGAAGGTCAGGCTGTCGCCCATGAACTCGGTGGTGGCGAAGGTCGCCTCGACGCTCATGGCGTGTGCCCGCGCTTCGGCGGAATGATCTGAGACGGTGTTTCCCGATGAGACCGGGTTCTGGCGGGCTATGGTGCCCGTTCGGGCAAGTATGGCTTCAAGAAGGGTTGTTTTTCCGCTTGCAAAGGGACCGACGATGGCAATGCATTTCGGTCCCGTGCGTCTTCCTCCGGCGCGATTTCCCATGGTCTGGCGACCTCCTCCTCACGTGTTGACACCGAGGCGGCGGCCGGCCTCCTCCCGGCCGTCGCGCGGCGGGACAGGCTTGTCCCGTCGAAAGGCCATCGTCACATGGCGACGGGCCGAGGGCAAGGGGATTGGAGAAGCGCCATGCCAATTGCGCCATCAAATGTCGCATTCGGCTCCGTGACCTGATTGGTGGTCCGGCCAATATCCCCTTGGGGAATGCAACAACCGTCAAACGGTGCTGGAGGAAATTTTCTGCCATGTCCGATGAACTGAAATTCCTGAGCCATCATGTCATTCGCGGGCGGCTCTCGCGCCGTGATTTTCTCGGCCGTGCGGCAGCGCTCGGCGTCACCGCGACGTTTGCCAATTCGCTGCTTGCGGGTGCCGCGCGGGCCGAAGGCCCGGTCAAGGGCGGCCAGTTGAAGGGCGGCCTCGTCGGCGGGGCTGCCACCGACAGCCTTGATCCCGCGACCTGGGCAAGCCAGGTGCCCTACACGTTCGGGCGCTGCTGGGGCGAGCAGATGCTGGAAGTGTCGCCGACCGGCGAGATCGAGCCGCGGCTGGCAGAGGAGTATCACGCCTCCGACGACGCCAAGACCTGGACCTTCAAAATCCGCAAGGGCGTGACCTTCCACAATGGCAAGGACCTGACGCCGGCCGATATCGTCGCGACGCTGGAGCGCCATGCCGACGCCAATTCGAAATCGGCGGCGCTGGCTTTCGTCAGCAGCTTCGAGACCGTGAAGGCTGACGGCGACAATGTCGTCATCGTGCTGAAGGAGCCGAATGCCGATCTGCCCTATGTCGTCGGCGACTATCATCTGATGATCCAGCCGAATGGCGGCAAGGACAACCCGACCGAGGGCATCGGCACCGGGCCTTACAAGGTGGCCGTCAACGAACCCGGCGTTCGCCATGTCGGCGAGCTTCACAAGGGCTATTGGGGTTCGGACAAGCGCGGCCATGCCGACCAGATCGAGATCATTGTGATCAACGATGCCACCGCGCGCACGTCTGCCCTGCAGGGCGGGCAGGTGCATATGATCAACCGCGTCGAGCCCAAGATCGTCGAGCTGGTCAAGCGCGTGCCGGGCGTGGAAATCCGCAACGTGCCGGGCAAGGGGCACTATGTCTTCATCGCCCATTGCAATACCGCGCCCTTCGACAACAACGATCTCAGGCTCGCGCTGAAATACGCCGTCGACCGCGAGGAGATGGTGCAGAAGATTCTCGGCGGCTACGGCTCGGTCGGCAACGACATGCCGGTGACGGCAGCCTATGCGCTGTTCTCCGACGACATCGAGCAGCGCAAATACGATCCCGACAAGGCGGCGTTCCACTTCAAGAAATCCGGCCATGATGGCGCAGTGCTGCTGCGCACCTCCGACGTGGCGTTTCCGGGTGCTGTCGATGCGGCGCAGCTCTACCAGCAGAGTGCCGCCAAGGCCGGCATCACCATCGAGGTCAGGCGCGAGCCGGGCGATGGTTACTGGTCTGAAACCTGGAACAAGCAACCCTTCTCGATGTCCTACTGGACGGGGCGGCCGACGCAGGACCAGGTCTATTCGATCGCCTATCTCAAGAATGCCGAATGGAACGACACGCGCTTCTTCCGCGACGATTTCGACAAGCTGATCCTCGGCGCGCGCGCCGAACTCGATCAGGCCAAGCGCAAGCAGATGTACCGCGACGCCGGTGTCATGCTGCGCGACGAGGGCGGGGTGATCGTGCCGATGTTCAACAACTATGTCGATGCCACCAGTGACAAGGTGGGCGGCTGGGTCGATGATCCGAACGGCGAATTGATGGGCAGTCATGCCCTGACCAAGTGCTGGCTGAACGCATGAGAAAAACGGGATGCTTAACGCCGCCTGCCTACTGAGTTGATCGATCGGCGGCGCAAGATGCCGTCGTCCCGGAAGCTGGGCTGTGCTGGTCAATGGTTCCCGGGTCTCCCTTCGCTTCGCTGCGGTCGCCCGGGATGACGACGGTTCGGCGGACGACAAGGCCGGCAATGTGGCTCATTGCGCTCAGGATGATAAAGAGCAACAGTGCCGCCCGCTTCCGCGAAAGGGAGCGGGCGGTTTGTTTTAGGCATTCGCGTAGACGAAGGAGTACCCGACCATGAAGATCATCGCTTGCGGCAGCGTGCCGACGGTAACCGCTCCGGAGAACTACTTCACCGGACGTGTTCTCCAGACGCCCCTGATGATGGAGCCGGAAGAGCCGGCGCGACTGCGCACCGTTCTGGTGAATTTCGAGCCGGGCGCTCGGACTGCCTGGCATACGCATCCGCTTGGCCAAACGCTTCATGTCGTTTCCGGTGCCGGTCGCGTCCAGAGCTGGGGCGGGCCGATAAAGGAAATCAGGGCCGGCGATACGGTCTTCTTTGCTGCTGGCGAAAAGCACTGGCACGGTGCAGGGCCAAAAACGGCCATGTCGCACATCGCCATGCAGGAAGCGCTCGATGGCGTCACCGCCGACTGGCTGGAGAAGGTGTCTGACGAGCAGTATGGCGGCTGAGGCCGTCCGGCTGAAGCGGGCTAAGGCCGAAGCATTTTCAGAAACAGTGCCGACAGCTTTGCCGCGAGCTCGTTTCCGTCCCGATTGCCGGTCTCGATCGCCTCGTCGACGGCGCCATGCAACCCCTGGAACAGCACGATTGCCGTGAGGCGCGGGTCTTCGAAGGACCAGATGCCTGCATCCGATCCGCATTCGAGCAGGGCTGAAAGATCGACAACCACAGGGTTGTCGCCCTTCATGCGCCGTTGGTCGGGGCGGTAGTCGTGAAAGACCACGTCGTGCAGCTTGTAGTCGTCCAGATAGGCGGCGACGCCGGCATGGACCCAGCTTCGCAACCTGGCATTCCAGTCGCCTTCCGGTGACGTGTCGATGGCGGTTCGCACGCGTGCGCAGAATCCCTCGACGAAGCGCTCGCGCAGGGCTGCGACGAGATCTTCTTTCGACGAAAAATAGAGATAGAAAGTGCCCTTGGCGACTTCGGCGCTGGTGGTGATCTCGTCGATCGTGGTCGGGCCCACACCCTTGGCGATGAACAGGGCCGCAGCGGCCTGAAGAATCTCGTCGCGGCGCACCTCCGCCGGCTTGGTCCGCGGCTTCAGCGCCTTCTTGCGCATCGTTGCTGATGTGTTGGCGATCATGCTCACCCTGATGATTTCTCAACCAGATAACCCGATGAGGTCGATCTCTACAAGCATTTTATAACGATTCCAAAGTGACTTATATGAATTGACTGACCGTCGGTCAGTGAGATAGATGACTTGAAAACTCATATTTGTAGTCGTCATGTCCAGTCGCCGCACCTACCTTGTCGCCGCCGTTTATCTCGGCACTTTCGTTGCCCTGCTCGATGTGAGCATCGTCAATGTCGCCCTGCCGACGCTGCAGGCGGCGCTGGCGACCGATTTCGCCGGCCTGCAATGGGTGGTCGATGCCTATACGCTCTGCCTCTCTGCCTTCATGCTGTCTGCCGGCCTGATCGGCGACCGTTACGGACGCAAGCGCTCGTGGCTGGCGGGAATTGCCATTTTCATCGTCGGGTCGTTGATCTGCGCTGCCGCGTCCAATCTGCCGGTATTGCTGGTGGGGCGGGTGGTGCAGGGCATAGCCGGCGCGCTGGTCATTCCCGGCGCACTGTCGATCCTGGTGCAGGCCTTTCCCGATCCGCGCGAGCGTGCCGGGGTCATCGGTGGCTGGGCGTCGTTTGCGGCCATCTCGCTGCTCGTCGGGCCGATCCTCGGCGGCATCCTGGTCGAGACCGTGGGATGGCAGAGCATCTTCCTCATCAACCTGCCGCTCGGCCTGGTCACCCTCGTTCTGGGATCCGCCTCGATCGAGGAGACGGCGCATCCCGACCATGCTCATCTGGATATCGCAGGGCTGATGCTCAGCGTGCTGTGGCTGGGCGCGCTGACCTTCGGTTTCATCGAAGCCGGTGAACATGGCTGGGGCTCGATGCGAACGATCGCGGCACTGGTTCTTGGTGCGGCTGGATTGGCCGCGTTCCTGACATACGAGGCGCGCACGGCGCTGCCGATGCTGCCGCTTGGCCTGTTTCGCGACATCCGTTTTGCGGTGACGAATGTCGCGTCCTTCGCGCTCGGCTTCACCTCCTACACGAGCATCTTCCTCTACTCGCTGTTCCTGCAGCAGGTGCAGGGCTGGTCGCCGACGCAGACCGGCCTATGCATGGCGCCGCTGTTCCTGGTCCAGATGGTGGTTTCACCGGCCATCGGCAGGCTGACGGCGCGATATGGGCATACTGCCCCGATGAGCGTCGGCTATCTGCTGATCGGCGCGTGCCTGACGGGCATGTGCCTGGCGGATGCTTCCACGCCCTATGCCGCGATCGGCCTTCTGTTTGCGATTGGCGGTCTCGGCAATGCGCTGGCGATCCCGACCACGAGTGCCGTCGCCATGTCTGCGGCACCGCGCGAACGCTCGGGCATGGCGTCGGCGATCATCAATGCCACGCGCCAAAGCGGGGCGGCCATCGGCATCGCGCTTCTCGGTGCCTTGATGAGCATGCGCGCGACGACGCTGATGGCGGAGAGCCTTGCAAAGGCCGGCGTTGCGGATGCTGGAACGGTCGCCCGGGCCACGGTTTCGCGGCATGATTTCACAACCAGCCTGGCCATGGGTGAGAGCGGTCTGCGTGAACTGTTCACAGCCGCTTATGCAGGCGGGTTCCACGCGGCCGTGCTGGTCGCCGGGATATTTTCGTTTCTGATTGCAGCACTTGTCGTCATTGTGCTGGGTCGCGCGGAAGCCCGTTCATTGGCTGCAGCGAAACAGGAAGCATGAAGCGACCTGCTTGCGGCCAAGAAAAAACCCGGCGCGAAGCCGGGTTTTTCATTTTCGATCTATGCGCGATCAGGTCAGCGAAGCGGTGAAGCGCTGGATGCGCGTGCAGGCTTCTTCCAGCAGCGCCTCCGAAGTGGCGTAGGAGATGCGGAAGTTGGGGCCGAGGCCGAAGGCCGAACCCTGCACGACCGCCACGCCTTCCGCTTCCAGAAGTTCGGAAGTGAAGACGGCGTCGTCGGTGATGACCGTGCCGGCTTGCGTCTTCTTGCCGATCAGTCCTGCGCAGGACGGATAGACGTAGAAGGCTCCTTCCGGGGACGGGCAGGTGATGCCGCGCGCCTGGTTGAGCATCGACACGACGAGATCACGGCGCGCCTGGAACACCGCCTTGTTCTTGGCGATGAAGTCCTGCGGACCGTTCAGCGCCTCGACCGAGGCCCACTGCGCGATGGTGCAGGCGCCCGACGTCTGCTGGCCCTGGATCATGTCCATCGCCTTGATGAGCTGGATCGGACCGGCCGCATAGCCGATGCGCCAGCCGGTCATGGCATAGGCTTTCGATACGCCGTTCATGGTCAGCGTGCGGTCGTAGAGTTTCGGCTCGACCTCGGCGATGGTCTTGAAGACGAAATCGCCATAGGTCAGGTGCTCATACATGTCGTCGGTCAGCGTCCAGACATGCGGATGCTTGAGCAGGACGTCAGCGATCGCCCGCAACTCGGCCTCGGTGTAGGCCGCACCCGACGGGTTCGACGGCGAGTTCATCAGCAGCCACTTGGTCTTCGGCGTGATCGCCTTTTCCAGCTCCGCGGCCGTCAGCTTGAAGCCGTTGTCGATCGAGGTCTCGGCAAAGACCGAGGTGCCGTTGCAGATCGCAACCATCTCGGGATAGCTGACCCAGTAGGGACGAGGGATGATGACCTCGTCACCGGGGTTCAGCGTCGCCATGAAGGCGTTGAACAGGATCTGCTTGCCGCCGGTGCCGACGATGGTCTGCTCCGGCTTGTAGTCGAGATTGTTCTCGCGCTTGAACTTGGCCGCGATGGCCTCGCGCAGCGGCGCGATGCCGGACACCGGCGGATACTTGGTCTCGCCGCGGCGGATCGCATCGATGGCCGCATTCTTGATGTTGTCCGGCGTATCGAAGTCGGGCTCGCCCGCGCCAAGGCCTATCACGTCCCGGCCCGCATTTTTCAGCTCGCGCGCTTTCTGGGTGACCGCGATGGTCGCAGAAGGCTTTACGCGTGAAAGGGCATCGGCAAGGAAGGCCATGACGTTTTATCTCCGGTTCATGGATGGGCCAGTTTTCAGCCGCGCTTCTCATGTCGGATTGTGCGGAGAATCGCAAGTGTTGCGTGGCCATGGCCAAGACAAATCGCCGTGTTGGCCGATTCATGGATTTATTAACGCGCAATAAAACGTTGCATGGCAATCTCCGGCGTCAATCCGGAGCAGCATCGTGTCGCGCAGTGTCGGCCTCAATCACGTCATCCGAGGCGATGACGGCACCGCTACAGGCGTGTGGGGCGCTTTCACGCTGGAAACGGCCTTTCAGCCAATCTTTGCCTTCCGTGATGGCAAGCTGGAAATCGTTGCCTATGAAGGCCTGCTGCGGCCCTCGCGCGATGGCGCGCCGGTGGCGCCGACGACTTTCTTCAACGAGATCGCTGCCGTGGACCGACTGGCGGTCGAGACGCTGACGCGCACGCTGCATTTATTGAATGCCGCGATCTGGCTGGACGCGGACGCCACGATCTTCGTCAATTTCGACCCTTCCATCTTCACCGAGCGATCCGTCGTCGACAATGCTTTGCGCGACCTGCGCCTGGTGCTGCATGAGGCCGGCATCGAGCCCTACCGCGTTATCTGCGAAGTGACGGAGCAGAAGGCCGCCTCGCAGGAGGTGCTTTATGCGTTCGTCGAGGCGCTGCGGGCAAATGGTCTGAGGATTGCCATCGACGATTATGGCGCGGCTGAGTCCGACATCACGCGGATCCGGGAATTGCGGCCAGACATCGTGAAATTCGACGCGCAGTGGATCGCCCGGCTGATGGAAACGGGAGCCGGTTTCGCGCTGCTGACATCCATGGTCGAGAACTTTGCCGAGCAAGGCATTATGACCGTGTTCGAGGGCATCGAGGAGGGCTGGCAGTTGGACCTCGCCGAACGATCCGGCGCTTCCATGGTGCAGGGTTTCGTGCTGGCGCGGCCGGAAACGGTGGCGGCCGGGGCATCGCCCTTGCCGGAAGCACCGCCGACCGAGCCGGCCATCGAGCCGCAACTCCTAGTGAAACCCGTCCGCAGTGCCCGGCGCACGGACAAGAAGTTCGGCCGAAGGAGGCCATCATGACATCCGCATCAGGCCTTTTGGCTGCCATCGACGAGGCGATTTTCGTCGACGAAGTGGGTATCGAAATCGGCGTCATGGGCGATCTTCGGCTGAAGAGCGCCTGCCAGCCGATTTTTTCGCGCTCGGATGATGCGCTGGTGACGGTGGGGGTCAAATCCGTGCCGGCGTTTTTCCTGCACGGCCGGCCTTTGACGGCCGAGGAGTTTCGGGATGGTGCGGCCTCTCCATCCGCCGAATTCGCCGAGATGCTGCTGCGGGTTCTGCATCTGCGGAACTATCGCAATATCGGCCTTGGCGACGTCGATATGTTTATCGATTTCGATGCGGGATCGTCCGATCTCGATACCTTCCTGAGCTTCCTGCCGACTGCCGCGTGGGAACCGGAATGCGCCGTGTTGTGCCCGGATATGCTGGTCTGCGAGCTCGACAATGTCATGCAGTTCGAAGCGGAGCATGTTTTGCAGCTCGCGGAGCAAATGCGCTGGAAGGGCATTCGGACAGGCTTGCGCGTTTATGGCGTCGGGCAGGCCGGCGACGATGAGATCGAGTTGATCCGCCCGGATGTCGTGCGCGTGGACGAGACATGGTTCGGCGAGATTTGCCGGGACAGCGCGACAGTGCGGCTGTTTGCACCGATCGTTTCAGCCTTGCAGGATCAGGGTGTGAAGGTGCTTGTCGAAGGCATAGCCGACGCTGCGTCGTTGCGTGTCGCGCTGGATGCAAATGTCGATCTGTTCCAGGGCGACCTTCTTGCGCTTGCGGCACTGGCCGGAACGGTTTTCGACGAGAAGCCCCTGCCGATCGCGCGGCTGCTTGGGCGCAACGTGGTGCGGCTGTTCGGATGATTCATCAGCAGCGCTGATAGACCCGTCATTACAAATCACTGGATGGATTTTGCGGCAGCGATAATCTGCGCGCAAAGCAGGAGAGATGGATGACGCGAATCTATGGCATGGTCGACAGTGGCAATTGCTACAAGCCGCGGCTGCTTCTGGCCAAGCTCGGCCAGACCTTCGAGCATGTAGAGGTGAGTTCGCACAATGGGGCGACGCGCTCGGCGGACTACCTGGCGAAAAACCCGAATGGCATGGTGCCGCTGCTTGAGCTGGAAGACGGGCGGCTTCTGGCCGAATCGAACGCGATCCTGCTCTATTTCGCCGAAGGCACGCGGTTCCTGCCGTCTGACCGCTATCTGCGCGGACAGGCCTATCAATGGCTGTTCTTCGAACAGTATAGCCACGAGCCTTATATCGCCGTGCGCAAGGCGCTGCTGACGTTTCCCGAGCGCGCGAAGGACGCGACGCCGGAGCGACTGGCCCTGACGCTTGAACGCGGCAACAAGGCGCTCGGCGTCATGGAAAAGCATCTGGTCAAGAATGCATTCTTCGCAGGCGATGCGATGAGCGTCGCCGACATCGCGCTCTATGCCTATACGGCCGATGCCGGCAAGGGCGGCTTCGACCTCGATGCCTATCCGGCGGTGTCGGCCTGGCTGGAGCGGGTGAGGGCGGACCCGGGGCACGTATCGATCGACTGGCTGCCTTGAGGAAGGGATCAGCCGGTCATTCCCGGCAGGCGAGCCGCCAGAGTATCGATCAACAACCGCATCCTTGTCGGCAGATGCGGAGTCCGCGGCCACAGCGCGGAACTGTCGAAGACCAGAGGATCGATGTCTCGTAAAATAGGCACGAGTTCACCGTCGCGAACGCGATCCCGTATGAGCCAGCATGGCAACCAGGCCAGGCCCATGCCGGCCGTTGCCGCATCGGCAATCGCATCGAGATCATCGAATTTGATACGGCTCTGAAGCGGCAGTTCGTAGCTTTCACCGCTGATGCTGCGGAAGCACCATGATCTGATCCGGCCGCCGAGCGAATAGACAACGGTATCGTGATCCGCGATCTCGGCGAACGTTGCGGGACTGCCCCGCTGTTCGAGATAGTGGGGTGAGGCGCAGATGGTCATGCGCTGGCGAGCGACCCGGCGCATCATCAGCCCGGCATTGTCGCGCACCGGGCCATTGCGGATTGCAAGATCGTAGCCTTCTTCCACGAGATCGACGGTCCGGTCGGTGAAGGACGCTTCCAAGTCCAACTTCGGATACTGTCGCGCCAGTTCCATGAGGACGGGCACGACGCAACGCCTGCCGAACAGAACCGGCACGCTGATCCTGATGCGGCCGGCCGGTTCGTTGCGGCCGGTCTCGATGGCGGTTTCAGCGGCTTCGAGTTCCCGCAACGCCCGCAAGCAGCGCTCATAAAAAACCTGGCCGTCGTCGGTCAGGTTGAAGACGCGGGTGGTGCGATGGCATAGCCGGACGCCCAGGCGCCCTTCCAGCCGGACGACGGCCTTGCCGACTGCCGAGCGCGACAGGCCCAGTCGTTCGCCCGCGGCTGCAAAGCCGCCAGCCTCGACGACGGCGACAAACTCCTGAATGCCGGAGAGACGATTTGTCATTCTGCACTCCATTGTATCTCAATAGGATACAATGAGAAGACAAATTGCCACCACTGGAGATTTTTGAGATCGCCTATGTTTCTGCCGAACTCCATTTTCGGAGTGCAGCATAGGGAAATTGCAGATGACCGACTTGATGAAACATTGGTCGATTGACGCGGCCGGCCGGGAAAACCTCAAATTTGTCGAGAGTCCGATCCCGACGCCGGGGCCTGCGGAAATCCTGGTCCGGGTTGCTGCTGTCTCGTTGAACTATCGCGACAAGCTGCTGGTGGACGACGGCTTTGGACTCCAGCGGATGGTCACGCCGCTGACGCCCGGCTCGGACATGGCAGGGAAGGTGATCGCCGTGGGCTCGTCGGTCGACAGGTTCCAGCCGGGTGACCGGGTTATATCGACGTTCATTCCGGGCTGGATCGATGGGGTCGGTCCGGGCAATGCACGCCAGCCCACTCACGGATCGCTTGGCGGCGGCTACCAAGGTGTTCTGGCGGAATATGTCGCGCTCAATCAGGAGTGGGCGGTCAAGGTTCCTGGAGGCCTGAGCGATGTGGCTGCGAGCACCTTGCCCTGCGCCGGCCTCACGGCCTGGACCGGGCTTGTCGAGCGCGGGAACCTCCATTCCGGCCAGACCGTCCTGGTGCAGGGGACGGGCGGTGTCGCGCTCTTTGGTGCGCAGATTGCGCTGGCGCATGGCGCCGAAACGATTGTGATATCGGGAAGTGACGAGAAACTGACGCGGGCCAGGGAACTGGGCGTCCACCATGCCATCAACCGCAATAAGCATGACTGGGTCGAAGAGATCTATCGCATCACCGGTGATCGAGGCGTCGACCACATTCTCGAAATCGTTGGCGGCGCGCATCTCGACCAGTCGCTGCGGGCCGCGGCGGTTGGCGGTCGCATCTCACTCATCGGGGTTCTGGAAGGTTTTGAGATTTCCGGCGGCTTCGCGTCTTTTGCGCAAAAGCGCCTCGTCGTGGAAGGGATACAGGTGGGACACCGCCGGGCGCTGGAAGATTTTGCCCACGCCGTCGAAATGAATGGCATCAAACCTGTCGTCGACGCCGAGTACGGGCTTGTCGATCTGCCGGCGGCACTCGATCATCTGACGCGTGGGCCGTTCGGCAAAATCGTCGTCACCGTGAACTGAACTGCGGACAACAAAAAGGCGGGGAGTTACCCCGCCTTCCGCGCCCAAAACAGGCTGATCTGGAATTCATTGACCAGGTCTGGCGGCTATCTGCCGCTTCAGCTCCTGGCCTTGACCTCCGGCGCGCTTGTCGCGCGGCCGCCAGTACATCCGTGACTTGCCGTGCGCTTCGAACCTTTCAGTCCGAGGCGCGCGTAAAATCAGCCGGCCTTGGAAAGAGAACCAGCAGACGACTTGCCGGTGCGGCGGTCCTGCTCGATCTCGAAGTTGATCTTCTGACCTTCGACGAGGTTCGACAGACCAGCGCGCTCAACAGCGGAGATGTGGACGAAAACGTCCGCGCCGCCTGCGTCAGGCTGGATGAAGCCGAAACCCTTGGTCGAGTTGAACCACTTTACGGTGCCAGTAGCCATTTTATATTTCCTTGCGTTTGCAACGTTATTTAACCAAGCGAACTTGGTCGCCTTGTATCGAGATTTTGGAGATAGACGTCAGCAAACGCGAATAAATCGCGGGACTACCATATCGATCGGCCGAAATATCAACGGGGCTGATATAATGCGTATTGCTCGCCAGCACAAGAGCCAGAGAAGATGATCGTTCACCGGGATGTGATCGGCCAGCATGAGCACTTCCGTCGATCCCGCTCGTTCCTGTCTATAGGAACACTTGGTGATGCATGCGCAGGGAGGTGACTTTGAAACGTGTTTTGCTCGTTCTTTGCCTGTCTTTGATCGCGGTCGAGGCGCAGGCGATTTCCCGCTATACCTCTACCAGCATGAGTTGCGGCGAGGTTCAGGCCACCGTCCGGCGCGATGGTGTTGCGCTGCTGCGTTATCGTTCGGAGCGCAATCCTTCCATCCTGCGCTATGACCGCTATGTGGCGGATCGCCGGTTCTGCAAAAGCGATGAGAGCGCCGAGACCGTCTTCGTTCCGACGGCCGACCGGTCCTGTCCGGTGCGTCGTTGCGAGCGGGTGGACCCGGAGGATCGCTTCATGATCCTGCGCCGCGACTGATATTCAGGTGAGGGCGGCCTGCGAACGGCTATTTTCTGCGCTTCCGGTACTCACGTACCCAAACGTACGCTCCGTTCCGGTTCTCGAAAATAACCGTTCTCGACTCGCCCTGACCTGAATCTCAACGCACCTAGAGATTCAGAATCCAAAAGATGCCTGTGCGGGCGGCGGCGGGCCGACCCGCACGCCTTCCATGGTCAGAAGCTTCTCCTTGGTGGCCGAGCCGCCGGGAGCCGAAAAGCCGCCGATCTTGTTGCCGGCTGCAAGAATGCGATGGCAGGGCACGACGATCGGCACCGGGTTGGAGCCCAGCGCCTGGCCTGTTTCGCGCGCCAGCCCGGTGTGGCCTGCGCGTTGGGCCAGCTCGCCATAGGTCGTCGTCTCGCCGAAACCGAGCTTCCGCGCCGCGTCGTAGATCGCCAGCCGGAACTCGTCGATGCCTGCGAGGTCGACCTTGATGTCGGAAAAATCCACCATCTCGCCAGCCGCGTAGCGCGTGATTTCATCGACTGCGGCAATGATGTTCATCGGAAGGGCACTCGACGCCTGTTGCGACGGCTCACCGGACTGTGAGATTCGCGACATCGTCGCCAGCAGCCGCCTTTCGGTGGCGGCGCGGTCGCGCTCGGGCAACTGCACCCGCGTCAGGCCCCGCTCGCTCCAGGCGATGCCGATCCAGCCGATGGCGGTTTCGAAGAGATGATAGGGTATGGTCATCACGTTTCCAAAAAACCGAGGTGTTTCATACCACAAAGCCGCCTGGTACAAAGCGGGAACATCCCGTTATCAGTGGACTGCGCGAAGCCTCCTGACAGACTGGCGGATGCAGTTGCAACCGGGCCGTGTTGCCGAAATGGTGCGGCTGATGTATGGGGTTTCCAATCGTTAACAATTGATTTGCAGACAACGAGCGCGGCTTTGCCTTCTTTTCTGAGATTTCCTCTCGTTGCAGCGGTGCTGTCGCCCTTGGCGCTAGCGGCCTGCGCGACGACTGGAGAAGACACGGCAACAAGCCTTGCCATGGCGCCGACGGTCGATCTGGCGCTGCCTGACACCGTTTCGATCTTGCCGAGTTCCTATACACAGACCGAGGCGCGCGAAGAGGCCTATCCGGCCGAGACCGTCACGGCCAATGCCTTTGTGACCCCGGATACGCCCGCTGGCCCGGTCACTGCGCAAAGCGGCACCGTGGTGGACAAGCTCATCACCAAATACGCCGCGATCTATGAAGTGCCGGAAACGCTGGTGCGCAGCGTGGTCAAGCGCGAGAGCACCTTCAATCCGCGCGCCTATAATCGCGGTCACTGGGGGCTGATGCAGATCAAGCATGCGACCGCGCGCGGCATGGGCTATGACGGCCCGGCGAACGGCCTTCTCGATGCCGAGACCAATCTGAAATATGCGGTGAAATATCTGCGCGGTGCCTATCTGGTGGCCGGTGGCGACCACAGACGCGCCGACCGTCTTTACCAGACCGGCTATTATTACGATGCCAAGCGCAAGGGCCTGCTGGAAGAGACGGGCCTGGGCACAGATCGCCGCCGCATGCGCCGCCCGGACCCGGCGCCTGAGATGAACCCGATGGCTGGGGCCTCGGTGCCTGAGCTGATCCCGGGCGCTGCTGGGTCAACACCTGCGGCTATTCCCGCCACGGCGCCGGTGTTTCCTCCTGCGCCAACCCCGCTTCCTGCCGCTGCACCGGTTCCGAAGCCGGCTGCCGCTCCCGGCGCTGCCTGATACCTAGACGCCCTTCGTTTCAGCATGCGTTTTGACCGGCAAGCGGATTTCCGTTTCCGGTCTGATGCGGTAAGTCGGCATGGTCCGAATGCAAGGGGATCGCATGCTCACGCTTCACCATCTCAACAATTCGCGCTCGCACCGCATCCTGTGGCTGCTGGAAGAACTCGGGCTCGAATACGATCTGGCTCTCTACCAGCGTGACCCGAAAACCATGCTGGCGCCGCCTGAGCTGAAAAACGTCCACCCGCTCGGCAAGGCCCCGGTACTGACGGACGGAGAGCTGACGGTCGCCGAATCGGGCGCGATCATTGAATATCTGCTCGACCGGCACGACGACGGCACGCTGCGGCCTGCACCGAGCACACCGGAGCGCGTGCCCTATCTCACCTTCATGCATTTTGCCGAAGGTTCGGCGATGCCGCCGCTGCTCTTAAAACTCTATTTTTCGCGCATGGGTGAGGCGGCTGCCGCCGTCCTCCCGCGCATCGATGGCCAGATCGCCGAGATCCTGACCTTTCTGGACGGTGAGCTTGAGAACCGCGATTTCTTTGCCGGTGACGACTTTACCGCCGCCGACATCCAGATGAGTTTTCCGCTGGAAGCCGCTGTGGCGCGCGGCGGGCTCGACCATCGCTTCCAGAACCTCACCGGCTTTCTCCAGCGCATCCATGCCCGCCCGGCCTATCAGCGAGCCGTTAAACGTGGAGGAGCGGTAACGCTGGGGCGCTGAGACTATGGCGGATGAGCAGGTGGTGCGGTTTCGCCGCGACCTGGGCGGCGATTTTCCAGCGCCAAAATGGCCGACTGCGTTCTCGATGCGTAGCTTTCGGACCGCCGATGCCCGAGCCCTGCACACGCTGCTGAGCGAGGTGTTCGATGACGGCGAGGAGGGTCCTTTCGACACCTGGTGGCAGAAAGTGTCGAACGATGCCGACTTCGACCCGGCGCTGTGCTTCCTGGTGTTCGACGGCGACGACCGGCTGGTTGCGGCAGCCTTATGCTGGACCAGCGCTTATCTGAAGGACCTTGCCGTTCGCCCGGAGGCGCGCCGGCGCGGGCTGGCCGAAGCATTATTGCTGCAGGTCTTCGGCACGTTTCAGGCGCGAGGTGCCGCATATGTCGATCTGAAGACCGACCTCGTCAAAAACCCCGATGCCGTGCGGCTCTACGAGCGGATGGGCATGCGCCGCGTTTCGCTCGAAGGCTAATTGCGCAGCCGCGTTCAGGCAGCCAGCGGCAGACGGCCCAAAATGCTGTTTTTCTTCTGTAGGAAGCGCAGAAGCCGGTCATTGTAATCCGCCACGACGGCGTTCTTGACCGAAGGGCGCGCGGCCAGCGCCTCGCGCCATTTCTGCACCTTGGGCAGACCATCGAAAACCTCGAGATCGGCGAGGCGGTCGATGACTTCGAAATAGCGGAAGGCCGGGGCGAAGACGGCATCGACGATGGAAAAATCCTTGCCGGCGAAATAGGGGCCGTCGCCAAGTTCGCTTTCGACGCGGGAGAGCTTTTCCTTCAGCGCCACGCGGGATGCATTGAAGGTGGCTTGGTCGGCGGTCACTTCCAGCGTCCAGATGTCGCCCAGAACTGCCGAGCCGAATTCCATCCAGGCGCGGTGGCGCGCCCGGGTTACCGGGTTGGCCGGGTGCAGGGCAGGCGGGTTGGTCTCATCGAGATATTCGACGATGGCAGCGCTTTCGAACAGCACGTCGTCGCCGACCTTCAGCAGCGGAACCTTGCCGCGCGGCGAGATATTCAGGAACCATTCCGGCTTGTTTTCGAGATCGACGTCGACGCGCTCGAAAGGCACGTTCTTTTCGGCCAGCACGATGGCGGCGCGCTGCACATAGGGGCAGAGGTCGAAGGAGATCAGGGTGAGGTTCTTCGTCATGACGGGAGCTCCGTGAATTGGATGCAATTGCATCTAATTAAGCGGGCGCCTATGTTCTGTCAATCTTGATGCAGATGCATGAAATCAACTATGTGTGAGAGATGGACAGACAACCGGACGACACGACCATCGCGGCCTGGATCGGCCTTTCGCGCGCGCAGCGCGTGGCAACGGCCAGCATCGAGGCGCAACTGAAGGCGGCGGGCTTTCCGCCGCTTGCCTGGTATGACGCGCTGTGGGAACTGGAACGCGCCGGCGGCGAGGGGCTTCGGCCCTTCGAACTGGAGCGGGTGCTGCTGTTCGAGCAGTACAATCTTTCGCGGCTGATCGACCGTCTGGAAAAGGCCGGGCTGGTGGTGCGCCGTGCCTGTCCCAATGACAAGCGCGGCCAGGTGCTGGCGATCACGCCCGAGGGTTTGACCCTTCGCCGCGACATGTGGGGTGTCTATGGGCCGGCGATCGAGGCGGCGGTGGGCGCGAAGCTCGATGCGGGCGAGGCCAAGGCGTTGGCAGGATTGCTGGCCAAGCTCGCCATAACTTCTGCGTGAAGCGCGAACGCCGGGAAGGCTTCCGCCTATCTTTTGCCGTTCACGCTCCCTACCTCGCTTCCATGGACAGACGCACAGCACTTGCCCTTCTTGCCACCGCCGCGACGCCATGGCCGGCTTTCGCCCAGACGCCGACCGAGCCTGCAACGCCGCGACCGCTGCCAGATCTGCTTGATGAGGCGGAACGGCTGACCTCGCTCAAGACCGTGCTGGTCATGCGCGGCGGTGAAACGATTGCAGAACGCGGCTATCGCGGCAATTCGCTGACTGCTCCGACCAACATCAAGTCTGCCTCGAAATCGATTGTCTCGGCGATGGTCGGCATCGCCATCGACAGGAAGCTGCTGCAAGGGCCAGACCAGAAGATCGCGCCGCTGCTGCGCGCCGATCTGCCGGCCAAGCCCGATCCGCGCATCGAGGACATCACCATCGGCAATCTGCTTTCCATGCAGGCAGGGCTGGGGCGCACTTCGGGGCCGAATTACGGGCGCTGGGTTTCCAGCCGCAACTGGGTGCGCACCGCACTCGCCATGCCCTTCGACGACGAGCCGGGCGGGTCGATGCTTTATTCCACCGGCTCGACGCATCTTTTGTCGGCGATCCTGACGCGGGTTGGCGGGAAATCCACGTTGGCGTTGGCGCGCGACTGGCTGGGGCCGCTCGACGGCTTTCGCATCGCTGCCTGGGACCGCGACCCGCAAGGCATCTATGTCGGCGGCAACCAGATGGCGATGAGCGCCCGCTCGCTGGGCACCTTCGGCGAACTCTACCGCAACAGCGGCAAGACGCCCGAAGGCCGGCAGATCGTGCCGGCGGCATGGGTCGAGCAATCCTGGCAGCCGCGCACCACTTCGCGCTTCAACGGTGATGGCTACGGCTATGGCTGGTTCCTGCGCGAGCTTGGCGAGCGGCCGGTCAGCTATGCCTGGGGCTATGGCGGGCAGATGCTCTACATCGTGCCGTCGCTGGAACTCACCATCGTCATGACCTCGGCCGAGGACAACCCTTCCGCCCGCACCGGCTACCGCGACGACCTCCACGCGCTGGCAAGCGGCATCATCGAAGCCACTGCGGCGACTTGAAGCGCGGCATCGCCGCACTTGCAGGCAGTGGCGCGATGCTGTCATCCTCCTCCATGAAAAGAGGAGGCAGCTATGACTGACTGGAAACGCGAAGGCGGATGCCGCTGCGGGCAGGTGCGCTTCAAGGTGAGTGCCGCGCCGCTGGTGACCATGGCCTGTCACTGCACCGGTTGCCAGAAGATGAGTTCGTCGGCCTTTTCGCTGTCTGCCGCCATCCCCGCCGAGGGTTTTGAAGTGACGCAGGGCGAGCCGGTGATCGGCGGGCTGCATGGCGCTTCAAGACACTATTTCTGCCCGCATTGCATGAGCTGGATGTTCACGCGGCCGGAAGGCATGGACTGGTTCGTCAACCTCCGCTCGCCCCTGCTGGACGATACGAGCGGCATGACGCCCTTCATCGAGACATGGACCAGCGAAAAGCTGCCCTTCGCCCAGACCGGCGCCCCGCACAGCTACGAGGCCCTGCCGCCGATCGAGGCATATGAGGGGCTGATGAAGGAGTATGGGGCGTGGACGGCGAAGTGAGTGACCAGCCGTAGAGGGCCCGTGTCGCAGTATCGCCTGGCTTTTTTCAAAGAACATTTTTCTTGGCTCATGACTCGCTTTCTCGACCCGGTTTCGCCGGTCGAGGCATGACGAGGGAAGACGGGCGGTCGTCGGATCGCTCGTTTTTGTATTATTATTGCGATCTTTCGACCGCCCGTTCAGTGCTCTTGTCCCGCTCAGTCGCCTCCACATTCGCGTAGCCAGCCGCCGCCAAGACCCGGGCTTAGGGGTTCATCACCCAGCAGCGCTACCGTTGCGCCACCAGCCCGGACACCGCCGTCCCCCACGCTCATCCGGTTCATGACCCGTGTTCCCGGTGAGGACGATGGAGGGATTATCGATCAGTCTGAAAGGGTGTGGATAAAAAACTCGTTTTCGGTATCGTCTGACAATAAAATCAATGACTTGTACCGAATGCACCGTGAATTTTATCCTCCGCCCGCGTTAGATATCCGGCGCGTTGCCGATGCGGGTCTTGAGGTCGAGCGCCCAGGCGCGGCCTTCGTCACCGCCCCAGAGAAGCCAGGCGATGTAGCCGGCCGAGGGGTTTTCCTCATTGCCGAAATTCTTGGCGCGCTTGTCGACCTCGTGACGGGCGAAATAGCTCACCATGCGCTTGATGACGGAAGGCTGGAGCGCACGCCGCGCAACCAACTCCTGCGCCCGCCCGACGCCGATCTCCGTTCCACCGCGTTTGAATTTGGCGCGAAAGGCGAGGCCTTTGGCGGCGTTGTCGGCGACGGGTTGGGGTGGGACGAGGGAGATTTCGTCGTTGGGTTCCATGTGCCTGCCGTCTATTTATTCGGAGTGACTTCGGAGTGGCTGCCCACCTTACATATTTGCAGTCTTGATAAGCTTCACCACTTCTTCGACACGTCGCTTAAGGTCGAGTATCCCAAAATTAGCGGCCGATTTACAAACCAATCTGGCAACTTTGATCTTGTCGATATCTTGTTCAATTAATGGTTCATCGTTGACCGATGCGCCTGCGGTATTTTTCCTGCTCTTGGGTCCGATGCGCTTGAAGAACAACGCATGGTCGAATGATCCACCGTCGCCTGGCTTATCGTATAGCTTTGGATAGCAATCCTTTACTGCCTGCTGAAGCTTTGTATGATCGATATAATTTTCGATCTCACGCCCTTTCGTAATCCAGCTAACGCCGGAACCCTTCCCCAACTCTCGTTGCAAACGAAGTTTCGTTTGATTGATTGACGCGTTTGAACTGGCTTTATCACTGTCCATAACCAGTGCCATATGTCGATTCAACGAGCGTAACCCAATAAACTCTTCCACCTCATCTGACTCGGCGCTCAGATGGCTAAGAAGTCGTCCACCGTAAAACATGATTGAGTAATGGATGCCTTCGATCAATTCCGGCGCGAGCGCGGAAATCCAATGCCGAATATATATTCGATCTGACGGCCCTTCGACCCAAATAACCGCGTTCGCTTGCACGATGTCTGATGCTTTGTAACCCAAATCCATACATATATTGTGTCGCTCGCTTCTTAGAACGGACTCGCGTATCCAAGTTTGTTCCCCGTTGTTGGATACGTGAAAAATGGCTGCGCCAGGTGTATCGATAAAGCTAGCTGAATGTGTTGCAACAAAGTACTGATTGTTAGTATTATTTTTTAAGTAAGATATTAGTTTTCTTTGCAATAGTGGATGAAGATGTATTTCTGGCTCCTCTATGCAAATAATTTTCTCCTCGGTCAAGGTGCAAAAGGATGCAATCATTATTACCTCGTGCACTCCCATCCCAAGCGAAGCAATTGGAAGAACTTTATTGTCCATATGAACGAGTACGTGTTCCCGATTGTGTGGTATCTCGATACGAGAATCCTCTTTTCCTGTAACGTCCTGTAGAAATCTGTTAATCTTTTGAAATAACTCCGTCTCGTGACGTTTGTCGTGATCGGGGCTTTGTATTTCTGCTAAACGATCAATAAGCCCGGCTCCCGAGAAGTCATCAAATTTCGTTCCGCTCTTACCTATCTGGCGCAATGCTGGAATTAATTTTACTTCGGGTAGAGAGAGGTCTTGATTTCGAAGTAATTTGTTAAGTGTTTCTGGAATCCAATGACTCGGACCACCCCCGCTCTGCGCCGTTAAGTGGTTCCACAGACTGCTCCAAACAGATTTGGTCAAAACGGTCTGCCAATTCTCAAAATCCAATTTCGGATCTAGATCCCAAGTATTGTTCGAAATATTTCGTCTAAGCCATACAAATTCATTTTCAGAAAGTTCATTGACGATCTTTTCGATTGCTTCGAGAAAATGACTCCCTTTGACACCCTTTTGACTATTTTCTTGGAACTCTTTCTTCGGTATACCTATCGCAATCGATAGATTTCCAGTAATCTTTCCTCTGTATTCGTCTAAAGGTGATTGAATAACAGTTGGAGATCTGCTGTGAGAATCTTGGAACGGAATGTAGTTTGAGATGAAGTTTAAAACCGTTGATTTACCAGCGTTGTTAGCGCCAATGAAAAAGTTGAACTCCTTGAACGGAGCCATGGACTGCGCTTCACTGCCAATTCCACGATAGAATTGAAGTGAAAGTCCTTTTAGGAAGATAGCCAAGCCATATGCTCCCAATTTCTAGGTAAGGTTATTTCTCTCGGTTTTAATTGTATTCGAAAACTGTTCTCTTAAGATGGTTGATTGTATTTTTGTGCCGCAACGGAGTCGTGCCGTCTATATAAATCCTCTAACGAGATATTGTCCTGTACTTCTAAAAATACTCCTGCAACGGCCGAACCTCCAAGCTCCCAGCCCTCAACGCCGCAATCGCCTCCGCCACCGCGGCCATACCCGCCAGCGTCGTATAATACGGCACTTTCTGCATCAAAGTCGCGCGGCGGAGCGACTTCGAGTCTGAGACCGCTTTCTGGCCGTCGGTGGTGTTGAAGACGAGCTGGACCTGGCGGTTGCGGATGGCGTCTTCGATGTGGGGGCGGCCTTCGAGGACTTTGTTGATCTTTTCTGCGGCCACGCCGTTTTCGGCGAGGAAGCGCTGGGTGCCGCCGGTGGCGAGCACCTTGAAGCCCTGTTCGGCGAGGCGCTTGACGGCGGGCAGGATGCCTTTCTTGTCTTCGTCGCGCACCGACACGAACAGCGTGCCCGAGCGCGGCAGGTCGACGCCGGCGCCTAGCTGCGCCTTGGCGAAGGCCAGCGCATAGTCGCGGTCTAGGCCCATGACCTCGCCGGTCGAGCGCATTTCGGGTCCGAGCAGGATGTCGACGCCGGGGAAGCGGGCGAAGGGGAACACCGCTTCCTTGACCGCGATGTGGCCGGGGTTGCGCGCGTTGGGCTTTTCGCCGTAGGCGGCGAAGGCGTCGTCCAGCGTCTGGCCGGCCATGATGCGGGCGGCGACCTTGGCGATCGGCTTGCCAATGGTTTTCGCCACGAAAGGCACGGTGCGCGAGGCGCGCGGGTTCACTTCCAGCACATAGATGGTGCCGTCCTGAATGGCGTATTGCACATTCATCAGGCCGCCGACTTTCAATGCCCTTGCAAGGGCGGCAGTCTGGCGCTCCAGCTCGTCGACGGTCTCGTCGCTCAGCGAATGAACCGGCAGCGAGCAGGCACTGTCGCCCGAATGGATGCCGGCCTCCTCGATATGCTCCATGATGCCGGAGACGAAGGTGTTGCTGCCGTCGCACAGGCAGTCGACATCGACCTCGATGGCGTCGGTCAGATAGGTGTCGAACAGCAGCGGGTTCTTGCCCAGCAGCGTGTTGATCTGGCCGGTCTTGTCGTTGGGGTATTTCTGCTTGATGTCTTCCGGCACCAGGCCGGGCACGGTGTCGAGCAGGTAGGTCTGCAGCATCTGCTCGTCATGGATGATCTGCATGGCGCGGCCGCCAAGCACATAGGACGGGCGCACGACCAGCGGGAAGCCGAGCTCGCCGGCGACAGTGCGCGACTGCTCGACCGAATAGGCGATGCCGTTCTTGGGCTGGGCGAGGTCGAGCTTCTGCAACAGCTTCTGGAAGCGGTCGCGGTCTTCGGCCAGGTCGATCATGTCGGGCGAGGTGCCGAGGATCGGAATGCCGGCCTTTTCCAGCGCTTCCGCCAGCTTCAGCGGCGTCTGGCCGCCGAACTGGACGATGACGCCGTGCAGCGTGCCGGCAGTCTGCTCGGCGCGCAGGATCTCCAGCACGTCCTCGGCGGTCAGCGGCTCGAAATAGAGCCGGTCGGAAGTATCGTAGTCGGTCGAAACGGTCTCGGGGTTGCAGTTGACCATGATCGCTTCATAGCCGGCCTCGCGCAGCGCAAAGGCGGCATGGCAGCAGCAATAGTCGAACTCGATGCCCTGGCCGATGCGGTTGGGGCCGCCGCCGAGGATGACGACCTTCTTGCGGTCGCTGACTTGCGCCTCGGAGCGCGTCTCGCCGGCGAAGGGCACTTCGTAGGTGGAGTACATGTAGGCGGTGGGCGAGGCGAATTCGGCAGCGCAGGTGTCGATGCGCTTGTAGACCGGGTGAACGCCGAGCTTCTGGCGCTGCTTCTGCACGTCCTGCGCCTCTTTCTTCACCAGCGAGGCGAGGCGGGCGTCGGAGAAGCCCATCGACTTCAGCATGCGCAGATTGGCGGCGTCTTCCGGCAGGCCGTGCTCGCGGATGCGCGCTTCCATGTCGATGATGCCGGCGATCTGCTCGAGGAACCACGGGTCGATCTTGCACATTGCGTGCACGTCTTCCAGCGAGGTGCCCATGCGCAGCGCCTGGGCGACCATGCGCAACCGGTCGGGCGTCGGCGTGCCCAGCGCCGCACGGATGGCGTTCTTGTCCTCGCCGTGCGCAAGGCCGGGGATTTCGATCTCGTCGAGGCCGGTGAGGCCGGTTTCGAGGCCGCGCAGCGCCTTCTGCAGCGATTCCTGGAAGGTGCGGCCGATGGCCATGACCTCGCCGACCGACTTCATGGCGGTGGTCAGCGTCGGCTCGGCGCCAGGGAACTTTTCGAAGGCAAAGCGCGGAATCTTGGTGACGACGTAGTCGATGGACGGCTCGAATGAGGCCGGCGTCGCGCCGCCGGTGATGTCGTTCTCAAGCTCGTCCAGCGTGTAGCCGACGGCGAGCTTGGCCGCGATCTTGGCGATGGGGAAGCCGGTGGCCTTGGAGGCAAGTGCAGACGAGCGCGAGACGCGCGGGTTCATCTCGATGACGACGAGGCGGCCGTCGGCCGGGTTGACGGCGAATTGCACGTTGGAACCGCCGGTCTCGACGCCGATCTCGCGCAGCACCGCGATCGAGGCGTTGC
Source organism: Mesorhizobium sp. YR577 (assembly GCF_900116595.1). Taxonomy (NCBI): domain Bacteria; kingdom Pseudomonadati; phylum Pseudomonadota; class Alphaproteobacteria; order Hyphomicrobiales; family Phyllobacteriaceae; genus Mesorhizobium; species Mesorhizobium sp. YR577. The sequence goes on along the minus strand of NZ_FPBI01000006.1, from coordinate 197,244 downwards.
GCATGATCTGGTATTCTTTGTCGGTGAGCGTAAGCGCCGGGGCGACGGTGATCGAATCGCCGGTGTGGACGCCCATCGGGTCGAGGTTCTCGATGGAGCAGATGATGATGCAGTTGTCCGCTTTGTCGCGAACCACCTCCATCTCGTATTCCTTCCAGCCGAGCACCGATTCCTCGATGAGGACTTCGGTGGTGGGGGAGGCATCGAGGCCCGAGCCGATGATGTCGAAGAATTCGGTGCGGTTGTAGGCGATGCCGCCGCCGGTGCCGCCCATGGTGAAGGAGGGGCGGATGATGGCCGGCAGGCCGACATGGTCGAGCGCCTGGGCAGCGATCGCCATGGCGTGATTGATGTAGCGCTGCTTGCGGTCGCCTTCGCCGAGGTTCCAGGCGGTTTCGAGCGCGTCGAGGGCTGCGTCGAGATCGGCGGGATTGGCGGCTTTGACGGCAGCGCGCTCGGCCTCGTGCTTCTTGCGGTCGGCGTCCTTGACGTCGGAAGCGTTGGCCAGCATCGACTTTGGCGTCTCGAGCCCGATCTTGGCCATCGCCTCGCGGAACAGCGAGCGGTCCTCGGCCTTGTCGATGGCGTGGGCATCGGCGCCAATCATCTCGACATTGTAGCGGTCGAGCACGCCCATGCGGCGCAGCGACAGAGCCGTGTTGAGCGCGGTCTGGCCGCCCATGGTTGGCAGCAGCGCGTCGGGACGCTCCTTGGCGATGATCTTTGCGACGACTTCCGGGGTGATCGGCTCGATATAGGTGGCGTCGGCCAGCTCCGGGTCGGTCATGATGGTGGCCGGGTTGGAGTTGACCAGGATGACGCGAAAACCTTCCTCCTTCAGCGCCTTGCAGGCCTGGGTGCCGGAGTAATCGAACTCGCATGCCTGTCCGATAACGATGGGACCTGCGCCGATGATCAGGATGGACTTGATGTCGGTGCGTTTTGGCATGGTGGCTCGGTCCGTTCGTGGTCGCTCTGCGCAAAAGACCGGCGCGGGAATGCCCGGCCGGTGCGCATCAGAGTCTGTTGTCAGGCTAAGGGCGCCTTATAGGCAAATGATTGGGCGGTTGTAACCCCGAAAATACGTGAATCTTTGCGGCGTTTCGGCAAGGCAGCCATGCAAGGGGAAGCAAGGCGGTTGGGCAGGGGCTTTACCCCCTCTCCGTCTCGGCTTCGCCGAGCCACCTCTCCCCCGCTTTGCGGGGGAGAGGAACCTAAATCCTGACATGCAGGGCCAAGCAAAACTTGGGTTCCTCGCCCCGCTTGCGGGGAGAGGTGGCTCGGCGAAGCCGAGACGGAGAGGGGAACTTGGCGTGGCGTTCAGCCGTGCTCCACCGCCAGCGCCGCATCCTGCGCTTCGGCGATGCCGCGGGCCTTACTGCTCGTAGGTATAGGAGGCGCACATTTCTTCATTGCTCGAAGGGGCTTCGTCGCCTGTAAAGACGGCTATGAGAGAGCGGCCGCCATCATCCCAATTTGCGATGTAGGTGACTGCGCCGGATCCGCATAGGCGGTTGCCGTTTTCGAGTACCGGGTCGCCCGGGCGACTGACTTGATAGACAGATGCAGGAATTTCCTCGCCATCAACGACGAAGGTGTCGCTTACGAGGCCTGAGAAGCTCAGCGTTTTGCCGTTCTCAAAGGTAATGCTGAAGTCATCGAACTGAATGTCGCCGGTCACGCTCATCGCGGTGTTGCTCACTGCCACGTAAGAATCCTCATCGGTATAGGCGTGTGCCGTGACGACGGAAGATGTGGATATGAGTGCGGCCAGTAAGGCAGTCTGAAAAGTTTTCATGTCACGCTGTTACTGGGAAACCGCCGCCATTTCCAGTCGCCTGAGGCCAAGTAGTAACGCGACCTGAATCGCGACGCATTCTGATGCGCGCGGAACATCTTGCGGGAGCTTAATACATAAGGGAAATAGGCGGTTGGATCGGGGCTGTCCCCCTCTCCGTCTCGGCTTCGCCGAGCCACCTCTCCCCATTTCATGGGGCGAGGAACCCAAGTCCTGAAATGTGGCTGCCTCGCAGAATCTAGGTTCCTCGCCCCGCTTGCGGGTGGCTCGGCGAAGCCGAGACGGAGAGGGGGAGTTGGCGCGCTGCTCAGCCCTGCTCGAGCGCCAGCGCTGCATCCTGGGCTTCGGCGATCTTCTGCACCATCGGAAGGCTGACCGCTGCCGTAATGATCGAATCGAGCAGGCCGGGGAAGCGGGCGTTGAGGTCGTCGCGGCGCAGCGTGATAAGGCGGGTGGTGCCGACGGCTTCGGTGCGGGTGACGCCGGCTTCGCGCAGTTTGGCGAGGTGGTAGCTGATGTTGGTCTTGGAGCCGAAATCGGTGAACTGCATGCAGATGGTCGGCTGGCCTTCGCGCAGCGCGAGATAGCCGATGATGGCGAGGCGCGTCTGGTCGCCGAGCACGGCCAGCACATTCGGCAGTGAAATCTGGTCGGCGGTGGGATGGGGCAAGGTCATGGCTGAAAACTAGCTGCGCAGGCGTTCCGGTTCAATGCTTTGTCCGCCCTCCTGACATCAGGCTGACAGGAAGCATGTGCGACCACATTGACATGGCGGGCAATCAAGTTCAATAGTTCAATAACTTTTGAACTAAGGATCGGTCCTATGGACAAGCGTCTTATCTGGCTGGCGGTCGGCTCCTTCACCATGAGCACGGTCGGCTTCGTGTTTTCGAGCCTGCTGCCGTTCATCGCAGCCGACACGCACACCACCATTCCAAAGGCCGGCTATCTCATCACCGTCTTCTCGCTTTCCTATGCCATCGGGGCGCCGCTGCTTTCGGCACTTGCGGGCGCTGCCGACAGGCGGCGCGTGCTGACGGCCGCGATGCTGACCTTCGTGGCCGGCAACGCGATTGCGGCGACCAGCGTATCGTTCACGACATTGCTGCTTGCGCAGATCGTCATGGGCATGGCCAGCGGCCTGTTTGCCGCCACTGCGCAGGCGACCGCAGTCTCATTGGCCGGGCCGGAGCATCGCGCCCTGGCGATTTCCGTGGTGGTGGGCGGCACGACTTTCGCGGTGGCGCTGGGCGCGCCACTGGGCGCGCTGATTGCTGCGGTTTGGGGCTGGCGCGGCACATTCGGTGCGATTTCGGTGCTGGCGCTGGCTTGTGCGACCGTACTGTGGTTCCGCCTGCCGCGCGGGCTGTCGGGAACAAAGCTGACGCTTGGCGAGCGCTTCAGCATCATCGGCCGGGCCGGTATCGCACCATCGCTGGTGGTGACCTTTCTGTACCTCGCCGGCGGTTTCATGATCATCTCCTACCTAGCGCCGCTGGCGATAGATGGGGCAGGGCTGTCAAAGCTGTCATTGCCTGGCCTTCTGCTTGCCTTCGGCGTCGGTGCAGTGATCGGCAATCTGTCCAGCGGCTATCTTGCCGATCGCATCGGCGCGACGCGGATGGTCGTGGGTTCACTCGTGGCTTCGGTGGCGATTGCGCTGGCCATAGCGTTCGGCCTGCATCTCCTGCCGCACCACCTGGCCGGGCCACTGCTGATCGGCATCATGCTGCCCTGGGGCATCATCGGCTGGGCATTCCCGCCGGCGCAGGCAAGCCGCATCGTCGGCTATGCGCCCGAGGTTGCCCATCTGACGCTCTCGCTCAACGCCTCGGCGCTGTATCTCGGCATCGCGGCAGGCACGGCGCTTGGCGGCAGAGTTCTGGAATATGCCGCCCCGGCCGATCTCGGCTACGTCGCTGCCATCTTCCCGGTGGCAGCACTTGCGGTGCTTTATGCCGGGCTGCGCTCGCATCGCCGCTTTGTTGCGACGACTGCTACGCCGGCGGAATAGCGAGAATCAGGCCTGCATGAAGCCTGTGCGAAGAGCATAGGCCCATTCCAGTCGTCCCGCTTGCTCGGCCTGCCGGGCCGCACTTTCCCAATCATAGGTCACGGCAAAGAACTCGAAGTGCATCGTGCCATCGGCGTCGATCTCGACCATGCCATAGCGCGCGTGCGGCGAACCTTGTTGCGAAGCGTGCGCCGGTTCGGTGTCGTCGAAATAAGCGGGCTCGCCGACGCTTCCGGGATTGAAGATCATTCGGCCGTCCGAAAGCCGCACAAGTTCGGGGCGATGGCTGTGGCCGCAGAGCAGTAGCCTGTAGGCGGGATCGAGGCGGCCAAGCCTTTTCTCGATCGCCGCGAGCGGCGCCCGCACGAGATGGCCGTCGACGATGGCGTCGGCAAGATAGCGCTCGTCATGATCGGGCCTTGCGTGGAATGCGAGCACCGAAGGCGCGATCTCCAGCTGGAGGGGCAGGGCGGCGAGTGTGTCGCGCTGTGGCGGCGTCAGCTGTTCATGGGCGAAACGGTCGGAGGGCCACATGTCGTCCGAAACCTCCTCGGCGACGCGGCGGTCATGATTGCCGCGCACGGTCGGTGCGCCGAGCTTTTCGAGACGCTCAAAAGTCTCACGCGGCCATAGCGGGCCTGAAACGCAATCGCCGAGATTGACGGTCAGGTCGGCACCGCCGCGGCGCTTAAGATCGTCAAGCACGGCGTTGAGTGCTGCGACGTTGCCGTGAATGTCTGCGATGACTGCTATTTTCATGAACCGACTCCAGATGCCGGCAATCTTTTAACTGCCGCAATCGGGAATGTCAGTGGCTTCAGCCGAGAACGAAATCGAACAGCAGCTTTATGTTCAGCAGCGCGATGACGACCGCAATCAGCATGGCGAAGGCGGTGAGGTAACGCGGCGCTACGAGCGCGCCCATCTTGGCCTTGTTTGCGGTGAACATAACCAGTGGGAATACGGCAAAGGAAAGCTGCAGGCTGAGCACGACCTGGGTGAGGATCAGCAGTTTCGCCGTACCGCTGTCGCCGTACCAGATGGTGACGCCGGCCGCGGGGATGATGGCGATGGCCCGCGTGATGAGGCGGCGCAGCCATGGCGGCAGCTTGATGTGGAGAAAACCCTCCATGACGATCTGGCCGGCAAGCGTCGCCGTCACCGTCGAGTTGATGCCGCAGCAGATCAGCGCGATGCCGAACAGGGTCGGCGCGATGGCGAGACCCAGCAGCGGCGCGAGCAGGGAATGCGCCTGGCCGATCTCGACGATGTCGGTCTGGCCGGCCTTGTTGAAGGTTGCAGCCGCCAGGATCAGGATCGCGGCGTTGATGAGCAGCGCAAACATCAGCGCGACCGTGGAATCGATGGTGGCGTATTTCAACGCCTGGCGCTTTTCCGGCACGGTGTCGCCATAGGCGCGGGTCTGGACGATGCCGGAATGCAGATAGAGATTGTGCGGCATGACGGTGGCGCCAAGGATGCCGAGAGCGAGATAGAGCATCTCGGGATTCGTCACGATCTCGGTTGTGGGGGCGAAGCCCCGTATGACGCCGCCCCAGTCGGGATCGGCCAGCGCGATCTGCACGGCGAAACAGGCGGCGATGACGCCGAGCAGCGTGATGATGAGCGCTTCGACCCAGCGGAAGCCGAGTTTCTGGAGATAGAGGATGAGGAAGACGTCGAGTGCGGTGATGAGCACGCCGATTTCCAGCGGAATGCCGAAGATCAGGTTGAGGCCGATGGCCGTGCCGATGACTTCGGCAATGTCGGTGGCGACGATGGCGATCTCGGCCATGAACCACAGTACATAGGCGACCGGCTTGCCGTAGGCGTCGCGGCAGGCCTGGGCGAGATCGCGGCCCGAGCCGATGGCGAGCCGCGCGCAGAGCGCCTGCAGCACGATCGCCATGATGTTGGAGACGAGTGCGACCGTGAGCAGGGCGTAGCCGAACTTCGAGCCGCCGGCGAGCGAGGTCGCCCAGTTGCCGGGGTCCATGTAGCCGACGGCAACGAGATATCCGGGGCCGACGAAGGAGATCGCCCTGCGCCAGCCTGGACCGCTGGTTCTGACGGCGATGGAGCGATGGACGTCCGAAAGGGATGCCTCACCGCGCGGCTGGCGCCAGCCGAGGTCTTCCATCGTGCGGGGCTTGAAATCCATTCCTGGCTCTATGGCTGAGAATTCTTGCAATTGCAAATCATTCTCAAAATGGCTTGAAAACATCACAAGCGCAAGTGGTGGTGTCGGAATATTTTGACGCAGTGCAGAACGTGCTTAGGCAATGGTGCGGAAGGTACTGCAATTGCCCGGAACGACGGCGGATCTATCGCATATGGGTACTCTGACGGACTTGAGCGGTGTTCTACCCCCACCCCTAACCCCTCCCCACAAGGGGGAGGGGGACTTTGCGGGCGGCCATGCCGCACGAAACCATCGTTGATCGGCACCTTGAGAGTATGCCAGCGGATTCCTCTCCCCCTTGTGGGGAGGGGTTAGGGGTGGGGGTCTTTTCATACGCAATAGCTCCTCGGAACGACGGCGAGGATGGCGCGTTGGTGCTAGCCGGAATGTTCCGGCCTCAGCGTGGAGGAAAAATCATGGGCGTCAAGGAAGCACCGACCGCAAAGGGCAAGGCCGCCGCCAAGGGCCTCAAGCAGGCCACTGCCAAGGAAGAACGCAAGGTGGAGGCAAAGACCGGCAGCGACCTGAAGAAGGGCGAAAAGCGCTTCGAAGAGCGCTCACGCAGTTCGGATGGAAAGAGCGCCGGAACAAAGCAGAAGTAGGTGGTCTGGTCCTTGGGTGGCGAACGGTTCGCTAGAGCTCGATCAGCGTCTTGAACCCGCCATAGATCATGCGTTTGCCGTCGAAGGGCATCGAGTGCGGATCGTCGATCTTGAGGCGGGGGTCGGCCATCACCTTCTTGTTGATCTCGTCGCGGGCTTCGCGCGATTCGTAGGTGATCCAGGAGAAAACGATCGTTTCGCCTTCCTTCTGCAACACTGCGCGCGGGAAGGACGTGACTTCGCCATAGGGCACATCGTCGGCTACCGTCTCGACGAAGGAAAGAGCACCGTGATCCTTCCAGATCTCGCCGGCCGTCTGCGCCATCTGCTTATAGTCCTCCAGCTTCTCGGTCGGCACGGCGAGAATGAAACCATCGACATATGGCATTGGGTCAACTCCTCCTGACAAACTTACTGTGTTCAACGGCTTGAGAGAGGGCGAAGTTCCGCGGGCGTCTTATGGAGACTAACGCCATCAGATATTGCGGGCCAGCATCTGGATTGGCGCGATCGAGCCAGCGGCAAGGGCTGCCATGACATTGCCCAGCCGCTGCGGTGTCGCGGGGCCCATCAGCGTATGCAGGCTGAGTGGAGGGGCGCCATTTTTGGCGGCGTTTTCGCGCATTTCGCGACCGAGCGTCAGGGCCATCTGACGCCGGTTCTTTTCGGTCACGATCATAAGACCGGCTTTGGTCAGGAGATTGCGGTAGGTGGCGGGTGCCTCGACGAAGCTGGTTTCCAGCGTGTCGGCCCAGGGCATCGGGTAGGGCAGGTCTTCGCCGCTGACATTCATGATGTCGTAGACGCCGAATACGCCGCCCTTCTTGAGAATGCGATGGACCTCGCGGAACGCGCCGGCCTTGTCGCCGATGTTCATGCCGACGTGGATAAGGGTGGCGCGGTCGAAGCTGGCGTCTTCGAAGGGCAGGGAAAGGGCGCTCGCCTGCCGGAACGACACCAGATCGGCGAGCCCGCAGCGCCCGGTGAGCGAGGTCGCGACGCTGACATACTCGTCCGTGACATCGACGCCGACGACGGTGCAGCCGTGATGCTCGGCAAAATAGCGCGCCGGTCCACCGATGCCGGCACCGACATCGAGCAGTTTCATGCCCGGCGAAATGGCAAGGTCGTTGGCCAGATCGATGGTGGCAGCGAGCCAGCCGAGGTGGAACTCGTCGGCGCCGGAAAGGTCTGCGGGGTCGAGGCGGTCAACATCCTTTCCGGCTGTCTTCAGCGCGTCGAGGATCGCGCGTTCAAGCGCGCCGTGGCTGTAGTGCCTCGCAACGTCCTCCTCGGTGGTCATATTTGACCTCGCCTGAAAGCCGGCTGGGTTTATCGCATTGAAGCTACTCCTTTTTCATCTGCTTGAAAACGAAGATCGCTCCGAGTTGCGCCTATCGGGCTTGTGCCTGCGTTCCAAATTTCTTGTGACTTGATGCAACCGTTGGAGTAATTGTCTGTTTAGGTCAGCTCGCAGCAGCGGGCATGCATGGGCGCGGCGAAACAGGGAAGAGGTTGGCATGCTTTGGAAAGGTCGTCGGCAGAGTGAGAATGTTGAGGACGAGCGCGGCCAGGGCGGCGGCTTCGGCGGTGGCGGGCTTGGACGCGGCGGCGGCTTTCGCATCCCGATCGGCGGCGCAACAGGCGGCGGCGGACTTTCGGGCATCATCATCCTGGTGGTACTCTTCTTCGCGCTGAAGGCCTGCGGCATCGACCCGATGGCGATATTGGCCGGCGGCGATGGTGCTATCCCCGGTGGCGGCGGCCAGATCAGCCAGACCGAACCGAAATCCAATGATGAGATGAAGCAGTTCGTCTCCACCGTGCTCGCTGAAACAGAAGACGTCTGGAGCGGCATCTTCCAGGCCGAGGGCCTGAAATACGAAGATCCGACGATGGTGCTGTTTTCGGGCCAGACGCGTTCGGCCTGCGGTTTTGCTTCGGCTGCTTCCGGCCCGTTCTACTGCCCCGGCGATCGCAAGGTCTATATCGACCTGGCCTTCTACGACCAGCTCGATCGCCAGTTCGGCGCTTCGGGCGATTTCGCGCAAGCCTATGTGCTGGCGCATGAGGTCGGCCATCACGTACAGAACCTGACCGGCATCCTGCCGAAGTTCAATCAGATGCGCCAACAGATGGGTGAGGCGCAGGCCAACCAGATGTCGACACGCGTCGAACTGCAGGCCGACTGCTTTGCCGGAATCTGGGGTCACTTCACTGCGCAGAAAGGTCTGCTCGAGCAGGGCGACCTTGAAGAAGCGCTGAATGCCGCCCAGCAGATCGGCGACGATACACTGCAGCGCAAGACGCAAGGCTATGTCGTGCCGGAAAGCTTCAACCATGGCACCTCCGCACAACGCGTGACCTGGTTCAAGCGGGGCTTCCAGAGCGGCAAGCTCGCGGATTGCGACACGTTCAACAATCCGGTCTGAACGGAGCGTTATAATTCTTACGAAGCCCGTTCCGGCCAAGCCGGGGCGGGCTTTTTGATTCAAACCTTGCCGGCGTCGCGGTCGCGCACTGCCTTGGCGTGCCATTCGCGGTCGATCGATCCTTCCTCGGCCTTGTGGAAGAACTGCGAGCAGACGAGCCAGCCTTTCAGCGGCCGCAACAGCGCGGTGCAGGCGAGAAGGGTCAGAGGCAGGGTGGTCAGCAGATGAACCCAGATCGGCGGCTCATAGGTCAGCTGCAGCCAGAGCGCGAAGAGAAGGGCGGGCACCGCGACGATCGTCATCGAGAAGAAGGCCGGGCCATCGGCCGGATCGGCAAAGGAATAATCAAGGCCGCAGACTTCGCAGCGTGGTGCAAGCTTTACGAAGCCCTGAAACAGATGACCTTTCTGGCAGCGCGGACAAAGCCCGAGAATACCCGTCTTGGCCGGGTTGGTGGTGGGGGTAAAGCTGGTGCTTTCCATGGCGGACCTCATGATCTGCCTGAGATATAAGCCTGCCTGCGCCTTCTACCCCTGTGACATAGGCGTCCTGCGGCAAAAAGCCAGTGGCTGCATGCTTTGCAGGCCTGATGCTACCCCTCGATCCAGGCTGCCGGCACAGCGAGGGCGGCGGCAAGTCTGGCCGCGGTATCGTCTGATGCGGTACGGCGGCGTCCCTCAAGGTCGGAAAGAAAGCCTTGAGTAAGGCCGGCCTTGTCGGCGAGATCGCTTTGGGTCAGCCCGCGCCACTTGCGCAATGCCTTCAAGCGGCTATCACCGCGCAATATTGCCATCGAAAGCTCGGCTGGAAACGGTTCCGTGCCTGACAGTTCGGCCTTGCGGGCGTCGTAGATCGCGGCGTCGGCTGCATCTTCCGCCGCTTCGTCGGCAGCGCGCAGAAGAGCGTCGTAGTCGGCCTTGGGAAGGACAACCAATTCTTCGCCGCCAGGGGTCTTGATGATTTGAGGTGCGTTCATTTTGCCGTCTCCTGTATCAGTTCCGGCGGTATGTGGTGGTTTCGCGCTTGCCGATATAGATCGCCAGGATGGTCGTCTGGTCTTCATCGAAGAGGACACGGTAACGGCCAATTCTCAGCCGATGGCCGTTCCGGCCGCCAAGACGCTTTACATCGCCGCGGCCATTTACGGCATAGTCGATCAGGCCGTCCGAAACCTGCCGGCGCGCCTCATCGGGAAGATTATCCAAATCCCGCGCCGCCGAGGCGGTCAGCACGATTGTCTTCATAAATGCAATATAGCGATATTATCGCAAATAATCAAGCGATAATATCGCTCGACATCAGCGCTCGGCCAACGCCGGTTCGCCCTTGCGCTCGCGGATGAGGTTGACGAAGCGGCGGAACAGATAGTGCGAATCCTGCGGGCCGGGCGAGGCTTCGGGGTGATGCTGGACCGAGAACACAGGGCGGCCCTTGAGCGCTATGCCGCAGTTCGAGCCGTCGAACAGCGAAACGTGAGTCTCTTCAACGCCTTCCGGCAGCGATTTCGCGTCGACCGCGAAGCCGTGGTTCATCGACACGATCTCGACCTTGCCGGTGGTGTGATCCTTGACCGGGTGGTTGGCGCCGTGATGGCCCTGGTGCATCTTCTCGGTCTTGCCGCCGAGCGCCAGCGCCAGCATCTGGTGGCCGAGGCAGATGCCGAAGACAGGGATTTCGGTCTTGAGCAGGTCCTTGATGACCGGCACGGAATATTCGCCGGTGGCGGCGGGGTCGCCGGGGCCGTTGGACAGGAAGATGCCGTCCGGCTTCATGGCGAGGATTTCGTCGGCGCCGGTCTTGGCCGGCACGACGGTGACTTTCGCGCCGAGGCCGGCGAGCAGCCGCAGGATGTTGCGCTTCACGCCGTAGTCGATGGCGACGACGTGCATGGTCGGGGCATCCTGCTCGGCGTAGCCTTCGTTCCAGACCCAGGGCGTCTCGCGCCAGACCGAGGACTGGCCGGAGGTGACTTCCTTGGCGAGGTCGAGGCCGACGAGGCCGGACCAGGCGGCTGCGCGGGCCTTCAGGTCGGGGAGATCGAACTTGCCGTCCGGCGCATGGGCGATGATCGCGTTGGGCGAGCCCTTTTCGCGGATGAGGGCGGTGAGCGCGCGGGTGTCGATGCCGGACATGGCGACGATGCCGCGCTTCTTCAGCCACGCGTCGAGATCGCCGGCTGCACGGTAGCTCGACGGGTTGGTGACATCAGCCTTGAACACCGCGCCGACAGCGCCGTTGCGCGCGGCGGGGTTCAAGTCTTCGATGTCCTCGTTGTTGGTGCCGATATTGCCGATATGCGGGAAGGTGAAGGTGACGATCTGGCCGGCATAGGACGGGTCGGTGAGGATTTCCTGGTAGCCGGTGAGCGCGGTGTTGAAGCAGACTTCAGCCACCGCCGAACCCGTCGCGCCAAGGCCGCGGCCCTCGATGACCGTCCCGTCGGCCAGAACCAGCACTGCGGTCGGCACTTCGGTTGCCCAGGGGGCGGTGGTCGCGGCCATGTCAGCTACTCCGTGTATCGTTCATCTCGATGGGCATCGTCAGCGGGCGGAGGCAGTGCCGCGCCCTTGCAAGATGGCCCGCGAAGGGCCATATGGCGCAACGAAAAGCACGGGCTGCCGCGACAATCGCAAACCCCCGTGCACACCCAAAAACTAGTCCATGCAAGGCGCGGACAATAGGCGAAGGTGTTGACGCGGTCAATGAGCGCGCAAACGATTGCGGTTAAATATTTTCCCTAACGATATCAGGGATTTAACTGCATGCATTGGTTTGCTTTGTTCGTTCGGCGGCATTAGAGGCTGCACGCATCCCATGGAATCGGGATGCGGCTTCGAACTGCCGTCGAGCCGCCGAAAACCGGTTCCCCCGTTTCGGGAACATGGTCTATTGTTCGCTGCCCATTAAGGAGTTACCGCCATGCGCGAGATCATCGCCCAGGCCCTCAAGACCGCGCTGAAAGCGCAGGACAAGCGCCGCACCTCGACGCTGCGGCTGATCAATGCCGCGATCCAGGATCGCGACATCGCCCATCGCGGCATCGGCAAGGACCCGGTGAGCGACGAGGAGATAATGCTGATCCTGGCCAAGATGGTGAAGCAGCGCGAGGAGTCCGCCAAGGCCTTCGAGGAAGGTAACCGGCTGGAGCTTGCCGCACAGGAGCGCGACGAGATCGAGATCATTCGCGACTTCATGCCCAAGCAGCTCGGCGACGAGGATGTGAAGCAGGCATGTCAGGCGGTGATCGATGAGGTCGGCGCCGAGGGCCTGCGCGACATGGGCCGTTGCATGAACGCGCTGAAGGACAAATATGCCGGCAAGATGGACTTCTCCAAGGCCAGCGGCATCGTGAAGACGATGCTGCAATAGGCGGCGATTGGGGACTGTCCTCTCGCACCGGTCGATATCAGCCTGGCTTTTCAACCTGAAGAGTCAGGCTGATCTGTGAAGAAAGGCCTGTTAAGCCGTCCGTTCCGGCTCAATGCCTTGCACCACCCCCCGGTATCTGATTCCCTACAGTTGATCCGATTCGGGGCAGGGGCGCTGCAGAGGAAATGACAATATGAGCACCTCCAAGAAACCGGAAATCTCGGAAATGCGGCCGAAGCTGACGGTCATTGGCGTCGGCGGTGGCGGTGGCAATGCCGTCAACAACATGATCGCCGAGGGCCTGGAGGGCACGGACTTCATCGCGGCCAACACCGACGCGCAGGCGCTGACCATGTCGAAGGCGCCGCGGCTGATCCAGTTGGGCGCGCTGGTGACCGAGGGTCTGGGGGCTGGATCGCTGCCCGAGATCGGCCAGGCGGCGGCTGAAGAATCCATCGACGAGATCATGGACCACCTTGCCGGCACGCATATGTGCTTCGTCACGGCCGGCATGGGCGGTGGCACCGGAACCGGTGCGGCGCATGTGATCGCCAAGGCAGCGCGCGACGCCGGCATCCTGACTGTCGCTGTCGTGACCAAGCCATTCACCTTCGAGGGCAAGCGCCGCATGCAGATGGCCGATCGCGGCATCGAGCTTCTGCGCCAGGCCGCCGACACGGTCATCGTCATTCCGAACCAGAACCTGTTCAGGATCGCCACCGAAAAGACCAGTTTTGAGGATGCCTTCGGCATCGCGGACCGCGTTCTTTATTCAGGCGTGAGCTGCATAACCAATCTCATCGTCAAGGAAGGCCTGATCAATCTCGACTTCGCCGACGTGAAAACCGTCATGAAGGACATGGGCCGCGCGATGATGGGCACGGGCGTCGGCACCGGCGAGGGCCGGGCCAGAAAGGCTGCCGAAGCCTCCATCGCCAACCCGCTGCTCGACGAGAACTCGATGAAGGGCGCAAGGGGCGTTCTGGTGTCGATTTCGGGCGGCCTGGACATGACTCTGTTCGAGGTGGATGAGGCCGCTACCCGCATCCGCGAAGAAGCGGGCGACGAGGCCGATATCATCGTCGGCGCCATCTTCGACGAAACGCTCAAGGGACAGTTCAAGGTGTCTGTCGTGGCCACGGGGTTGGAGCCGCCGTCGGCACAAGCCGATCCGATCGTCAACATGCGCGGACAGCCGGCGCTGGATCAGATGCAGACGACGCATTGACCGGCTGAAATGCGGGGCGTACGTGCCGCGTCTTCGGATCTGACAGAGTGCATTCCATGACCATCGAGCTCGTAAAGCCGTCGCTCGAATATCTGCCCACCTATGTGCAGGCGCTGGAGCGCGGCTGGTCGCCTGACAATGTGAGCCCGGCAGCAACCATTCGCGCGCAGCTGGATGCGATCGACCGCGATGCCGCTGCCTTCGTGGCAAGCCTGGACGATCCTGAGGCGAAAGGCGGGCCGATTACATTGCCCGATGGCAAGCAGGTGCCGCGCCTGCCGGGCTATCGCCGCTGGATGTGGGATGGCGAGTTGGCTGGCTCCATCGGATTTCGCTGGCAGCAGGGCACCTCGGCACTGCCGCCGCATGTGCTTGGCCATATCGGCTATGCGGTCGTGCCGTGGAGACGGCAGCGCGGCTATGCCACGCAGGCTTTGGCGCTGCTTCTGCCACAAGCGCGGGCGCTCGGGCTCGACTATGTCGAGATCACCGCCAAGCCGGACAATCTGCCGTCTCAGAAGGTCATCACGGCTAATGGTGGCGTGCTGGTGGAGCGCTTCTTCGAGGATGCCGCCTATGGCGGCGAGGAGAGTTTGCGGTTCCGGATCGCGTTGTGAGGGGGGCTCGGACCTAGGACAATCGCATCTGGAATTCGACCCCCACTCCGTCTCGGCTTCGCCGAGCCACCTCTCCCCCGATCGACGGGGGAGAGGAAACGCCGTCCGCAAGGCTGGCTCCTTTCCTCTCCCCTTTTGAGGGGGAGAGGTGTCACGCGAAGCGTGACGGAGTGGGGGTCTGCTGTGCCATATGCAATTGCCTTCCCTTGAAGGGAAGGTATCACCCAGTCTTAAGCCGTGACCCGCTCAGCAACCCCTGTTCCTCCAGAACCGGATAGACCATCGACGCCAGCAGTGAGTTGATCTGCTTGAGGTCGCGGATGGTGTCGAGGTGGATGGAGCTGGTCTCGACGCTCTTGGCGGTGCCGTCGCGCAGGCGCACGAAATGGCTGTTGCTGGTTTCCTTCTCGAAATCGCGCAGCCGGTCCTTTTCCTGTACGAGCTGGCGCGCGGTGGTGGCGTCGCGCGATATCAGCACATTGAAGGCAAGCCGGGCATTGGCCAGCACCGAGGCGTGGAAGGCGGTGAGTTCACGCCAGCCCTCGTCGGTGAACTCCAGCCCGCGGTCGAACTTCTTCTGCACATGGACAAGCATGTTGCGCACGATGATGTCGCCGACCTGCTCCAGCTTGACGCAGGCGCCGATCAGTTCCTGGCAGCGCAACGCCTCGTCCTCTGTCATCTGCCGTGCCGTCGCCTTGGCGAGGTAGAGCTTTATCGCCGCGTGCTTGCGGTCGACGCGATCGTCCAATGCGGCAAGCGCCCTGATCTTGTCTGGGTCGGCCTTCTCGTAAAGCTCGATGATGCGCTTCAGCATGATCTCGACGGTTTCGCAGACACGCACCACCTCGCGCGTGGCGTTGGCGAGCGCCTGGCTCGGCGTATCGAGGGCGGCTTCGTTGAGTGCGCTGAGTTCGACCGTGGCAAGCGACTCCGCCGATTCCGGCGGGGTGCCGAGCGCCACAATGCGCTCCGACGCCTTGTAAACGAGGCCGGCGAGCGGAATGCCGGCAATCAGGATGATGACGTTGAAGAGGATATGCGCGTTGACGATCTGGTCGGGTGCGGTAGCACCCAGGAACGAAACCGACGGCTTGAACATCATGAACAGGATGAGCATGACCACCGAGCCCATGCCGCGCATCAACAGGTTGCCGATGGGCACGACGCGGATGGCGGGCTCGGCCGTGCGGGTGAGCAGCGGTGCGATGAGCGACGAGCCGAGGTTGACGCCCAGCACCAGCGCCACGCCGAGTTCCGGCGTGATGAAACCGCGGCCAGCCAGCGTCGCCATCAAAAGCACGGCTGCGATGCTTGACTGGAACAGCCAGGTGACGAGCCCGGCGAGAAGAAAGGCCGTGATCAGGTCTGTGGAGAAATAATTGACGATGACTGGCAGGAGGCGGCTCTCGCGCAGGGGCTCGGATGCCTGGCCGATCATCTCCAGCGAGAGGATCAAGAGGCCGATGCCGACCAGTATGCGGCCGATCTGACGCCAGTCGCGCCGTTCGGTGGCCATGAACATGACGGTTCCGGCGACCAGGCACAGCGGCACCAGCAGCGTGAGATCGAAGGTCAGCAGCTTGACCACCAGCGCCGAACCGATTTCGGCACCGCGCACGGCAAGCTGGCCGGCCGCACCCGAAACGATGCCGGACCCGGCGAAGGAACTGACCAGCAGGGTGACGGCAGTGGAGCTTTGCAGCGCGATCGCCAGCCCGGTGCCGGCCAGAACCGCCATGATCGGATTGCGCATGGTGGCGCGCAGGCGATGGCGCAGAACGTCGCCATAAGCGCGCTCGACACCGGTTTTCACCATGCGGGTGGCAAACAGCATCAGCGCAACCGCGCCGGCGAGATGGAGAAGGACGACCGATCCGCTCATGGGCGCGCACTTTCAGCGCAAGCAACCACCGGCGCCTGCGCGAGGCGCCTTGAAAGGCAGTCTGTGATGCGAATCGAAGTCATGATCTGTCCGGCATTAGTTTAGCCGGATAATATTTTTCGTCCATGGTCATGGGCCGTTTCCTGCCGACGCAAAGTGTCGGAAATGAAGCGGTTGGCCCGTTCAACCGGCTTTCTTGTTCTTTAATGTCTCGCGCATGAAATGGCGCAGCACCGCATTGATGCGCGTCTGATAACCCTTGCCAGTGGCCTTGAAGAAATCGAGGACATCGGAATCGAGGCGAATGGAGACGGCTTGCTTCGGCTGCGGATAGACAAGGGTTGCCTGCGACCAGTCGATATCGACGAAATCGGCCCAGTCAGGATCGTCGCGCATCTGTGCTTCGATCTCTTCATCGGTCATCGCATCGACGCGCGCCCAATCGGAGCGCGTGCCTTGACGCTTTGTCCGCTCCAGCGCCTCCTCAAGGGAAGTAGTGACGGTATGCTCTTTGCTCATCTTTCCTGGCCGCTCTGGCAGATATGATCCGGCATTTTTCGCCCCGCATTGTATAGATGACGGCGATTACTCGGCCGGAAGCGGGGCATATCGCCAGCGTGCGGACTTCTCCATCTCTGTCGGACCGAACTTCGATGTGTGGTTGCGACAATGCGATCGCCGCTTCGTCGAAATCGATACCGTGCTTTTGAATGTTGCTTTGCTCTTTGCCGAGGTTCCATTCGAACCCGCTGAATTCCAACGTCTCGATGCGGTGCACGAAGTCTCCGCGAGTTGAGGCCGATTATTCATTCCATCGGCACGTCATGCGCCTCAGTGTGTATATACAATTGTAATTCGATCAAAACAACCTGTGAAAAGCGGGTATGTCCGAACTTGGTTGTCGTCGGCCTGGCAGATCATGCTTATATGGCGTGAAGAGAGAACCGAAAAATGCGCTTCCCGCCCTCATTCCTTGACGAGATACGCGATCGCGTGCCGATTTCGTCCGTGATCGGTATGCGCGTGTCGTGGGAAAGGAAGAAGACCAACGCGTCGCGTGGCGATTTCTGGGCGTGCTGTCCGTTTCACGGTGAAAAGTCGCCGAGCTTTCACTGCGAGGACAAGAAGGGCCGCTATCACTGCTTCGGCTGCGGTGTTTCGGGCGATCATTTCAAATTCCTGACCGAACTCGACGGCATGAGCTTTCCCGAGGCCGTCGAGCGCATCGCCGACATGGCCGGTGTGCCGATGCCGGCGCGCGACGCCAACGAGGAGCGGCGTGAGCGCGAGCGGGCCTCGCTGCACGACGTCATGGAAATGGCGACGAAGTTCTTCGAGGAGCGGCTGCAAAGTGCCGATGGCGCCAAGGCGCGGGCTTATCTTCGTGACCGTGGCCTGACGCCGGCGACGCAGCAGGCGTTCCGGCTGGGCTTTGCGCCGGACAGCCGCAATGCGCTGAAGGAACATCTGGCCAGCAAGGGCGTCGAGAAGACGCAGATCGAAGCCTGCGGCCTTGTCCGGCATGGCGACGATATTCCCGTCTCCTATGACTGGTTTCGCGACCGCATCATGTTTCCGATCCCGGATTCCCGCGGTCGCATCATCGCCTTTGGCGGCCGGGCGCTGGCGCCTGATGCGCTTGCCAAATACATGAATTCGCCCGACACCGAGCTCTTCCACAAGGGCAACGTGCTCTACAATTTCGCCCGTGCCCGCAAGGCGATGGGCAAGGACGGCACGGTGATCGCCGTCGAAGGCTATATGGACGTGATCGCGCTGGCGCAGGCCGGTTTCGAGAATGCGGTGGCACCGCTCGGGACTGCGCTGACCGAAAACCAGCTCGAACTGCTGTGGCGCATGACCGGCGAGCCGGTGCTGTGCTTCGACGGCGACCAGGCCGGCCTGCGCGCCGCCTGGAGGGCTGCCGACATGGTGCTGCCGATGGTGCAGGCCGGGCGCACGGCGCGGTTCGCGCTTCTGCCGGAAGGCAAGGATCCCGACGATCTGGTCAAGGCCGAAGGGCCGGAGGCGTTCAAGGCGGTGCTGTCGGAGGCGCGGCCGCTGGCGGAGCTTCTGTGGATGCGCGAGACCTCCGGAGGCGTCTTCGACACGCCAGAGCGTCGCGCCGATCTCGAAAAGACGCTGCGGGAGCTGACGTCGCGCATTCAGGACGAGAGCGTGCGCTATCACTATGCGCAGAACATGCGCGAACGGGTGCTGAGTTTCTTCGGCTCGCAGCGCGGCAACAGGCAGCAGCGGCCGGGCGACCGCGACAAGGGGCGCTTCGGCGGCGGGCAGGGCGGCCAATGGTCGCGCGGTGGTGGTGTCGCCAACGGGCGCACCGCGATCTCGGAGAGCCTCGGCCGCTCGTCCCTGGTCAAGCGGGCGGGCGAAGTCATGTCGGTTCGCGAGGCGGTGCTGATCGTTGCGCTGGTCAACCATCCGGCGTTGGTCGAGGAGCATTTCGATCACGTCGAGCGGCTCGATCTTGCCAATGCCGACCTGCGCAAACTCCATACCGCACTGATCGATGCCCTGGCGCATGGCGCGGGCAATAGCAGGGATGCGGTGATCGAGACGATCGGCCGCGCCGGATGCATCGATGTGTGGGAGCGTGCGGTGACGCTTACCAAGCGGGCGCGGCAGTGGCCGGCGCTGGAAGACGCCGCAATCGAGGACGCCCGCGACGCCTTTGTCCAGGTGCTGCACTTGCACCGCAGCGCGCGCACTCTACATAAGGAGCTGAAAGTAGCTGAGACGGCTCTCGCGACTGACCCCACAGACGAAAACTACCGCCACCTGGTGGAAATCCAGGCGCAGTTTCGTGACGTGCAGGCGACCGAAGCGCTGATCGAAGGCTTTGGCATATCGTCGGGTCGGGCCGGCCGTGCTTGATGAATTGGTTTGATGCACTATTTTGCCGGCGTGGTTGGCAAAGCTGTGTGGAAGCCGGTGAGGCAGGAAGGTCGCAATCCTTCAATTGATTCGCTTTTTTAACGCGAATCATGCGACAGGCGCTTGACCTTCCGTCGGATTGGCGGAATCAGAACGATTCGAAACGTTAATGCGCGGGCACGTCCGCACCCAAACATGACAAAACGGAGTACTGATCTGGACGGCGCAGGCAACCCGCCCCAGTTATCAGGGTTAATCAGGACTTAAGACACGCGCTGCTACTGGCTCGTGAATCGCAGTAAAGCGTGTGTTGATTTGCCCGGGTTATCGGAGTCTCGAAGGCTTCGCAACATCCGGCTTGGAGAAAGCAAAAGAATGGCGACAAAGGAAAAGGAAGAGGTCGAGACCGAACGCGAAGGCGCCACCGATGGCCCTCTGCTCGACCTTTCCGATGATGCTGTCAAGAAGATGATCAAGGTCGCGAAGAAGCGCGGCTATGTGACCATGGATGAGCTGAACTCGGTGCTGCCCTCGGAGGAAGTGACCTCCGAGCAGATCGAGGACACCATGGCCATGCTTTCGGACATGGGCATCAATGTCGTCGAGGATGACGAGGCCGGCGAAGAGGCCGAAGGCGAAAGCAATAATGCTGCCGACGCCGAGGAGGACGCCAACGAGCTTGCCGAGCAGACCGGCACGGCCGTTGCCGCCACCACGACCAAGAAAGAGCCGACCGATCGCACCGACGATCCCGTCCGCATGTATCTGCGCGAGATGGGCTCGGTGGAGCTTCTGTCGCGCGAAGGCGAAATCGCCATCGCCAAGCGCATCGAGGCCGGCCGCGAGACGATGATTGCGGGTCTTTGCGAAAGCCCGCTGACCTTCCAGGCCATCATCATCTGGCGTGACGAACTCAACGAGGCCAAGATCCTGCTGCGCGAGATCATCGATCTCGAGGCCACCTATGCCGGCCCCGAGGCCAGGCAGGCACCGACGCTGGAGCGCCAGGAAGAGCTGGAACGCCCGAAGACGCCCGAGGACCGCAACCCGCCGCGCCGTTCGCGCGACGATGACGACATCACCAATGTCGGCGGCGAAAACCGCTCGGAAGAAGAAGACGAGGACGAAGACGAGGCCAGCCTGTCGCTGGCAGCCATGGAAGCGGAGCTTCGCCCGCAGGTCATGGAGACGCTCGACGTCATCGCCGACACCTACAAGAAGCTGCGCAAGCTTCAGGACCAGCAGGTGGAAAACCGCCTTGCCGCGCAGGGCACCCTGTCGCCCAGCCAGGACCGCCGCCTGAAGGAGCTGAAGGACCAGCTCATCACCGCCGTGAAGTCGCTGTCGCTCAACAACGCCCGCATCGAGGCGCTGGTCGAGCAGCTCTACGACATCAACAAGCGCCTGGTGCAGAACGAAGGCAAGCTGCTTCGGCTGGCTGAAAGCTTTGGCGTGCGCCGCGAGGAGTTCCTGAAGGAATACCACGGCTCCGAGCTCGACCCCAACTGGACGCGCTCGATCTCCAATCTCACGTCGCGTGGCTGGAAGGAATTCACCACGCGCGAGAAGGATACGATCCGCGACCTTCGCGCCGAGATCCAGAATCTCGCCACCGAAACCGCCATCTCGATCGCCGAATTCCGCAAGATCGTGAACCAGGTGCAGAAGGGCGAACGTGAAGCTGCGATTGCCAAGAAGGAAATGGTCGAGGCCAATCTGCGTCTCGTGATTTCCATCGCCAAGAAATACACCAACCGTGGCCTGCAGTTCCTCGATCTTATCCAGGAAGGCAATATCGGCCTGATGAAGGCGGTCGATAAGTTCGAATACCGCCGCGGCTACAAGTTCTCGACCTACGCGACCTGGTGGATCAGGCAGGCGATCACCCGTTCGATCGCCGATCAGGCTCGTACCATCCGCATTCCGGTGCATATGATCGAGACGATCAACAAGATCGTGCGCACCTCGCGCCAGATGCTTCACGAGATCGGCCGCGAGCCGACGCCGGAAGAACTGGCCGAAAAGCTTGCCATGCCGCTGGAGAAGGTGCGCAAGGTTCTCAAGATCGCCAAGGAGCCGATCTCGCTCGAAACGCCGGTTGGCGACGAGGAGGATTCGCACCTCGGCGACTTCATCGAGGACAAGATGGCGATCCTGCCGATCGACGCGGCAATCCAGGCCAATCTGCGCGAGACGACCACGCGCGTTCTGGCCTCGCTCACGCCGCGCGAAGAGCGCGTGCTGCGCATGCGCTTCGGCATCGGCATGAACACCGACCACACGCTGGAAGAAGTCGGCCAGCAGTTCTCGGTTACGCGCGAACGTATCCGCCAGATCGAAGCCAAGGCGCTGCGCAAGCTCAAGCATCCGAGCCGCTCGCGCAAGCTGCGCAGCTTCCTCGACAGCTAAATTGCGCAATAATGCACGACATGAAAAGGGCGGCTCAGGCCGCCCTTTTTCGTTGGCATCCACCGTTGAGCTAGCTTGCCGGTATTTTAGCATCGGCTCATAATATGGGTGGCAGAAGCGGAGGGCTATAAACCCGGCCGCCTGACACGGCGCTGACCCGAGTCACGGCACCGGAGGGAGGTGTACCGTGACGACCTACATCATGCTTCTGAACTGGACGGAAACGGGCGTGAAGAACGTGCGCGAATCGCCGCGCCGGCTCGATGCCGCGAGAAAGCAGCTCGCCGACATGGGCGGCTCCTTCAAGGCATTCTACATGACCATGGGCGAGCACGACATGGTTGCCGTCTGCGAGGCGCCGGACGATGCAGTCGCGGCGCGCTTCGCGTTGCAGCTCGGCATGGGCGGCAATGTGCGCAGTTGCACGCTCAAGGCGTTTCCGGAAGCGGCTTACCGCGAGATCATCGCCTCGCTGGGCTAGGCGTGTGTGCCACAGACTTTCGGCCCCGTATTGCCTCGACTGGTTTGCCCGAACGGGTTAACTTATATCCTAGGCAAGAAACGAGGTGTGCATGTCCTTTTTGAAGCGTCTTTTCGGTGGCGGCGGTGGCGGCGAGACCAGTCAGGTAGCGCCGGTCGCCGGCAGGGAGATCGAGCACAACGGATTTCGCATCCAGGCAACGCCTTTCAAGGAAGGCGGGCAGTTCCAGACCTGCGGCGTCGTCTCGAAGGAAATCGACGGCGTCGTCAAGGAGCATCGGTTCATCCGTGCCGACCGTTTTGCGTCTCTGGACGATGCGATCGACGTCGCCTTCAAGAAGGGCAAGCAGCTGATCGAGGAACAGGGCGACAAGATCTTCGGCTGACTCTCAACACGCCATGCAGCCACGGGCTACATGTTTATCGCGGCATTGGGGATGACAAGCTGATCCTTGTTGATCAGGACGATGGGCGCGTCGGCGCCCTCAACCGTCACGACCAGAAGCCGAACGTCCCACTGGCCGCCGGTGCGAATGGCATTTGAGGTTACCGTGCCGGTGCCTTTGTCGCCCTGAACGGGAATGCTGAGCTGTGCTGAGCCGGTGCCGCCGGCCTGAATGTCGACGCTGCCGCCGATCCAGAATTTGTCCGAGATATTGCTGCCCAGCGCGTTCTGGACTTCCGGGTTGGCGCGCACGGCGTCCATGCTGATGTGATAGGCACCGCTGTTCTTCATCGTCATGGGAACGGTGACGATCATGGCTGCTGCGGCGACGAAGCCGAGAACCCAGATGATCAGGCCGGCGATCGCCCATTTGCGCTGGGTTCTGCGGAAATGCTCGGCGTCGCGCCAGTAGCGGTTGCGCCAGGCCCAGCGGCTGCCCCGCAATCCCAGCACGATGATCATGATGATGTTGACCCCAGGGATCAGGGCGAGAAGCGCAATGAAGGTGCTGTTGCCGATGCCCCAGATCCAGTTGAGGAAAAACGCGCCCCAGTTCCAGCGATCGAGTTCGGCCGGGATCTCGGCGGGGGTGTTCAGCGCTTCACGGGCCATTTCATTCTCCGGTCATTATCGTCCGATTCCCCAACGCTCGTGCTTGGCCTTTGTACATGCCCCAAGGGGCGAACAAAACCACCAGTTGCGTCCAGATCACGTGTTTTGCGCACCGTCAATCAGCAGGCCGTCGATCATTGCGGCGAGGGCGGCTGTGTGATCCTGCCTTGATGCGCCGGTCTCTATGGCAAGCGCTGCGCGGTCGAAGGCTGCCGATAGCAGTACTGTTATGGCGTCGAGCGGCAGCTTCTTCATCACGCCCTCGCGCATGGCTATCGCAAGGCCGGCCCGCAGGGTGCGGGTGCCGTTCTGGCCGTCGATTGCGTCCATGACAGCGCGGCCAAGCACTGCCGGCCCGTCGAGCAGCAGCAGCCGCGTTCGGCCGGGCGCGCTCATGGCGACCAGAAAAGCCTCGCCGCCCCTTATCAGGGCTTCGCGGGCGGACAGCGTTTCGGGGGAGGCGCGTTCTATTTCGTCAGCCACGGCCTGCGCCTCCTGTTCGACCACGGCCCGGAACAGCGCCTGCTTGTCGGAAAAATGATGGTAGAGCGCGCCGCGCGTGACGCCGGCGGCTGCGACGATCTCCGGTGTACCGGTTTCGGCGTAGGATTTATCGATGAAAAGCTTTCGCGCTGCGGCAATGAGGTCCGCGCGTGTTGCTTCGGTGCGCTCGCGGTTGGAACGCCGACTGGTTTCTAGTTGCATACATGCAGCCTGTATGTTATTTCGAAGTTACATGCAGACTGTATGTATTTCCAGAGGAGATTGGAAGCCATGAAAACCACCAGCTATTATCCAGTCATCATGACGGACGATGTCGCCGGGACTGCGAGCTTCTACAAGGAGCACCTGCGCTTTGCGCCGCTGTTCGAAAGCGACTGGTATGTTCATCTCCAGTCGTCCGAGGACAAGCGCGTCAATCTCGGCATCGTCCAGGCCGATCACGAGACGATTCCAGAGCCTGCGCGGGGTAGGAGTGCGGCCGGCCTGCTGATCAATTTCGAGGTGAAGGACCCGGACGCGATCTATGCGCGCATTCTCGCGGCAGGCCTGCCGATCCTGCGGACGCTGCGTGACGAGCCTTTCGGCCAGCGCCATTTCATCATCGCCGATCCGAACGGCGTGCTGATCGACGTGATCAAGCCGATCCCGCCGAGCAAGGAGTTCGCGGCGCAGTATCTGGAGGGGGCGGCTGGTTGAACCTGGAGCGGGCAGGGCTGTTTCGCCTGCCTTTTTCTGATGGACCACGAACTCGGTGTCGCACCCCCACCCCTAACCCCTCCCCACAAGGGGGAGGGGAATCTTGCTGGACCGTCGACCAGTCTCAATCGTCACCGTGCTTGGTGATCAAGGCGATGAAATCGTCCCCCTCCCCCTTGTGGGGAGGGGTTAGGGGTGGGGGTCTTTCTCAAAGACAACATCCGCGAAAAGGACGAATTCTTGATCCCTTCTGCCGTTTCGGAAAAGAATGGTAGAGAGGTGATGTCATGCGCTGGTTTCGAAATGCTTTGTCTTGTGCCCTTACGGCGATGGTCCTGTCCGGCTGCGCGATGGGTGGCGGCGTTTTCGGTACAACGATTGCCGACGGTACCGCGACGACGCGGGTCAAGACCGGATCGGTGGGCGTGGGAACGTCAGGCGTCACGACGGGATCGACGGATACGGTGGTGACGACAAACTGAACGTGCAGGCATAAGGGGAGGGATAAAAATGTCGCTGAAGAACAAGACGCTTTTCATTTCGGGCGGTTCGCGCGGGATCGGGTTGGCGATCGCGCTGAGGGCTGCGCGCGATGGCGCCAATGTCACCATTGCCGCCAAGACCGCCGAGCCGCATCCCAAGCTGCCGGGCACGATCTACACCTCGGCCGAGGAAATCGAAAAGGCCGGCGGCAAGGCGCTGCCGGTTATCTGTGATATTCGCGAGGAGGCGCAGGTGGCGGAAGCGGTTGCGAAGACCGTGGAGAAATTCGGCGGCATCGATATCTGCATCAACAATGCCAGTGCGATCCAGCTCACCGGGACGCTCGAAACCGACATGAAGCGCTATGATCTGATGCACCAGATCAACACGCGCGGCACTTTCCTCGTTTCGAAAATGTGCATTCCGCACCTGAAGTTAGCGCAAAACCCTCACATTCTGAATCTGGCGCCGCCGCTCGACATGGAAGCGAAATGGTTCAAGAACCACGTTGCCTACACGATGGCGAAGTTCGGCATGTCGATGTGCACGCTGGGCATGGGCGCGGAGTTTGCCAGGGATGGCATCGCCGTCAATTCGCTGTGGCCGCTGACGGCAATCGATACGGCCGCCATCCGCAACCTGCTCGGCGGCGAGGCCGTCGCCTCGATGAGCCGTTCGCCCGAGATCATGGCCGATGCCGCGCACGCCATCCTGACGCGGCCGTCGCGCGAGACGACGGGCAATTTCTTCATCGACGAGCTTCTGCTGCGCGAAGCGGGTGTGACCGACTTTTCCAAGTATGCGCCCGGGGCGAAAGGCCCATTGGCCGGAGATTTCTTCGTGCCGGACGCGGTGTTTGCGCAGACCGACACGAAGGTGGTGGGGCTGGGCGGGTAAAGCGGCCGATCAGTTCACCGGGCCGCCGCCGCCGATATCTTCCATCGTCGGCTCGGCCGGGCTCACGCCGGTGGCGCGGTTGACGGCGACGGTCACAAACCACAGCAACACACCGATGCCGATCAGAACGCCGGCGATCGTGTACTGGATGGGGTCGCGGCCGGTCCACGGGCCGGCGAAGAAGGCGCAGGCGAGCGCGCCGACCACGGGCAGGAAGGTCGGCGTGCGGAAATGCTCGTGCTTGACCGGGTCCTTGCGCAGCACCAGCACGGCGATGTTCACGACCGTGAAGACGCAGAGCAGCAGCAGCGCGGTGGTGCCGCCCAGCGCCGGAACCTCACCGACGAAGGTGATCAGCGCGAAGGCGAGCAGCGTGGTGAAGCCGATGGCGATATAGGGCGTGCGGCGTGTGTGATGAACCTTGCCGAGGGCCGTCGGCAGCACGTGCTCGCGGCTCATGCCGTAGACCAGCCGGCTTGCCATCAGCATGTTGATCAGCGCGCTGTTTGCGACGGCGAACATGGTGATGAAGCCGAAGATTTCGAGCGGGAAGTTCGGTGCGCCGGCTTCGACCACCTTGAGCAGCGGCGTCTCGCCTTCGCCGAGCTGCTCAGGCGGCACAAGGGTGATCGCCGAGATCGACACCAGCACATAGATGACGCCGGTGATGAGCAGGCCGAGCAGCAGGATTTTGGGAAAAATGCGAGTCGGATCCTGGGTTTCCTCCGCCATGTTCACGGAGTCCTCGAAGCCGACCATGGCGAAGAAAGCAAGGGTCGTTGCACCGATCACCGCCCAGAAGGCGGTGCGGTCGGGGGCCGTGCTGAACTGCGTGACACGAGAAACGTCGCCTTCGCCGGCGCCGATCGCCCACAGGCCGATGAAGATGATGATGAGCAGGCCGGTCAGCTCGACACAGGTCAGCACGACATTGGCTTTCACGCTTTCGCCGACGCCGCGGAAGTTGACCGCGGCTACGATCGCCATGAAGGCGAGGCCGATCAGCGTGATGCCCATGCCGCTTTCCAGGCCGAGATTGAAGGCATGGGACATGTTGGCGGCAAAGGCCCGCGAGGCGGTCGAGGCCGAGGTGATGCCCGAGCACATGACCGCGAAGGCAACGATGAAGGTGATGAAGTGGATGCCGAACGCCTTGTGCGCGTAGAGCGCGGCACCGGCTGCTTTCGGATATTTCGTCACCAGTTCCAGATAGCTGAAAGCGGTGACGACGGCGATGACGAAGGCCACGAGGAAGGGCAGCCAGACGACGCCTCCGACCTGCTTGGCGACCTGGCCGGTCAGCGCATAGATGCCGGTGCCGAGAATGTCGCCGACGATGAAGAGAAGAAGGAGCCAGGGCCCCATCACGCGGTGGAGACTGGGCTCGACCGCTGGTGAACCATGAGCTGTACTGGTGGGAACGTCGGTCATCGCGATGGCCTCCAGGCAAGTCACCCCCATATGTAGGAGTATAAACGGCTGGCCGGGCTGTCAAATTAGCGATGTTGCGGATAGGCGGCTCGGAGGCCTACAGGCTCGGCCCTTCCGCCTCGTCGCCCTTCTTGCCGATCTTGGTCAGGCCGGTGAGGCGGTCGATATAGGCGAGGATCAGCGCCGAGACGACGAAAGCGAGGTGCATGATGGTCAGCCACATCAGCTGTTCTGCCGTGTAGCTGGAATGGTTGAGGAAGATCTGCAGCAGGTGGATCGATGAGATCGCGACGATGGTCGAGGCTACCTTGATCTTCAGCGAGCCGACATCGATCGTGCCGAGCCAGTGGACTTCGCCGTCGTGATTGTCGAAGCGGCTGACAAAGTTCTCGTAGCCCGAGATGATGACCATGACGACGAGGCTCGCCACCAGGGCGGCGTCGATCAGGCTCAGGATTTTCAGGATCGTGTCGGTGTCGTTGAGGATCATGACGGTGGTGACGAACTCGAACAGCTTCTTGCCGAAGGAGACGGCATATATGGCCAGTGCTACCGCCAGACCGAGATAGAAGGCGACGAGCAGCCAGCGCGAGGCGAGAATGATGGATTCGATGGCGTGTTCGAGGCGTTTCATCAGATGGTTCCGGTCGATGGGAGCCTGTTTTTCAACGAGGCAGGATTGGTTTGCAAGGGAAATTTTGCGCCGCAGCATCAAGCCTTTGGACGCAATGAAAAGCCCGGCCGGGGAGGGGGACCGGCCGGGCTTTCGCCACAGTCCCCCGGCTAAGGGGGATGGGGCAGGGAACCATTCACCACAAGAACTGGTGAGGCTGGCTCCGCGAGTCAATGGATGCGCGCTAAACTCGCGAAACCGTGATTGTCATCCATTATCGTCCAAGATTTTGTCCAAAACGGGTCATCCTTTCCGAAGCTAGTTGGCGCTTGCCACCGGCGCTACCAGCGGCGTGATGCGGCGGATGGCGACGCGGCGGTTCTGACGCTCGGGCGCTTCCGTGTTCACCTTCAGATACTGCTCTCCATAGCCCTGCGTGGTCAGGTTTTCCGGCGGAATGCCGAAGACGTTGGTAAGCGCTTCGGCAACCGCCTCGGCGCGCTTGTCCGACAGCGCCAGATTGGCGAGGTCGGAGCCGACCGCGTCGGTGTGGCCCTCGATCAGGAAGGTTTCAGCCGGGTTGGCCTTGAGGATGCGCTCCATTGCCTTGGCCACGCCGTCGAGACGCGGGACTTCGCTTTCGGCGATGGAGTCCGCACCGAACTCGAAGGTGATCGTATCGAGATCGATGCGGCGCGTCTTGTCGCGGATACGGGCAGAACGCTTCACCTCGTCGACCGAGTAGAGGCGCTCGACGCGTTCCACCGGCGGCTGGTCGAGGAAGGTGTAGTAGGCATCAGGATCTTCGACCTGGTCGGAGGTCATGATGTACTCGTCCTCGGGGATATCCAGCTGCATCGGCGGCAGATCGTCGCCCGGATCGCGCCAGTCGCGGACGCGGTCGTAATTCTGCTCGTCGACATAGGTCAGCACATATTCCTGACCGTCCGGCATGACGCGCGAGCGGCGGATGACGTCGCCATACGAGTTTCGGATGGTCACGACCTGCGTGCCGTCGTCCCGCTCGATGGTTTCGCGCGTGCGGCCACGGGGAAGATCCTCGTAATAGACATCACGGGCACCATGGCGCATGCGCGGCCGTTCGTTGCTTTCCACCATGGTCTGGTTGTTGAACTGCAGGATGATGCGGTCGCCGAACTGCTTGACGATCTGCGACCCTTCCGGGCGCTCACGCTTGGCAATGTCGAACTTGCGTTCCTTGACGCGCACGCCCTTTTCTTCCCGCACCGGCTGGATGTCTTCACGCTGGAAGTCCTGCTGGGCTGCCTGGTCGTCTGCGGGCGGAGGGCCAGCGTCAACCGGCGCCGGCCGTGGCCGGGCCTGACCCTGTGTCTGCTCGCCCTGCTGCGGCTCGTCCTGCTGCGGCTGGTCCGACGAGCCCTGCGGGCGCTTGCGCGGACGCTGGCCGTCAGTTCCGGTCGCGGCCTGCGGGTTCTGCTTCTGGCTGTCGAGCACAGGGGCTGCGCTGCCGTCGTTCACGACCGGACGCTTGCCGGGTGCCGGCCTCACGCCTTCCGCCTGGGTTTCCCCCGAAGGAGCGGGCTCGCCGGGTGCGACGGGCTGCTGCGCCTCGACGGGTTCGCCGGAACCCTTCTTGTCGGGCCGCTTTGCCTGAACCGGCTTGCCGTCGGGCTGGGCCGGCTGCGGTTCAGCCGAGGGAGCGGCTGCCTCGCCCGAAGGCTGTGCTGCCTCACCGGAGGCGGGTGCTTCCGTCTTCGCCTTCTTCTTTGGCGCTTCGGCTTCCGGCTCGGCAGCCTTTTTGACCGGCGCGTTGTCGGACTGTGCCGGCTGAGGCTGTGGCTTTGCCGTCGGCTCCGCGGCCTGGGCAGGAGCTTCCTCGCTGGCCTTTTTCAGCTTCTTCGGCTTGGCCGGCTGCTCTGCCTGTGGTTCGGAGGCTGCCGGCTGCTCGGCCTGAACCGGCGCTTCCTCGGCAGCTTTCTTCTGTTTTTTCGGCCTGACCCGCTGTTCAGCCTGAGGCTCAGACGCGGGCTGTTCAGCCTGCATCGGCGCTTCTTCAGATGCGCGTTTCAGTTTCTTCGGCCGTTGTGGCTGCTCTTCCTGCATGGGTGCGGATTCGGGCTCGGCCGCCTGTTCCTGCACTTCGCGCTGCTTGCGCTGCACCTTGCGTACCGGCTCATCTCCGGAGCCCTGGTCGCCGCCCGCGGCCTCTGGCTCGGCCTGGCGCTTCTGGGCG
Source organism: Mesorhizobium sp. YR577 (assembly GCF_900116595.1). NCBI lineage: Bacteria > Pseudomonadati > Pseudomonadota > Alphaproteobacteria > Hyphomicrobiales > Phyllobacteriaceae > Mesorhizobium > Mesorhizobium sp. YR577. Next base: position 167,437 of record NZ_FPBI01000006.1, on the reverse strand, counting down.
CGCTCAGGGCGCTGCTTCTGTTCAGGCGCAGCCTGCTCGTCCGGGGCTTGTTGTTCCTGCGCCTGTTTGCGTTTCTTCGGAACGACCTGCGGTTCTTCGCCCGACTGCTGGCCTTCTCCCTGCGCGAGAATGACCGGAGCTTGCACGATTTGCGTCGATTGAGGGCGAGGGTCGATTTGGGTACCGGCATCCATCTGGAGCGCAAAAGCGCTGAATGGTGCGGACGCCATCAATATGCCAAGGGCAGTCCCCGCCAAAATCCGTGACTGGCGTTTCATCTTCGAATTCTCCTGTACAGTGTCCCGTCCCGACCCCAACATCAATCACGCGAATTTGTTCCGGTCTGGCCTGCAACTGGGCTGGGCAGCGGCAATTGCCTGTCAGCATTCGGGCGAGAACGCGGCTTTCTCGTGATTTGCGCCGGATTTGCCGGCCTGCTTGACCTTCCGGGCGAGGCGGGCCACATGCACTTTATGGAAAAGGCTTTCTGGAAAACCACGGCGCTGGAGGACATGACCTCCACCCAGTGGGAATCGCTTTGCGACGGCTGCGGCAAATGCTGCCTGTCGAAGCTCGAGGACGAGGACACCGGCGATATCTATTGGACAAATGTCGGCTGCCGTCTGTTCGACGCAAAGACCTGCCGCTGTTCGGATTATGCAAACCGGCTGGCCCGGGTCTCCGACTGTGTCGGCCTGACGCCGCAGAATGTGCGCACCATTTCCTGGCTGCCGAAAACCTGCGCCTACCGGCTCGTTGCCGAGGGGAGCGATCTCTACTGGTGGCATCCGCTGCTTTCCGGAAGCGCCGAGACCGTCCACGAAGCCGGAATTTCCATGCGCGGGCGCGTGCCGGTGCTGGAAAGCGACCTTGCGGAGCCGGAAGACTACTTCGACTACATGCTCGAGGAAGAGCCGTGAAAGGCTATGTCCTGCGCTGCATAAGCACGGATTATTTCAAGCCATATCAATGATTTATCGTATGAACCGGAAATGAATGGCCGGTTCGACATCGGTTCAGGCTCGGAGGCGCATTGTCGCCATATCGCTTCGGCAAGAGGCGAACGGTTCAGCCTACGAGGAGAAAACGATGTTGAACATTTTCAAGACCGCCGCCCTTTCGGCCTTCATCGGGCTGGGCGCGATTTCTGCAATGCCGGCTGCGGCGCATGCCGATGGCCTCTATCTCAATTTCGGCGGCGGCGATGACGGCCGGGTCGGCGTCTATGTCCGCGACGGTGAATACCGCCGTCATCATCGCGACCGCTGGGATCGTCGCGAGGAGCGCCGCGATCGCTGGGAACGCCGCGACGACCGTTGGGATCGTCCGTCCTGCTCGCCGGATCGCGCCGTAAACAAGGCCGAGCGGATGGGCCTGCACCGCGCCCGCGTCGTCGATGTCAGCCGCCGCACGATCACCGTTGGTGGCCGCAAGTGGGGCGAGCGCATGGCGATCACCTTCGGCCGCTCGCCGAATTGCCCGGTTCTGCGCTGATCGCAGTGCATGAATGAAAAAAGCACCGGAGGGTTCGACCTTCCGGTGCTTTTCTTTTGTCGAAGCGCGGCCATTCAGCGGCCGCGTTCTGAAGAGAAGGCGCCCGGTTTTTTGCAGGCGCCTTCTTTTGTGCGAGAGCCGTTACTTGATCTCGAAAGTCACGCTCACCTGCACGCGGTATGAGTTCTCACCGGCCTGGACCGGCACCGAGTCAGCCCGTTCGAACGACATCGCCTTGCCCATCGGCATCGGCGGGGGCGCAAAGTTCTGATCGGCGATCTCGATCACGCGGCCAAGCTGCACGCCGGCTGCCTCGCTCAGCACTTTGGCCTTGGCGATGGCATCCTTGACCGCCAGCTTGCGCGCCTCGGTGAGGGCGGCAGACGAATCATTGTTGGAGAAGGTGATGCCGCCGCCCTGGTTGACCCCGAGCGAGACCGACTTGTCGAGAATGTCGCCGGCCTTGTCGAGGTCACGGATGCGCACGGACAGCGTGTTGGTGACCTGATAGGCGACGAGTTCGGCGTCCTGGCTGCCATCCGGCTTGTTGGTGTAGTTGTAGCGCGGCGAAATCTGGATGCCGGAAGTCTGGAGGTCGCGTTCCTCGATACCGGCGGCCTTCATCGCTGAAATCACGGCGGCCATGGCGTCGTTGTTGGCGCTAAGCGCCTCGCGTGCCGTCTTTGCTTCGCGCATGACGCTGAGCGAAAGCAGCGCCAAATCCGGAGCGACGGCCTTTTCGCCTTCGCCGGTCACGATGATGCGCGGGGGTGCCGGCGGCATTGACTGCGCGGATGCGGCAACGGCAGGAACGGCAAGGGCAGCGGCAAGTGCCAGGGGTAGATAGGCTTTCGTCATTCAAAAATCTCCAATGTCGGTCGTCCCTAGACGAGTCGGATTATGCCGCAATTATGAGTTGATTGCGGCATCCTTGTTGAGTTTGCCGAGAAAGCCTTGTGCCAACCCGAAAAAGACACTATCCAGCCCGCGTGGGGCCTGTAGCTCAATGGTTAGAGCCGGCGGCTCATAACCGCTTGGTTGGGGGTTCGAGTCCCTCCGGGCCCACCATTATATAGAAAAATCAATACCTTAAAGGCGGGTATCCAAATAGGGTATCATTTGGTCATCCATACTGGCCCACGAGCAGTTCCAAGCTTGCTACGGTGAGTCGCTCTTAATCGGCCTCCCGGCGGTAAAGCTTGAGGTGATCCAATCATCATGAGCCAGGATGCCGGCGGAGTAGCGGTTGGGCTTTAGCGTTAGATACGTGCAACGCTGTAAATGCCGCCGCCGCCAAGGTAGCTGCCGATTTCAGGAGAACCATTTTTTCATCGCTGATTTTGCTGGCAGTTCGAACCTGTAGTGTACGAAGAGTGCGACTACCATTACAACGGAGAGAAAGACGAACGCAGTCCATGGTGACGCAAAATTGACCGGAACTTTCCACACGTAAAATATCTGATAGCGAGTAAAATTTAAGATCGGCCAATGACAGAGATAAACAGCGTAAGACAGAGCGCCAAGGCCAACTAAAACGGACCTAGTTAAGCCCTCGGCCATCGGCTTCAGCCGCTCGTACAAAGCGATAGCGAGCACCATGCAGAACATGAGCGGTACTGTCAAAAAGTCGATATTCTTCACTGTTGTGAATACCAAGATCAAACCAAACAACAGCCCGCTGGTGACGAGCGCCAAAAGACCAACGAAACGAGTAAATCCCGCGTTCTTCTGATGTTCCAAGCCATTGTAGACTTCGAAAACAACGATGCCGAGAGCAATGCCGGCGACGCCGCGGATTAGGCCAGAGTTAATGAAGCCGAGAGCCGGCTCACTAAAAGCCCCCAGGTTTCCAAAGGTGTTGAACAGAACTGCATAACAGATGATCGACGTGGCGAGAAGGAATGGCCATAGCCGCTTTCTTTGGGCTAAATGGATGATGAGTATACCCAAAAAGACGTTGACGACCATCTCGACCGAAATTGACCAAGCGGGGGCGTTCCAGGAACTGTTGGTTGTCAGTCCTACGTTTTGAAGCAGGAAAAGATTGAGCACGAAGGTATAGGCATGACCATCGCCATAAGACCATCCGTTGGATAGGAATTGCCCTCCGGATGTGACGTAAAACAGGATGTTGACGGGAACCAGTAATAACAAAGTCGCTAAATGCAGCGGATATAACCGCGCGATGCGGTCAACTAGATAGCGACGATAAAAGCCCGGCTGATCTGCCCTTCGCTCATAAGCGATGCAGAGAACAAATCCTGAAAGAATAAAGAAAAAATCAACAGCCAGATACGCTTTCTTCGGCGAGGCGAACCCGTTCAAATGCATCCAAGCGACAAGAAAAGCAAATAGAAACCGAAGAAAATCGAGAATTACAAATCTTTGAGCGGCCATCTCTCACCTTAATATATATTCTGGAATTGCTTACGGCTTGAAGGATCGAGACAGCGCGGGAAGCGCAACATCCATTGGGCTGGAATATCTCAGTTTTGTCGTGGCCTGATTACCAATCGAAGTACCGGGCAAGAACCTGGAACCAGATTCCAGCCTGGAGTTCTACACCGCGGTCGTCCATATGGGTTCCGTCAATCCGAAAAGGAATAAGATCAATGTTTGGTCCGAGGTAACTCCCTTGTAGATAAGCTAGCTCTCTTTGAGCCTGGAGCATTTCTGGTGACGATCTCCAGTTAAGAAAACTATCCTGAGCGATGAAGATCGGGGCCGTTACACCTTGGTCTCTGATTCCAGCCAATACCGTCGTCACCTTGGATTTGTAATCGGCCATATCGTCATCTAGGTTACCTTGCCCGTGCTCCCAGATAACAAAAGTCGGGAGAAGGCCTTTCTTTGTGGCGTTCTGGATTTGCTCTTTGAGAATGCGGTTGGCATCTCCCCCATCCATGAACCGTTCGACCCTGGTTCCTCCCACGGCCGCCATGTTTATTACGACGGGTTTTTGAGTTGCCCTCGTGATAAGGTTAGCTAGATCAAAAACGAACGAGCGGCGCGCATCAGAAGCGCCATAAAGAGGTTCGTTCGCTTTGTAGCAACGGGTCCCCCAATGCTCATATACGTTCCGATTAATCCGCTGCTCCCACGGCGACGATCCGTTGGCGTTTGCGACCAATGACTGACCGACTGCGAGAATGACTATAGGTTCCAATTTGGAGATATAGTCACAATCAATCTGCTGCTTATTGCTTATGTTCAGACTGTCGATGTTTCGATGTGGGTTGGAGACGATAGCATAGGGATCGATGGCAGGGGGTGAGGTGGGGGTTTGCGCTTCGGCGTTGGATATGAGTGACCCTGCAACCATTAGAGCCAGGGCGAAGCGCATCAAATCAAACAATACAAATCTAGGCATTACAGCGCGAATCCCCTCGGACCATCGCGACGGAAACCGCCGATGCTTGGTCCTGTTGCAGCTTCCGCTGATGGGATTCCCCGCCCAACCGCCAAGCCGATAACTCAATGTGGTCAAATGTAACTTTCCGTGATGGCAACGGCAAGCCCCAGTCGCCGCAGGGCAATTCCAACATAACCTTCAATCACACCTCACGGTGGGAAAGGACACGTCTTGTGCTGGCGGCTAGCACGCTGCCTTGAGACCTTGCGCACGTAGATCAACGCGCTTTCGCCCAACCGTTAAAAGATCGGCGACGGGACAATTGGCGATGCCGCGATCCCTTGCGCTCCTCGGACCACAATCCCTTGTGATGAACGCAAGGCGGGCATCGTCAGGTGATGCGGCTCAAGCAGGGACGTGCTAATACTTTACGGAAGTTGCTAAGCACGATCAGTCCCCAGCAACTCCTTCTCGCCAGCCGCGTGCGCGTTCGACCGCCCTGGTGAAGCGGCGGCGGTCTGCGTCGGAAACGGTGCTATCGGGCAGGAAAGTTCTGGTGGTGGCGCGGGCGGGGGCGCAATCGATGCCGGCCAGTTCGGCAAGGCCCAGCGCCGTGAGTTCGAACATTGCAGGCACGACGATGGTGCGCCGGCTGGCCGAGGCCAGAAACTGGGCGAAATAGGCGCTTTGCGAAATACCGCCGTCAATGGAGATGGTTTTGCCGACGCCGGCCGACCTGGCGGCTTCATCGATAAGGCCGACCGTCAGCATTGCGATGCCTTCGAGCACCGCTCGCGCCAGATCGCGTCTGCTCGTAGCGTGGTCCATCCCGATGAGAAGTGGCGCTGCCTCGCGGTCCCAATAGGGAGCAGCGAGCCCGGAGAGCGCGGGCACGAAGACGATGCCCCGGCTGAGCGCGGAAGGCCCGTCGAAGGCGTCGAGCTCGCCGACATCTGCGAAAAAGCCGGCTGACCGCGCCCATTCAAGGGCGGCTCCAGCATCGTAGACCCCACCCTCAATGGCAAAGACTGCCGGCTTGCCTTGCTCTTTCCAGGCGATCGTAGGCAGGAGGCCTTCGACCTCTGGTCGTTCATTGCCGCTGACGGCCAGCAGGAAGGCGCCTGTGCCGAAGGTGATCTTGCAGTCGCCGGGCATACGGCACCCATGGCCGTAAAGAGCGGCCTGCTGATCGACAATGGAAACCTTGACGGGTGTGCCGCCGAGCAGGCCGAAGCCACCGTCGACCGGAGCGATTTCCGGCAGGCATTCCAGCGGCACGCCGTGAAGCTCGCACATCTCGGCGCTCCAGCTTCCCTTTGCGAGATCGAGCAGGCCAGTGCGCGATGCGGTCGCGAGATCGGTTCGGAACGAGCCGCACAGGCGGTCAAGGAAGAAGGCGTCGGTCGTTCCGAGACGCAGGCGGCCCTGGGTGTGTGCCTCCGATACGGCGGGCACATTCTTCAGCAGCCATGCCATCTTGCTCGCGGAGAAATACGGATCGAGCGGCAGCCCGCAGACGGCTTTCGAGCGAGCCTCGGCTGCCGCTCCGAGGGCCTCGAGTTCCCTGGCCGTGCGCGCATCCTGCCAGACGATGACCGGATGCAGCGCCTTGCCGGTTTTGGCGTCCCAGGCCAGGCAGCTCTCGCCCTGGTTTGCAATCGCGATGGCATCGACGGGGCCGGCAGCATCGAGCACGGAGCGGATGTTTTGCAGAAGCTCTTCGGGATCGTGCTCCACCCGGCCCGGCGCGGGGTGATGTTGTGCATGGCGAATGCTTGCAGCGACCCGTGCTTTTCCACCGTCTTCGACCACCAGGCAGCGGGTTGAGGTCGTGCCTTGATCGACGGCCGCGACACGCATCAGCTTTCCTCCGTGAAACGGAAATTGACGCTTTCCGCGGTGAATGCCGTGGGCGGGATCGGCACGAGAATGCGCCGTTCGGGTAGCCAGAGACCTGTACGGCTCCACACCTTCCGTTCGTTGAGTTCGAGCGAAAGGCAGCCGCGGACACGGCGTTCGAAACGCAGCTGGAAATCGTGGAAAGCCGGGGTGGCAAGTCTATTTCGGCGCAGAAGGCCCGGAACCACCAGTTTTACGGGTCCGTCGAAGCCTACGGCCACGGGTGCTTCCCCAGCGGTGCCGCGCGCGAGATCTTCTGCGACGGCTGCTCCGACCCTGCGCCCTTCGCGGAAAGACCAGCCGGCCGTCTCCACGGCGCGCAGCACATTGCCGCCCGCAAAGTAGGCCGGGTTCTGCATCCGTCCGTCCTGATCGATGGCTGGTCCGGCGCTGCCAGGAGCGACACCCGAGAGAGAGCGCAGCAGAAGTGCCGATTCCGGCGTAAAGCATCCGGTCAGCAGGACGCCGTCACAGGCAAGCGTTTGCACCGAGCCGTTTTCGAGCCTGATCGTGGCCGCCTCGACACGGTTCTGGCCCACGATATCGATCAGCTCGGCGCCGCAATGAAACGGGATACCCGCAAGACGCGGAAACCAGGTGAAGGGTGCCCGCGCCAGCGCGTAAGGATTCGGCTCGACCATCGCTACCGGCCTTGCCCCATGCGCAAGGCAGGTGAGCAGCGCCGAGTGGGAGACGAGCTCCGACCCGACGATCAACGGGCGACGGAAAGGCATCAGGCCGTGGAAAGCCGCATAGGATTGCAGCGTTCCTGTCGTGACGACCCCGACCGGGCGATCGCCGGAGATGAAACGGGCCGAACGTGGCGTTTCCCGCGCGCCGGTGGCGATTACCACGCGCTTCGCGCTGATCGTTTCGATGCCGCGCGGGGAGGTGACAGTCAACGACCCTTGCGCTCCAAGGGAGACGACCGAATGTCCCGTCAACACTTCGACACCCGCCGCAGCGGCCGATCGTTCGAGTCGGCGGCCGTAGGCCGCGCCGAAATAGACGCGTCCGAATTCCCGCATGCCGAAGGGCGAATGGCTGCAATGCCGCGTCGCCCCGCCGAGATGCGGTTCCCGGTCGACAATGGTGACATGCTTCACACCACGCCGGCGCAATTCGACGGCTGCGGCAACGCCTGCCGGCCCGCCGCCGACAATGATCACGTCCGCGACGGTGTTCATTGTTTGCCCTGCTCCCCAGCGGCGAGGGAGGTTGCAAGCTGTCCTTTCGTCATGGCAGCAAGGCGCGCGTTGCAGTAAAAACCCTGGCAATGGCCCATCCCGGCACGTGTACGCCGCCGCAAGCCGCCGAAATCGCCGGGTGGAACCGGGCTCGACATCGCTGCTTCGATCTCGCGCCTGGTGACGAGTTCGCAGTGACAGATGATTTCGCCATGGTCTGGACGCTGCCAGTCGCGCTCCATGGTTTCCGTAAGGTTGGGTACGGATACATCCGGGACCAAAGCGGGCGCATCGAATTTTTCAGCGAAGGCTGCGTGGAGTTTCATCGCGTGCTGGGCAAGGCCGAGTGCTGCGCTCAGGCCGGTGGAGCGGATGCCGCCCAGTGTGATGGCGCGTTTTTCGGGCCGGGCAAAAATGCGATAAGCCTTCTCCTCCGTTGCCGGCCGCAGACCGGCATAGACGGCCGTCACGGGAATACCGGCAAGTGCTGGTACGATTTCGGCGCCTCGCTGCAGCAGGGTCTGCAAGGTTCCGCTTTCTACGGTCGCACGAACACGGTCCTGCTGTTCCTCCGCCGTAGGGCCGATCAGCACGTTGCCGAATGCCGTCGGGCAGACAACGATGCCTTTCGTGGTTGCGGTGGGAACGGGCAGCACGATGCGTGGGACATGACGGCAGGCAGCCTTGTCGAGTACAACGAACTGCCCTTTGCGGGGTTTGATCCGGAATTCGGCCGCAAAGCCAAGTCGCTGATCCACCACGTCCCCGTAAAGTCCGGCGGCGTTCACGACCGCCGAGGCATGGACATCACCATTCGTTGTTTCGAGCGTCCAGCCGCCATCGAATGTACCGTTGAGAAGTTCCGTTCCCCGAAGAAAACGCGCACCCATGGCCACAGCCTGGGTAAGATAGGCGAGGGGGGCGGACCATGGGTCGATGATGTGCTCCCCCTCAACCTCCAGCGCGGCGACGAGCCGGCCGGCTAGTCCCGGCATTGTCTCGCGCGCCGAGGATGCGGAAAGCAATCTCAGTTCAGACACGCCGTTCGCCCGGCCTTGCTTCTCGATGTCTTCAAGCTTTTCCGCGTCCTCACCGCTCCAGGCGCAGACGAGGGCACCGGTTTTCATCAGTGCAAGGTTCAGGCTTTCGCGTATCTCAAGATATTCCTCGCGGCCCGCCCGGATGAGCTCGAGTTCAAGACTGTCCGGCGGCGCATCGAAACCGGTGTGAAGAATGGCGCTGTTGGCCTTGGATGCGCCGGACAGTATGTCTGCGCCTTTTTCGATCAGCACCACTTTTGCCCCGGCGAGCGCGAAGCGCCGCGCGACAGCACAACCGACAACGCCCGCGCCGATGATGGCGACGTCGTACGATTCCGGGTGAGGGGTTTGGAGCATCGACGGCTCCCTTTCATGCGTCATGTCTGGAGGCCGGAGCGGCGTGGCAGGGCAGATCGCCCAAATGGGAGGGCGATGCGCTGGCACCCGCGACCACCGGCTCCGCCCCTGCGAGGGCGGAGCGTTCTAGGTTCTACGATGCGACGATCAGCGGTACGGGTACCCGGCCTTCTGCATTGTCTCGCTGTACTTCTTGAAAGCCGCGACGACCTTGCCGGCGCGCGGGCTGGATGAGGCGGTCTCGTCCCAGAAGCTTTCCGCGTCCTTGACCACCTGGTTCCATTCGTCGGCAGGCAGCGAGGTCAGTTCCAGCTTTTCGCCCTCGACGCGCAGTTTCGCCTCGCCGCCCCAGTACCAGACATCGCGGTAATAGTGCGACTGGTCGATGGTGATGCGGAAGAGTTCCTGCAGATGCGGCGGCACCTTTTCCCAGCTCGCCGTGTTGGCGAAGTAGCTGCCGAACCACGCGCCGGTGAGGGAGTTGGTGAGCGCGTACTTGCAGACATCGGCCCAACCCACCTCGTAGGCTTCGGTAAAGCCGCACCACGCGACACCGTCGAGCTCGCCTGTCTGCAGCGACACTTCGACATTGTCCCACGGAATGGTGACCGGCACGAGGCCGTAACGCGAGAGGAACTTGCCGGCGGTCGGCACCCCGAACACGCGCAGGCCCTGCATGTCGGCCAGGCTGCGGATAGGCTTGTCCACGGTAAAGATCTGCAGCGGATCCCAGGCGCCGGCGGAAAGCCAGGTGACGTTGGGAACTTCCGCGTAGGCTTCTTCCCAGATCTCTTTCAGGCCGTAGTAGCGGAACAGTGCCGGCACATCGAGACTGTAGCGCGTGGCGAAGGGGAAGTAGCCGCCGAACACGGCGATATCGACCGGCGAGGCCATCGTGGCCTCGTCCGATTGCACGGCGTCGATCGTCCCGCTCTGAAGGGCGCGGAAGAGGTCGGACGTGGGAACAAGCTGATCGGCGTAGTAGAGTTCGATTTCCATCTCGCCATTCGCCGCCTTGTTGAAGGCATCGATTTGCGGCTTGATGACATGCGCCCCGAGTGGCGCTCCCGAATAGGTTTGGAGCCGCCACTTGATCGGGCCGCTCTGGGCGTTGACATAAGGCGCAGCGAGCGTCGAGCCCGCCACTGCAGCGCCCACGCCCAGGCCTGCGTTGGTCAGGAAATGACGGCGCGTGGAAAGTATCTTCTGGGAAGCACTTTGTTTTTTCGTTTCTTCGGTCACTTTGTTCTCCTCTGGTTTTTTAAGGACACTCCTGGCCGACTTGGCGATCAGCCTTTCACTCTCATTTGTTCCGGAAGCCATAGCGCGAGCCCGGGGAAGATCATCACCAGTGCGATGGTGAGCATCATGATCAGGGCGAAGGGCCAGATGGACTTGTAGATGTCGATCAGCGTGATTTCCTTCGGCGCCAGCGAGCGCATGAGGAACAAATTGTAGCCGAAGGGCGGGGTGATGTAGGCGATCTGGCAGGTGATCGTGTAGAGCACGCCGAACCAGATCAGCTGGTTATCGAAGCCGAGGTCGAGCAGCTTTACCAGCGGGATATAGAGGGGTGCCACGATGACCAGCATCGCTGTGTCGTCGAGGAACATTCCCATGATGATGAAGCTGACCTGCATCATGATGATGATGGTCCAGGGATTGAGGTCCCACTGGTGAATGAAGACGCTCTCGATCGCCTTCACCGCGCCCAGGCCGTCGAACACCGCGCCGAAGGCGAGGGCGGCGAGGATGAGCCACAGGAACATGCAGGAGACGGCGAGGGTCTTCATAGACGTCTCGCGCACCAGCCTCCAGGTGAACCGACCCTTGAGAATGGCTGCCAGCGTGGCCGCCGACGCGCCGACCGCGGAGCTTTCGACCAGGCTGGTGTAGCCGAACACGAACAGCCCGGTCATGAAGAAGAAGATGGCAAAGGGCACGATGCCCGCCCGCGCCAGCTTGAGCTTCTCGCCAAGCGGCATGTTCAGCTCTTCGTCGGCGACAGTCGGGGCAAGCTTCGGGTTGAGCCTGGCGCGGATGACGACATAGAGGACGAAAAGTCCGGCCATGAGCAGGCCCGGGATAAGCCCGGCGAACCACAGCTTCGACACCGGCTGACGGGCGATCATGCCGTAAAGCACCATCACGACTGATGGCGGAATCAGGATGCCGAGGGACGACCCACCCTGTATGACGCCGGAAATCAGCACCTTGTCGTAGCCGCGCCGCAACATCTCCGGCAGCGCGATCGTGGCGCCGATTGCCATGCCGGCGACCGAGAGCCCGTTCATCGCCGAGATGATCACCATCAGGAAGATCGTGCCGATCGCCAGCCCGCCGCGCAAGCGCCCGAACCAGACGTGCAGCATCTTGTAGAGGTCTTCGGCGATGCCGGACTCCGACAGGATGTAGCCCATGTAGATGAACATGGGCAGCGTCAGCATCGCGTACCAGTTGAACAGCTTGAACACCTGGTTGAACGGCAGGTCGGCAGCACCTGGACCATAAAGCAGCAACGCCGCGCCGGCTGCCACGAAACCGATGGCGGCAAAAACACGTTGCCCGGATACGAGCAGGATCACCATCGAAGCGAACATGAGAAGTGCGATCATCTCGTAGCTCATCGCAGGTCCTCTCCGCGCAGAGTGGCGATGTGCTTGAAGACAAGCGATACCGCCTGCATCAGCATCAGCACGAGACAGACCACCATCAGCGACTTGATGGGAATCACCGAAGGATTCCAGATCGAGAAGCGCCGTTCATTGGTGGTTAGCGCGTATTGCAGGCTGGACATGGAGCCCGCGAGCAACACGCCGAGATAGAAGATCATGCAGCCGATGGTGGCGAGATCGACCTTGGCCTTGCCGCGTTCGGAGAGCCCCGAATACCAGAGGTCCATGCGGACGTGATCGTTGTTCTTGAGCGTGATCGGGCCGCCCATGAAATAATAGGCAGCAAGGGTGAACTGCGTGAGTTCTACCGCCCAGTGAACGGGCATCTTGAGGAGATTGCGGGTGATTGCATCGAAGATCAGCGTACCGCCCATGAAAAAGATGAGCGACGCGGCGAGGTAGCCGACATAATCGGATATCCGATCCGTCCAGCGGACATAACCGGCAATCAGCGGATGCAATGGCGTTCTCCCATCGGCTGTTTCATGTTCTTTGGTTTCATGTCCACTCCGTTCCCCACTTTGCGAACGCTGCCCCGTCGGCTTTTGCCAATGTCCCCATCGGCGAAAGCCGGCTTTCATCTGGGCGCAAAAAATCGTCCGGAGTCGGCAAGGCCCGAGTCCGCTCAATTCGCCCGTTGGATTGCCGACAAACGTGCAGCCGCACTTCGGTGCGATGCAGTATCCCGCCGGCTAAGCGCCGCTACGGCAATACGAAGCGTTTCTGAAAAGCAGTCATTGTTGTTCCCCTTGTATCGCCCTCAACGACAGATGCGCGCGAGTTTGCCCCTTTCTCGCATCTGCGAGCACTCTAACCGGTTTTTGAGGGAAGTGAAGACCAAACTTTCAAAAATATGACCGAATGATCGCAATTAACCGCCAGTATTGACCGAACAGTCACATTGTGACGGAGATATTGACCGAACGGTCTCTTCGCTATATCGGTGTTTGTGTGGCAGATTGCGGCTTCGCCTCGATTCGCGCTGACAGAAGGCACCAAAATGCAGCCATCCGAACGCCAGGATCAAATCGTCGCGATGCTTGGCCGCGCAGCTGAAATGACAGTGGACGAACTGGCGGAAGCCCTGGCGGTTTCGCGGGAGACGATCCGCCGGGACCTCACCCGTCTCGACGCGCGGGGTAAGGTCCGAAAATTTCACGGCGGCGCGCGTGTGATGACCATATCCACGTCGGCCATGGAAATGGAGGGGCCATACGCGCTGCGGCTGGCACAGAACGCCGAAGCCAAGAGAAAGATCGCTCAGGCAGCAGCCCGTCTCTTCCAGGCGGAAGACTCGCTCTTCATCGATACGGGCAGCACCACGGTTGCGATGGCCGAGGCGCTGGTGGGCCTTGAGGCACTCGTCATCATCACAAATTCACCGCGGATCGCGGCGACGGTGGCAAGCAATCCCAGTCACAAGGTCTTTCTGATCGGCGGCGCCTACGGCTCGGATGCCGGCGAGAGCCTCGGCCCTCTCGCCCTTGAGCAGATCGGCAAGTTCCGTGTCCGCCATGCCGTCATCACGATCGGCGCGATCGACGCAAACTGCGTCATGGATTTCGACCTTCAGGAGGCCGAAGTGGCAAAAGCCATGATCGAGCGGGCTGACCGCGTGACGGTGCTTGCCGACCACAGCAAGTTCGACCGCCGCGCAGTCTTCGAGGTCGTGCCGCTTGCCCGCATAGACACCCTCGTGACCGATGTGCCGCCTGGCGAGACGATACAGGCCGCGCTTTCCGCTGCCGGCATTGATGTGATCGTTTCTGGGTGAGGGCAATTCAGGCGATTTGGCACCATGCCGAACTGCCGTCGTTCGATAGGCCTCAACGCGACGCCGCCGTTGGCTCGCTGCCGATAGAAATGGCATGAATTGAGTATCCCTGCCACCGGGATCCAGGCCGTGATCTAGTTCGTCTTCAACTGGCCAATGCGGTTTTCAGCGATCCAGCGCGCGGCGAGCACCAGCGCACCCATGCTGAAATCCTTGCCGTGCTTGGCGACCATCTCTTCCGATAGTTCGGCGAGCCTTTCGAAGAAGGCGTCCTTGCTCTTCTCCTCGGCGGTAAGTTCGGTCGTCTGCATTTCATCCTCCTGTTTCATGGGGCCTGCTTGCGCTATTTGAACATCTGGGCTGGAAAGGTGACGACGGCGGCGGTGCCGTCGACTGTGCCCATCGCCAAATGATGCCCGTCGCCAGACCAGGCAAGTGCGGTCACCGCGCTGCCTAATGGCCTGACGAGAAGTTCGTCGCGCGCGCCGATCTGGGCGATGGTGATCTTGCCGTTGGCATAACCTGCGGCGACGAGCTTCTTCTCAGGATGCGCCGCTATCGTTTCGACCAGTACGAGCCCGGCGCGACCTGACTCCAGCGCGCCCGAAGTTTCTCCATCAAAGGGCGGCGCGACCATCGACCACCCGGCAATGCGGAACGCGCCCGACGCAAACAGGGCAGTTGCCGGTGAACTCCAGCACACCCTGCTCACAGGCGACGGAAATCCTGCGACGATGCCATGGCGGCTGTCAGCCATGCTGACCAAAGCAAAGCCCGCTTTTTCGAGCCCGCAGGCCAGCCACGAGCCGTCGCTGTTCCAGCGGATCGAAACCGGGGGCGCTGAAAGGGAGATGTGGCGCATCGGAGCAGCGTCGCCTTCGACGGACCAGATCGACAGCCCGTTACCCAGGCCGAAGGCCAGATGCTGCCCCTCGGAGGAAAAGGAGAGCGCACCGGCGGGCGATGCCTCGCCGTGTTCCAGTTTCACCGCATCGTTGTGACCGCGCGACAGGTAGATATCGCGCCCATTGCTGACGGCTGTCATATCTGCGCGGGCGCTGTGGTCGATGGCCACGATCGAACCGTCGATCTTGAACAGGGTCTCCGCGATTTCGCCGCCAACCGTCAGATGCTGCACTTCGCCCGCAGCCGTGCCGATCAGAAATCCTGAGTGCAGGTAGGTGGTGAGCGGCACATCGCCGTCGGCCAGGGCCGCAGTGGCAATCAACGGCACTGTCGGCTTTTCGCGCGGGCGAATGGTCGTCTGACCGAGATCGCTGCTCACCCTGATCCGCGATTCCGGCGGTTCCTGGTCCGCCACTGATGCGATGGCGACGGTTCCGTCCACGGATGCGAAGGCAACAGCCGAGCCATCAGCGCTGAAGCACAGATCAGAGACAGCCGATGGACGCCGCCAGCTTCGGGCCAGCAGATCGAACAAGGTCAGATTTTGCATCGCCTGCTGGTTCATGGTCATTCCCTTTGTCAGTCTGTAACCGTCGCCGCGAGCCTGCGATCCACGTCCTCGACGTCGCTCTCGGCAGCGACGATGCGTTCCTCGCACGCCGCACATTCGTGAATGATCGCCTCGGCGCTCTCCTGTGCCTCAGGCAAATCCCGCACCAGTTGCTCGCTGGTACCGTTCCTGCCGATTTCGAGTTTCAGGCGCAGCACGTCCATATCGATACCGGCGCGCTTCTGGTTGAGCCGCAGGGCCTCGGCGGTGAGTGCGGAGACATTGGCGACGAGAGCCAGCCGACGGACCAGCAGCGCTTCACGCGCGGCGGCTTGATCCTTCATCGAGACCTCCTCTTACTTCTTCTCAGGCACCGGCCCGGCCGGCTTTTCGAAAGGCGTCAGCAGGCCGGGCAAGCCGTCAGCCTGCGACTGGAACTGCTTTTCTGCCGTTTCGATGTGGCTCTTGAGCTGGTCCCAAATGTCGACGCGGATCATCGATGTGGTGTCGCCGGTGAGCCGCTCGATTTCGTCGACGCGGAACTGGCGCGACAGAGAAACGCCGGAAAAGACGAAGTCGCGCAGCAGGATCGCATGGCTCTCGATGAACAGATGGATCATCGGATGCGTTTCCGTGGTGACGCCGCCGGCTGCAAGCTCGGCCCGGATGAAGTCCTGAAAGTGGCTTTGAAGACGATACTGGCTCTCGCCCATGAAACGCATGACAAAAACCAGGTCGCGCGGCATCAGTCTGACAAGATCGCCGGTGACGCCGTCGGCCTGATCCGACATGGGCGAGGGCGGCCCTCGGCTGTCCTTATCGTTCGGCATGATTTCTCTTTCTTGCGCAGCGATGGCCTCAGGGCTTCGCCTTCAAATAGTAGAGAAATATGATGAATTGAATAGATGATGTAAAATTTCAATTATATTGCACATGCTAAGCAATATATCGCATATGCGAGAAGGCTGTAATCAGTTACAAGCGTAATATACAAATGTAAAATAACGTTACATTTGACCGAATTATTGTTCGCAAAAAGAGTTACGAATTCATCGCGGGTGTCGGGCTGCGGCGCGATTTGAAACTGGCACGGCATTTGCTTTACCATTTTGCATAAGAAGCCCACCGCGTTTTACGCGGTGCCAAAAGAACGAAGGAACGGAGGGAGCAGGGGTAAATACTATCCGCTTCGATACGCCCGCAGCAATGTGCGGCGCCCGGCGGACCTCCTGCAAAACGCCTCGAATACCTTTGCCGCGATCCACTTGAATGGCCGGACGCAAGTCGTGCCTGAAGGCGCGATCCATTGTCATGCCGCTCGCACTTTCACTGGCGGTGCAGTGCACCGCTTCATGCCGGGGTCGATAGGCCTGCGGCTTAAACCTGGTGGAGGCTTATGACTATGACGTCTCTGACGCTCAACAAGATTACCTCGCAGCGCGGAATCTCCGTCGGCGAGGCAACCAAGAAGATTTCCGATCTCGGTTGGAACCCTTCCTATGTCCAGGAAGCGATGACGTTTCCGACGGACTACAAGATCAACAAGACACCGCGCGACCCGATGAAACAGGTTCTGCGGTCCTATTTCCCGATGCAGGAAGAAAAGGACAACCGTGTCTACGGCGCGCTCGATGCGGCGTTGCGTGGCGACATGTTCCGCAATGTTGAACCGCGCTGGGTCGAGTGGATGAAACTCTTCCTGGCCATCATTCCCTTCCCGGAAATTTCCGCCGCCCGCTCGATGGCGATGGTCGCGCGTATCGCACCCGGTGAGGAACTCAGAACCGGCTTCACGATGCAGATGATCGACGAGTTCCGGCACTCGACGATCCAGATGAATCTGAAGAAATGGTACATGGAGAACTACATCGATCCGGCCGGCTTCGACATCACAGAGGAAGCCTTCGGAAAGTGTTATGCCACGACCATCGGCCGTCAGTTCGCCGAGGGGTTCATCACCGGCGACACGATGACTGCCGCCTGCATGTACCTGACCGTGGTTGCCGAGACGGCCTTCACCAACACGTTGTTCGTTGCCATGCCTTCGGAAGCTGCCCGCAACGGCGACTACGCGCTGCCGACGGTTTTCCTGTCGGTACAGTCTGACGAAAGCCGGCATATCGGTAACGGCCATTCGCTGCTGATGGCTGCACTCAAGGAGCCGGAGAACCACCTGCTGCTCGAGCGCGACCTGCGTTACGCCTTCTGGCAGAACCATGCGATCGTCGACGCCGCCATCGGCACCTTCATCGAATACGGCACCACCAACCGCGACAAGAATAAGGAGTCTTACGCGGAAATGTGGCACCGCTGGATCTATGAGGACTACTACCGCACCTACATGCTGCCGCTCGAAAAATACGGCATCAAGGTCCATCACGACGACGTCCAGGCCGCCTGGGAGCGCATCACCAAGAAGAACTACGTCCACAAGGTCGGGCAGTTCTTCGCGGTCGGCTGGCCGGTCAATTTCTGGCGCATTGAGGCCCAGACCGACAAGGACTTCGAGTGGTTCGAGCATAAGTATCCGGGCTGGTATGCCGAATTCGGCGATTTCTGGAAATGGTACGCCAAGCTCAGCCACAAGGGCGAGAAGGTGCTGCTGTTCAACAGCGACGTCGGCTACGTCTACCCCCACCGCTGCTGGTCCTGCCTCGTCCCCTGCCTGATCCGCGAGGACATGGTGGTCGGCGAGATCGACGGCCAGCTTCACACCTTCGCCCACGAACTCGACAAGTGGACCGCCACAGTGGCCTTCGCTGACGAGTACGAGGGCCGTCCGACGCCCGCGATGGGCCGCTTCAGCGGCAAGCGCGAGTGGGAGACGCTCTATGACGGCTGGGATCTGGCGGATGCGATCAAGGACCTGAACTTCGTCCGTTCCGACGGCAAGACGCTGGTTCCGCAGCCGCATCTGCGCTTCGACGACAAGGAGATGTGGACGCTCGACGACGTGCGCGGCAACACGCTGGGTTCGCCGCTCAACGCGCTTCGTGCCATGTCGCCGGAGGACCGCGAGAAGCATCTGGCTGAATACCGGGCCGGCTTCACGATCAACCCCTGCAACTGATCAGACAGAGGGGGCGGGCCTCACCGCCCCCATTCTTTCACTGGAGGTCCGTATGTCGGAAACCCACACGGTCAGGCTTAGCCCGGTCAACGTCGAATTCGACGTCGAACATGGCGAAACGGTGCTTAACGCCGCGTTCCGCCAGGGCATCGCCCTGCCGCATGGCTGCAAGGAAGGGCAATGCTCGGCCTGCAAAAGCGTGTTGCTCGATGGCGAAGTCGACATGCTGAAATACTCTACCTTCGCGCTGAACGACATGGAGAAGGAGAGCGGGCACATACTCTTGTGCCGCTGCATCGCCTACTCCGACCTGGAAGTCGAGCTTCTCAACTATGACGAGGAGATCTTGGCGAAAGCGATCGCCGTGAAGACCTACAAGGGCCGGATTGCTCACATCGAGCATCTCACCCACGACATTCGCGGTATCGAAATCGAACTCGGGTCCCCAATGAAGTTCTGGGCGGGGCAATATGTCGACATCACGGTTACAACGCAAAAAGGGGAGACGATTACGCGCTCGTTCTCCATGGCAAATACGCCGGACCAAACCCAAAAACTTTCCTTCATCATCAAAAAATACCCTGAGGGAAAATTCTCCGGCGAACTCGATTCCGGAGGAATCGAGGCCGGTGCCGAAGTCACCGTCGTCGGACCCTACGGAACCTGCTTCCGCCGGGATGAACGGCAAGGACCTTTGATCCTGGTCGGTGCCGGATCCGGTATGTCGCCGATCTGGTCGATCCTCAACGACCATCTGAAAAGCGGTGAAAAGCGACCCGTCTATTTCTTCTACGGCGCCCGGACCCGCAACGACCTGTTCTATCTCGAGAGGATCGCCGAACTCGTCGGCCAGAATTCGGATGTCACCTTCATCCCCGTGCTGTCGCACGCGGCTGACGACGCCGAATGGCAAGGCGAGCGCGGTTTCGTCCACCAGAGCGTCGATGCCACGCTCAAGCAACTGGCGGTTGATGGGCAGGGCGATGTCCATGCCTGTGGCCCGCCGCCCATGATCGACGCGCTCCAACCGGTCCTGTTCATGAACGGCTTCGAAACGGAGCGGATCTTCTTCGACAAGTTCACCACATCGGCAGGTGCAACGCCGGCTCATTGAAAGCCGGCCGCGCAACCGCAACCAAACTGCAACAAGGGAGTGAAGACTATGCCTGCAACCTCGAGTTCAGTCGGATCCGGAGCCGCCGGCGCGGCGATTTTCGCCGACTCCGACAGCCGGAAATATCGGTACTTCGATCCGAAAGGCCAGCGTGCCACGCATTACGAGGACATGACTGTCGACGTTCAGCCCGATCCGGAGCGTTACCTGATCCAGAACTGGATCATCTCCTTTGCTGACGGCAACGGTGCTTATGTCAAGCAGAACACCGCCGCTCAAAGCTCAAACTGGCACGCTTTCCGCGCGCCCGATCAGGAATGGGAACGCACGCACTATCAGCGCCAGTCGAAGATCGAGACGATGGTGCAGAGCGTCATCAACAACGCCCGCAAGTCGGGTACGCCGAAGACCTTCGACCAGGCCTGGGTCAAGATCCTGCAGACGCAGCTCGGCGCCTGGAAACATGCGGAATTCGGGCTCGGCACCTCGTTGATGCAGGCGCAGCGTTACGGCTACACCCAGATGATCAACAACGCGACGCTGACCAATTCGTCCTACAAGCTGCGGCTTGCCCAGGACATCACGCTCTATCTTGCCGAGATCGGCATGGACTTGCCCGGCTGGGACGACGAGCTCGGCAAGAAGGCCTGGCTTGAGGACAAGAACTGGCAGGGCACGCGCGAAGCCGTCGAAACCATCATGGGCGCGGCCGACTATCTCGAGCAGTATTTCGCCATCAACATCGTCTTCGAACCGCTGGTCGGCGAAGTGTTCCGCTCAGGCTTCCTGATGCAGATCGCAGCCGCCAACCACGACTTCATTACGCCGGCGGTGATTTCGGCAGCCGAAGCCGACTACGAGCGCAACCTCGCCAACACGATCGACCTCATGCACATCCTCGCCAATGACGAGAAGCATGGCGCGGCCAACCGCAAGCTTTTCCAGGGCTGGGTCAAGAAGCATGGCGCGCTCGCCGACAAGGCAGCCACCGGCCTGCAGCCGATCTGGTCGATGCCGCATTCAAAGCCGGTTGCGTTCGCGGATGTCCGCGCCAAATCCGAGGAACGGATTGGCCAGATCCTCGGCGAACTCGGCCTCAAGCGCTGACACAGGAGAAATTGTCATGTCACTAGCAGCACGCGACGCAACCCATTCCAACATCTTCAAGGCGATGAAGGACATCACCTTCGAGCAGACGATTTCGCACCAGTGCGGCGTCACCATGAACGACTCCGTGGAGGCCAGGGCAATCGCCGAATTCATGGGTCAGAAGCCGGGGGTGACGATCACCTATCAGCCGGCGCTGATCCGGATCGACGGCACCGGCAAGCTGATCTTCGAGATGGACGCGATCAGCGAATATCTCGGGCGCGAGATGACGGCGGAAACCTTCGAGGTCAACACCTCCACCCACTACGGACGGATGGTGCGCGTCGACGACAACACCGTGATCCTGTTCGGCGATATGGGCGAGATGTTCGAGTACATCGAATAGCCGCCAGAAAATCGGGCGCGCTGCTGATCTGCGGCGCGCCGCGTCGATCAATCCGATTGTTGCGGAGGAAACAATGTACAGAACACCGGAAGGCAAGGACATTTTCGTGGTCGACGGCCACACCCATTTCTGGGATGGCAGCCCGGAAAACCAGAAGAATATCCACGGCAAGCAGTTCGTGGAGTGCTTCTACGCTTACCACACCGCGCTCAGCCCCAAGGAGCAGTTGTGGGAGAAGAGCAAGTTCGAGAAATACAGCGCCGACGATCTTTATCGCGACCTGTTCATCGACGGCCCGGACGATGTTGCCATCATTCAGTCGACCTATCTGAAGGATTTCTACAACAACGGCTTCAACACGATCGAGCGCAACGCCGAGGTCGCCAAGCGGTATCCGGAACGCTTTATCGTCAATGGTTCCTTCGATCCGCGCGACGGCGAAAAGGCGCTGGAATACATCCACTACATGAAGGAAACCTACGACATCAAGGGCGTGAAAATGTACACGGCCGAATGGAACGGGGATTCCAAGGGCTGGAAGCTAAACGACCCCAGAGCCTACAAATGCTTCGAGCTCTGCGAGAAGCTCGGCATCAAGAACGTTCACGTCCACAAGGGTCCAACGATCATCCCGCTAAACAAGGATGCGTTCGATGTCCATGACGTCGACTATGCGGCTACGGATTTCCAGAACCTCAACTGGATCGTCGAGCATTGCGGCCTTCCGCGCCTCGATGATTTCTGCTGGATCGCCGTCCAGGAAACGAACGTCTATGCCGGGCTGGCGGTGGCGCTGCCCTTCATCCATTCGCGTCCGCGCTATTTCGCCGAAGTGATGGCGGAACTGCTGTTCTGGTGCGGCCCGGACAAGATCCTGTTCGGTTCCGACTATGCCATCTGGACGCCGCGCTGGCTGGTCGAGCGGCTGTGGGCCATGGAACTGCCGGAAGATATCGCACGCGAGCGGGGCGTCGAACTGACGTCGGAGATCAAGGAGAAGATTCTCGGCCTCAACGCCGCGCGCCTCTACGATATCGACATCGAAGCCAAGAAGAAGGCGCTCGCCAGTTCGCCCTTCAGCATCGCGGCGGAGTAGGGCGATGACTACCGCCAGTGTTTCCGGCAGCCGCGAGAGGGAACTCTGGCGGCTCCTCGGCGAGGTCAACGACCCCGAACTCGACGAACCCGTCACCGAGATGGGTTTCGTTGAGCGGGCGGAAGTGGCGAGCGACGGCAGCGTGGAGGTCGATTTCCGCCTGCCGACCTACTGGTGCTCGCCCAACTTCGCCTTCCTCATGCTGGATGGCGTGCGCAAGGCGCTCGACCGGCTATCCTGGTCGCCCGTCTACCGGGTCACGCTTCACGACCACATGTTCGCCGAAGAGGTCAACAGCGGCATGGAAGCCGGCAGATCCTTCGGCGACATATTTGGAGAGCTGGCCGGAGACCTCGATCTCGGCACCTTGCGCGAAACGTTTGCGATGAAGGCGTTCAAGCGACGTCAGGAAGCGGTGCTGCTCAGCCTGAGACAGTGTGGTCTGCCGGATCAGGAAATTCTAGGCATGGATCTGGTTGCCTATGACGCCACCCAGTTCGGAGCGGACGAAGCAGCCAAGCAGAAGGCGAGATATCGGGCAGCTCTGATGGAGCGGTTCTCCGCGCGGCGGACCGACGATCCTGTTTTCCTGACGTGGGAGGGGCAAAAAATTCCGGTTTCGGCCTTGGGCGCGCATCTCGCTGAACTGCGCGGCGTGCGCATCAATATGGAGTTCAACGGCGCTCTTTGCCGTGGGCTCAAGCACACGAGATACAAGGAATTGGATGTGGTCGATGGTGAGCCGACGCTGGTCGATTTCATCATGGACCGGGTGCCGGTCGAGCCCGCTCCAAACATCTGAACTGCGCTGAAACAACGGCCTCCCTGGCACGAGGCCCCTAACCAACAACCCGCCCGTAAGGCGGAAGGAGGAATCATGCCCAAAATTATGCTTCACAATTCCGAGGCCCGCCGTGCGCTTGCCCGCGGTGTCTTCCGGCTGGCAGCCGCCGTCGAGCCGACGCTCGGCCCCAAAGGCATGAACGCCATGATCGACCGGCCGATCGGTACACCCATTGTCACCCGCGACGGCGTCAGCATCGCCTCCGAGATCGAACTGCACGACCGTTTCGAGAACATGGGTGCGCAGGTGGTTCGCGAAGTGTCGATGCAGACCAACGAGGTTGCAGGTGATGGTACGACGACGGCCATCGTGCTGGCCAACGCACTCATCCAGGGCGGCATCGAGGCAAATGAACACGGCGCCAAATCGGTCGATCTCTGCAAGGGGATAGATATTGCAGTGGCGACAGTGGTGGCTGCGCTCAAGGATTCGGCCAAGCCTGCCAAGGGCAACGGCATCCTCGCCTCGGTCGCCAATATTGCCGCGACCAATTCGAAGCTCGGCGCGCTGGTGGCGGAAGCGCATGAGCGAGTGGGTGCCGAAGGCGTCATCACCACCGACTTCAGCGTGACCACCGAGACCACGCTGGACGTGGTCGAAGGCATGTCCTTCGAGCGCGGCTACCTCTCGCATCACATGGTGACTGACCAGGAGAAGATGGAGGCTGTTCTCGAGCGACCTTACATCCTGATGACCGACCTCAAGATCAAGGAACCCGAACAGCTTGAAGCGGTGCGCCTCATTGCCGATCAGGATGGACGGCCGCTGCTGATCGTCTCCGAGGAAATGTCGCCGGAAGTGGTTGTGACTCTGCTCGGCAAGCAGGGCCCGGGAAAATACCTTGTCGTGCATCCGCCGGAATACGGCCATTGGCGCAAGGCGATGATGGAAGACCTGGCGATCATCACCGGTGGCAAGGTGATCGCGCGCGATCTCGGCGGCCGGCTCGAGGACATTACAGTCGAGGATCTCGGAACGGCCGATCGGGTCAAGACCAGTTCGTCCTACACCTCGATCATTCGCGGCGGCGGTGACCATGACGCGATCGCATCGCGCCGCGCCCAGGTGCAGCGGCAGTATGAAGCCTCACCGCCGAACATCGACCAGGACAAGCTGCGCGAACGCCTGGCCAAACTCTCCGGCGGTACCGCAATCCTTTATGCCGGCGGCGTGACGCCGGTGGAGCAGAAGCGGACCATTCAGCTTATCGAGGATTCGCTGAACGCGGTGCGCGCGGCATCCGAAGAGGGCGTGGTTGCTGGCGGCGGATCGGCGCTTGCCCAGATCGCACCACTGCTCGACAAGGTGGCGGCCGGTGTGGAAGGCGATGTCGCCGAAGGCGTGCGCCTGGTGAAATCGGTGCTCTCGCGGCCGCTTTGGCGCATCGCAGTCAACGCCGGTGCCGATCCCGACGCCGTCGTGGCCGAGGTCACGCGCATCAACGGCGGCTACGGCTACAACGCTTCCAACGGCAGCTACCAGAACATGTTCGAGGCGGGGATCGTCGACCCCGCTCGCGTCACTTACACCGCGCTCGCCAATGCGGCTTCGGTGGCAACGCTGATCCTGACCACCGAAACGCTGATCGGCGATCTCGCCGAGGACGAGGATCCGACCGCCGGCCCGGCACGCGGCGGCGGCTCGGAAAAGCTCGGCCGCGCCTGAAGCCGCAAATCAACCGGAACGATTTCGACGTTGAAAGGATACGACGATGAAAGCTGCCAGACTTTACGAATACGATCCGCACATGAACGTCCAGCTCAAGATCGAGGAGGTTACACCACCCACGATCACGGCTCCGGACGAAGTCATCGTGCGGGTGGGTGCAGCCGGTCTCTGCCGCACTGACCTGCACATCATAGAAGGTGTGTGGAAGCCGACAATGGACCCGGAAGGCACGCTGCTGCCTTACATCATGGGGCATGAGAATGCCGGCTGGGTCGAGGAAGTCGGCAGCGGCGTCCGGTCGGTGAAGCGCGGCGACGCCGTGATCTGCCACCCGTTCCGCTCATGCGGCATCTGTCTCAACTGCCGTCACGGCGAAGACATGTATTGCGACAACGGGCAATTTCCGGGCCTTGGCATGAATGGCGGTTTCGCCGAATATTTCATCACCAGCGAACGTTCGCTGATCAAGCTCAACCCCAATATCACGCCGATCGAGGTCGCGCCGCTGGCCGATGCTGGCATAACCGCCTACCGCGCCGCCAAGCGCGCGGCGAAACTGCTGCGGCCCGGCAGTTACTGCGTCCTGCTCGGCATTGGCGGGCTTGGGCACATCGCGCTGCAATCGCTGCATGCGATCTCGGGTTGCCGGATCATCGCTGTCGACCGCGAGCCGGCCGCGCAGCTGCTGGCCAAGGATCTTGGCGCCGACTTTGTGCTCGATGGCGGGCCGAACATCGTTGAAGAGGTCAGCCAGATCACCGGCGGCGGCGCCCATGTGGTGATCGACTTCGTCGGCGAACTGGGCGTGGAAAACATCTGCTGGAAGATGGTGCGCAAAGGCGGGCAATTGTTCGTCGTCGGCTATGGCGGCAACATCAATGTGCCGACTGCACACCTCGTCATCGAGGAAATCAACATCGGCGGCAGCCTTGTCGGCAACTTCACCGAGCTGGTCGAGTTGATGGAACTGAACGCCGACGGCAAGGTGAAGATGCACTACACCGAATACAATCTCGCCAGCATCAACACCGCACTCGACGATTTCAAGAACCGGCGGTTCACGGGCCGTGGTGTCATCGTGCCTTAAGGCCAGCCCGATCCATCGGTTACAATTCCCCAACCCCATGGCGCAATGCCGTGGGGTTCTTTTTGTGCTGACTGTCAGACGAAGCCGCGGCGGATGCCGTACTGATCGAGCTTGCGATAAAGCGTCGGCCGCGAAATTCCGAGCCTGCGCGCAACACGGCTGAGATTGCCGCCTTCCGCCGCCAGCGCATTCTTCATCGCCTGGCGTTCTGCGTCAACGAGCGTGCTGCCGAGCTGCTCGGTCCCTGCTGCTACATGAACGGCGAGCATGCTGGTCTGCTCGGAAACGGGCGTGGTGATTTCCTTGGGCAGGTCCCGGAGCCCGACGTTTCGGCCGCGCGCCAGCACATGCAGCCTTTCGATGAGGTTCTTCAGTTCGCGCACATTGCCGGGCCAACGATAGGCAAGCAGGGCATCAAGGGCATCGTGCGAGAATTCCAACGGGTCTTCGCTTGCAGCAGCCGCGATCTGCCGGTTGAAATGCTCGGTCAGCAGAAGCACGTCCTCGCCCCTGTCTCGCAGCGGCGGGACCTGGATCGAGACAGCACCGATGCGGTAGTAGAGGTCGCTGCGGAAGCGCCCGGCCGCGACTTCCTGTTTCAAGTCGCGGTTTGTCGAGGCGATGAGGCGGACGTCCACCGGGCGGCCCCTTGAGTCACCGATGCGATGGACCACGCGCTCTTCCAGAATGCGCAGCAGGAATGGCTGAATCTCGAGCGGCAATTCACCGATCTCGTCGAGGCTGAGAACGCCGCCATTGGCAAGTTCGAAGACGCCCGGCTTGCCTTCGCGTGAAGCACCGGTGAAGGCACCGGCGACGTGGCCGAACAATTCGCTGCCGAACAGTTCCTTGGTGATCGCTCCGCAATTTATAGCAATGAAAGGGTCGCTCGCGCTGCGCCGGCTGCCAGCATGAACGAGCCGCGCAAACAGCTCCTTGCCTACGCCTGTTTCGCCCTCGATCAACAATGATGTAACGCTACCCGATCGAGCCACGCGAGAGGCGATATCGACGGCCGCCAGCAGGACCTCGCTTTCGCCGACGATCATCTTCGTGGCCGTTTGCAGGTGCCTGTTCACCTCCCGGTCTATGACCGCCACGCTGGAGATGGCCGGTCCCGAAGGGAAGACGAGGGCTGCGCCGCGCAAGTTGCCGTCCAGCTTCAGCGGCGTGATGTGGCAGGATCGCAGATGCGGCGGCAACGCCTTGGCGAGCTCGTCTTCGGAGCCGCTCGGCGGAAGGTTCATGAGCCAGCGGCCGCGGCCCGGTTCCATCGGGCCGTCCCGCATTTCGGTGGTCTCGCCATCGGGGACGTTGTTGCAGAAGATCGCTCGTCCCCGGTGATCCATGATCACCAAGCCGTCCTTGCTGCGATAGCTGGGAGCGGAAGAAATGAAGGCTTCGAGCAGCCGCGTGCGCTGTTCCTGCTGTTGTTCAGCGAGCGCCTTTTCGATCTGCCTGGCCGTCGCGGCGACGAGCGCGGTGTTGTGCGGCCGGAAGATCGGCGAATAGCCCGAGAGGTCGACAACGCCGATGATCTTTCCATCCAGCGGGTCACGGATCGGCGCGCCGGCGCAGGTCCAGGATTTGATGCCCGCGCAGAAATGTTCGGCGGCGTGGACGAAAATCGGCTTGCCTGTCCACAGCGCGGTGCCGATGCCGTTGGTTCCGACGGCGTCTTCGTTCCATTTGCCGCCGATGGCTAGATGAATATCCATGCCGTCATGCAGGGTTTTCTTGTCGCCGATGGCGTCGATCAGCACGCCGTCGCTGTCGGCGAGCACCAGCATCGCGCCTGTCCCGTCCAGCAATTGTCCGAGGGACGCGAATGATCGCTGCGCTGCCGAAAGCAGTTCGGCGTTTGTACGGGTCAGATATTCGATCTCGTCGCGGTCACTGCTTAGCGGCGCTTCGATGCTCTGGGCGTTGATGCCGCCGGTTGCGCTGCGATACCAGGAGTCATGAATCAAGGTGCGGACTTGAACCGGATCGCGGGCACATTTTGGCTCGTCGGCCAGAAAACTCTCCCAGGCGCGCATGGTGGCGCGCTCGTCGTAGTCGGTGTCGTCCAGGGCTAACTGGCCGGTGCCAATCGATGTCCGGGCCGGAAGGGTATCGGTCTTGATCTGGTTGGGGCCGCTCGCGTGTTTCATTCAGTCATCACAGAACCTTTGAGGTATGCCATTTCTGTATGCTGTCGGGTTGGGCGTTCCGAAGGACGACCAGATGTGCGATCGTCAATCGATGCCGAGTTTCGCGCCGATGTCGGCGGCAAGCTGTTCTTCGGTGTAAGTCGCGGTCAGGCGGGATCCGTCCAGGTCGACAAGCGCTTCGGCAATGGTCTCGTCGACCGGCGAGAAGAATCCGTTCTGCTTGGTTGCCATGACGAAGACATGGTCCCCACCCCGGTTGCGAATATCGCCGATATGATGAAGTTGGCGTCCCGTGTTCTGATCTTTCGAGATCACACGGCCGTTCATGGTGACGTGGATGGACGGTTTGGCTTCGGCAGCAGGTGCCGATCCGCCGCCGACATGGATGATCAGGCCTTCGGCCTTCGGTTCCTGGCGTGGTTTCCTGGAGGCGGAATAGCCGCCGCCGCTGATCTGGTCGGCAAGCTTGACGATGGTCGAACGGTTCTGCTCGATCAGTCGCTTGACCTGAACATCCTCGCGCCGCGGTCCATCCCGCTTGGAGATGATCTCGACCATGAATCCTCCCAGACACAATTGGCCAAAGCCGTAGCCGAAAGTCCTTCATGCGAAACTTATCGCAGTCGGACAGGCTGCACCACAACTATAGTATGATGCGAAATGAGGCTGGTGTGGTGGTAGTGGGCTGGCACATACCCTCCGCATAGTTGGGCGTTGGGTTGGGGAATTGTTCCGACGCAACCGTCCGTTATCGTGTTGTTGCAAGACGACCGACAGCAGTTTTTCCAGGGAACAATGCCGCCTGCAGCCGGGTTGTCCTTCGATACTAACGGAGGAAAAGCCATGGCAGGACCGAAACGGCCAAACGACGACGAAGAATTGCCGAACCCGATGCCGGCGCAGTCTCCTATCGAGGAGCCGGAGCCAGACAGGTTGCCCGATGAGGAGCCGCTACCCAATCCCGACGAGGTGAGGGTGCCACCGAGACGAGCGGCAACACCGCCGCGGCCAGTGCCTGACCCGATGCCGCCGACACCACCAGGACCGATGCCCGATCCCGGGCCGGATCCACAGCCAATACCGACAAGGTGAGAGCGCCGATCACAGAGTTGTTTCCTAGACTTGCCATTACTCGGTGATAGACTTCGCGAAGAACATACGTGGAGTATCGCAAATGCAATGGCTTTCGATCTGCACAACGCTCGCAATAGGATTCTTTGTTTCTGGTTGCCAGTCGAGTTCTTCCGAGCAAACCGTCAGGCAATTTTGTGCGATTAAGGCGGTGGAATCTGGTGGATGCCGATCCGCGCGCTCGATTGCTCCGCTCGAGCCTCTGGTGAGATAGCCGACTAGAGGTGCTCGGGGAGGTCATTTCCCCGCTGATTGTCGGAGGAATTTCGGGCGATCTCGTTCGCCCGGGCGGAGCTGTTTTGGCAAGCGAAGCCGCAGTCTCCACCCAGGCGATAGTAAGTTTCGAACGCTTACATCAAGTTCACTGATTGACGAGCAAATCCTCGATCCGGATCGGGAAACGCCGGACGCGCACGCCGGTTGCGTGCCAGACTGCATTGGCGATAGCGCCCACGGTGCCTGTGATGCCGATCTCGCCCACGCCCTTCACGCCGAGCGGATTGACGTAAGGATCGTCCTCCGGGATCAGGATCGCATCGAGCGATGGCACGTCCGCATTGACCGGCACATGATACTCGGCAAGGTCGGCATTCATGATCCTGCCGGTCCTGCGGTCCGTGACCGCTTCTTCCTGCAACGCGAAGGAGATGCCCCAGATCATGCCGCCGAAATACTGGCTGCGCACGAGGCGAGGGTTGATGATGCGGCCGGCGGCGAAGGCGCCGACCAGGCGCGTCACGCGCACCTGTCCGAGATCGGGATCGACCTTCACCTCGGCGAAGACGGCGCCGTGGGAAAACATCGCATGGGCTTGGGCAACTGCCGGGTCGCGGGCGGCCTTCGCCGTGCCAACCACCTCCGTGTGGCCTGCACGCGCGAGAATTTCAGCATAGCTTTCGCTGCGTCCTTCGTCATCGCGGCGATGAAGGCGCCCGTTGCGAGCCTCAACGCCGATGTTGCCGGCGCCGAAAAGCGGCGATGTAGGATCGGCGGTGGCGAGTTCAGCAAGCCTGGCGATAGCATCCACGCCGGCATTGTGAAGAGCCAGTCCTGCGCTGGCCGTGTGGCCGGAGCCGCCGGCGATACCGCCATCGGGCAGGCTTGAGATGCCGGAATGAAGCTCGACCTGATCGGGATCCAGGCCGAGTGCTTCCGCCGCGATTTGAGCAAGAGCCGTCCAGGCGCCTTGTCCCATGTCGGCGCCCGCGGTTTCCACCAGCGCGGTACCATCGGCACGCAAGGTTGCGCGTGCCTCGGCAGGGAAATGCGGGCAGTGGAAGACCGCCGTACCCATGCCCCAGCCGACCAGGAAACCATTTTCGTCGCGCATCTGGCGCGGTTCGAGCGGCCGGCCCGACCAGCCGAAGCGTTTGGCGCCCTCGGCATAGCACTCGCGTAGGGATTTGGAGGAAAAGGGCTTGCCGCTGCCCGGCTCGGTCTCGGCATAGTTGGCGAGCCTGAATTCGAGCGGATCTATGCCGCAGGCGATGGCTGCCTCGTCCATCGCCACTTCGAGGGCGGCCGAGCCGGATGCCTCGCCCGGTGCACGCATCGGTCCAGGCGTGCCGGTGTCGAGGCGCAAGCCGTCGTGCTCGGCCAGGATGGCGGGGCTGGCGTAGAGTGGGAGTGAGGCGTTGGCCGCCGGCTCCATGAACTCGTCGAAGCTCGAGGTTGCAGCCAGCACATGGTGGTGAAGCGCGGTGAGGCGTCCTTCGCCATCCGTGCCGAGACGCAACTTCTGCCAGGTTTGCCCGCGATGTCCGACCGGGCCGTACATCTGAGCCCGGGTGAGTGCCAGCTTGACGGGTCTGTCGAGCATGCGCGCAGCAAGGATCGCGAGTATCTGCGGGCCGTTGAGGATCGCTTTCGAGCCGAAGCCGCCGCCGAGGAAGGGCGAGCGGATGAGCACATTACCGGCCGGAATGCCGAAATAGGCCGCATAGGCCGCGCAACTGAGCGCCAGCGCCTGGTTGGGCATGTCGAGGGTCACCCGGTCGCCGTCCCATTGGGCAACGACGGCGTGGGGTTCCATCGCATTGTGGTACTGCGGCGGCGTGATGTAGTCTGCCTCCGTCACCCGGACAGCCGCGGCGAGACCTGCATCGATATCGCCATAGGCCGTGCGCGACGGCGCGCCGACGCCGACGGCAGGCGTATCGAAATGCTCGCCATTTTCCAGTCCCGTGCGGGCGCTCTCGACTTCGTATTGCGGGTTGAGCAGTGCGGCCCCTTCCGTTGCCGCTTCCAGCGTTTCGGCGACTACCAGGGCTATCGGCTGGTTGACGTAGCGCACGGTGTCATCCTGCAGCACCTCGACGCGAAACCCGAAGGGCGGGATCTTCTCATCGGGATCATGCGACAAAGGCGGCCGGTTGGCCGGCGTCAGGACCTCGACGACGCCCGGATGCGCCTTTGCGGCCTCGATGTCGAGCGCTGTCACGCGACCGCGCGCGATGCTGCTGACCGCTGTCACGGCGTAGAGCATGCCTTCGGGGTGGTTGTCTGCGGCATAGGTGGCGCGGCCGGTGACCTTGAGCACGCCGTCGCGGCGGGTCAGCGGTTGGCCGGCGCTGGAACCGTGCCGACGGTGTTGCGGGGAGGGGAATGCGATCTCAGACGACATGGTTCGCTCCGGATAGTGTGGGGAAGGGCGAAGCCGGCAGCGCGGGCATGGCTTGCGGCGTTCCTTCCAAGGCGAGGCTCAAGGCGCGCGTGACGATGCGGCGCGCCAGTTCGATCTTGAAGGCGTTGTCCCCGGAGGGCCGGGCCTCTGCCAGCGCCAGCTCTGCAGCCTCGGAAAAAGCCTGCGCGGTGGCCTGTTTTCCCTCGAGCAGCGCTTCTGCCTCGCGGGCTCGCCAGGGCTTCGCGGCGACGCCGCCGAGCGCGATGCGCGCCTTGCGGATCGTGCCGCCCTCTACCTCCAGCGCGGCAGCAGCCGACACGACGGCAAAGGCATAGGAGGTGCGTTCGCGCAGTTTGATGTAACGGGCGTTGCGCGAGAAGGCAGTGGCTTCTGCCGGAAGCCTGAGCGCGACGATCAGTTCGCCGGGCAAAAGCGCTGTCTCCTGATCCGGTGTCGCGCCGGGCAACCGGTGCAGAGCGTCCAGGGCGATCTCTCGGCCGCCATGCGGGCCCTCCACCTCGACGATGGCGTCCAGTGCCGCCAGCGGCACGCAGAAGTCCGAGGGGTGGGTGGCTATGCAATGCTCGCTCCAGCCAAGCACCGCCTGCAGGCGGTTTTCGCCGCCAAGCGCGTCGCAGCCCGAGCCCGGCTCTCGCCGGTTACAGGCGCCGGCGAGGTCGTGGAAATAAGCGCAGCGCGTGCGCTGCATCAGATTGCCGCCAACAGTCGCCGCATTGCGAAGTTGCGCTGAAGCGCCGGACAGCAGCGCTTCAGCGACAACCGGGAAGGTTTTGGCGAAACGCTCGTCATAGGCGAGGTCCGAATTGCGGACCAGCGCGCCGACGCGAACGCTGCCGTCGGGCAGCCATTCTATGCGGTCGAGGCCCGGCAGCCGCGTGATGTCGATGACCCGCTCGGGCCGCGAGGCGCCCGTCTTCATCAGATCGAGCAGATTGGTGCCGGACGCGAGATAGGCCGATCCGGGAACGGCCGCGGCTGCGACGGCTTCCGGCACGCTGGCCGGGCGGATATAGTCGAAACGGTTCATGCCGCGTCCCTCCGATTGCGTTCTGCGAGGGTCTTTTGTGCTTCCAGCACTGCTTCGGTGATGCCCTGATAAGCGCCGCAGCGGCAGATATTGCCGCTCATCAATTCACGGATACGCTCGGGGTCGTTTCCGGCATTGCCTTCGGTGATGAGGCCGATGGCGCTTATGATCTGGCCGGGCGTGCAGAAGCCGCACTGGAAGCCGTCATGCTCGATGAAGGCGGCCTGGACCGGATGCAGCGCGTCGCCCTCGGCAAGCCCCTCGATGGTGGTGACGGTGGCCCCGTCTAGGCTGGCAGCCAGCGCCAGGCAGGAATTGATGCGCCGGCCATCGACGAGCACGGTGCAGGCACCGCATTGGCCGCGGTCGCAGCCCTTCTTGGTGCCGGTCAGATCGAGCCGCTCGCGCAACAGGTCAAGCAGCGTCACGCGCGGGTCGTCGAGTGCAACCGTGCGGGGCTGACCATTGATGGTGAGGCCGATGGAGAGTGACATGTGGTACTCCATTCAGGATTTGTGATGTATGGATCGGTGCTGCCGGATGGCAGCCGAGGATGCGGGCGGGAAAAGATCTGACGCGAGCCGTCTTTCGGCCCAAACTGGGAATGCGTGCCTTGTGCGTTTTCCCGATGTGCGATCTATTTATACGGAGGATGCCTCCGTATAGCAAGAGGCGACGAGCCCTGTTGGAAGAAAATGGGACCTGAGACCGCAAAAACAAGACGCAAGCCGCGCGCGGATTCGATCCGCAATCGCGAAATCCTGCTCGAGGCGGCGACGCAAATCTTCAGCGCCGGCGGTCCGCAGGCGAGCCTGGAGGCGGTTGCGCGGCAGGCGGGCGTGGGGATCGGAACGCTCTATCGCCATTTCCCGACGCGCGAAGCATTGTTCGAGGCTGTCTATCGCCATGAGGTCGATCACCTCGGCGAACTCGCTGAGTTGCTTGCCCGCGACAGTGATCCGGTCGAGGCGCTGCGCAAATGGTTGCACGCCAATGTTCGCCTCGTGGCAACCAAGAAGGGCATGGTCGAGGGGCTTCAGCTCGTTGCGCACGGCTCGACCGAGCTGAAGGCTTATTCCTTCGAGCGATTGAGCAATGCGATCGGCCTGCTGCTCGATCGCGGGGTTGCGGCGGGTGAAATCCGTTCCGACATTTCGCCGGAAGACCTGTTGCGAACCTTGGTCGGCATTTTCTATTCGCAGGGCACGGCCGACTGGCAGCCGGCAGCGCTGCGCCTGGTCGATGTGTTCGTCGACGGGCTGCGAATGCGTTGAGGCAACCTATTATCTGCTAGAGCGGTTCAGTTTTTGATAGAATCGTTGAACCGCTCTAAGTATTTGTTTTTACGCAATTCCGGACGGAAAATCGTTTCACACTTTTCCTGGAATTGCTCTAACGCCGCCGCCATGCCTGGGTGCGTGTCAGGAGTGTGCGGGATATGCCTGCGTGCACGAGCCGGGCAACGACATTCGTGTAGAAGATCATCATGCCCATAGCCGCGGCGGGTGCCACGTCGCCGGCGTCGTCCATGTTGAGAACGGCGACCGAAGCGAGCTGCGTGTGCGTGGAATACAGAAACACGACCGCAGACACCGTCGTCATCGCATTGACGAAGAGGTAGATCGAAATGTCGAGAATGGCCGGCAGCGATACCGGAACCGTGACACGGAAGAACAGCTTGTAGAATGGCTGCTTGAGCGATGCGGCAACCGGTTCGAACTCCCGGTCCATCTGCTTCAATGCCGTCAGTGCGGTCAGATGCGAGACGGTGTAGAAATGCGTCACGGTGCTGACGACGAGGATGGCCATCGTTCCGTAGATCGCGTTGAACGGGTTCGACGGGTTGTTGAAGAAGAAGATGTAGGCGAGGCCGAGGACCATGCCGGGCACGGCCATCGGCAGCATGGCGAGGAACTGGAACAGCGTGCGCCCGAGCGGGAAGCCTTCGCTCTTCTCGACCATATAGGCGCCGACGAAGACGATGACCGTGCCGAAGATCGCCGTCAGCAGCGCCATCTTGATCGAATTCGCATAGGCGCCCCAGCCGCCGCCATCGACCAGGTCGAAGCGGAAATTCTTGAGCGTCGGCGTCAGGTCGTAGGGCCAGAATTTTACCGTCGCCGCCAGCTGGCAGACACCGATCAGGGTGAGGATGAACAGGGCAACCGCTGCGCAATAGGCGAAGCACATCCAGTCGAAG
The DNA here is from genome assembly GCF_900116595.1 of Mesorhizobium sp. YR577. Taxonomy (NCBI): domain Bacteria; kingdom Pseudomonadati; phylum Pseudomonadota; class Alphaproteobacteria; order Hyphomicrobiales; family Phyllobacteriaceae; genus Mesorhizobium; species Mesorhizobium sp. YR577. The sequence continues at coordinate 132,674 of NZ_FPBI01000006.1, read as the reverse complement.
CGCGCATTAGGCTTGGGCTGATAGGGCACCGAGCGAGCCGACAGCAGCGCGACCTGTTTTTTCTGGATCAGGCGGTCGACAAAGAAAGCGGCGGCGGCCGGCACAAGCAGGATGACGGAGACGACCGCGCCCATCTCGAAATTCTGCTGGCCGATAACCTGCTTGTAGATATCGACCGCCAGCATGTTGTACTGGCCGCCGATGACCTTGGGCAGGCCGAAATCGGTGACCACCATGGTGAAGACCACGAAGGCCGCCGAGATGATGCCGTAGCGTGCGCCGGGGACCGTGACAGTCCAGAAGGTGCGCCATTTGCTGGCCCGCAACGAGGCCGCCGCCTCATAATGACGAGCGTCGGCGATCGCGAGAGCCGTGGATACGATCAGCAGGGCATGGGGCAGGGTGAAGAACACCGAGCCGACGACGATGCCGATGGGGCCGTAGATGGAGTAGCCCATCATGGCTTCTTTCAGCAGGCCCTGGTTGCCGAACAGATAGACCAGCGCAATGCCCGGCAACAGCGACGGCACGAGGATCGGGATCGTCGTGACGAGCCTGAAGAAGCCTTTCAAGCGCATCTGGCTGCGGTTCAGCGCATAGGCGAGGCCAAACGCGATCGCGATGACAAGCACCGTCGTGATCACGCCCATGAGGACGGAGTTATAGATCGCCTGCGTCAGCGACGGCGTCGAGAAATAGCTGACGAAATTGTCGAGGCCCGTGGCGGTCGACGGTCGCAGTGAGACGCGGCGGAAGGTGTTGGAGTCGAGCTCCAGCCAATCGGTGCCGCGATGCAGTTCCGAGCCGACAAGGAATGAGGCGGCGCTGTCCATGCCGCGTATGCGATATTTGACAGGGCTGCGGAAGCTGAAATCGGGGAACAGGCCGGTCACCGACAGTCGATCGCCGGAACCGGCGTCGAGTTGTTCAGGCGTTATGGCATGGGTCTCGGCATTCAGCGCTGCAGCAGTCTTGGCCGGGCCGAAATTCGCGCCGGTCTCGTCGCTGCGCTGGATCTCGAAGGCGTCGAGATCGAAGTGATAGGTCGTGACGGATTTCGACAGGAGCACATAGAGGGGCGCGGCCAGCGCCACCAGAAGATAGAGCGAGATGACGACCATCAACCCGCGCTTGATGATGTCGTCCGAAGACACCTGCGGGCGCAACGCCCGGCCTGCCGGCATGGTCAGCGTTGCAGTGGCCATCTCAGGCAGCCTTTCCGAAGACGAGTAGGCGTTCGCTCGGCAGCTCGACACGCATCGCGCCACCCACAGCGATGCCGAGCCGGCGAACCGCATTGATGGAGAAATCGGCGATTAGGATGCGAGAGCCCAGACGCGGCGACGACAGCCGCGTACGCCAGAAGCTGCCGAGAAATTCCATCTCCGTGACGGTCACCTCGATCAGGTTCTCCGGCGTTCCGACCTTGTCGGTGCCGCCCATTGAATGTGGAATGATGTCCACGGGCCGGATCACCGCCGTTGCGTCGCCGGCGAGCGCGAGCTGATGAGGCGCACACGCCAGTTCGGTGCCTTCCACGGCCAGCCTGTCGTCCGCCAGAACCTTGGCCGGGATCTGGTTGGTCTCGCCGATGAAATCGGCGACGAAAAGCGTGGACGGCTGGCGATAGATTTCTGTGGGCGTGCCGATCTGTTCGATGACGCCGTGGTTCATCACCACGATGCGGTCTGCCATCGACAGCGCTTCTTCCTGGTCGTGCGTTACCATGATGGTCGTCACGCCGAGCTTGCGCTGCAGTTCCTTGATTTCATGGCGCAGATGCACCCGCACCTTGGCGTCCAGAGCCGAAAGCGGCTCGTCCAGCAGAAGCAGGCCGGGCGCCACGGCCATGGCGCGCGCCAGCGCGATGCGCTGCTGCTGGCCGCCGGACAGCTGGGCGGGATACTTCTTGGCCTGGCTGGCAAGCCCGACAAGGGCAAGCAGCTCGGCGACGCGCGCATTGATTTCCGCCCTCGGGCGTCCCGCATTCTCCAGGCCGAAGGCTATGTTCCGTTCGATCGTCAGGTTGGGGAACAGCGCGTAGGATTGAAAGACGATGCCGTAGTCGCGTTTCGACGGCGGCAAGGTCGAGATGTCCTTGCCGGCCTGATGGATCGTTCCGCGCGTCTGCAGGTCGAGGCCGGCAACGGCGCGCAGCAGCGTGGTCTTGCCGCAACCCGATGGCCCGAGGAAGCAGACGAATTCGCCTTCCCGGATCGAAAGCGACACGCCTTTGAGCGCGATGAATTCGCCGAATGCCTTCCACAGGCCGTCGATTTCAAGATAGGCCGGCTTGCCGGTCATTGGACGCACCTCGGTCGGCGTCGCCGGTTGGCCGGCCACGATCTCATGTCTCATTCTAGCCACCAGTGCTTGGTTGCGAAAAGGGCGCCGCATTGCTGGGCGCCCCTCTTCAGAGCTGCGATCAGCTCTTCGGCTCGGACTTGGCGTCGTAGCGCTTGGCCCATTCCGTCAGGATCGCCTTGCGGTTGTTGGCTGCCCACTCGAAGTCGTTCTTGATCATGTGGGAGGCAACGTCGGCCGGCAGGTTTTCAACCGGCTTGGCAATGCCGGGATAAGCGAGCACGGCGTAGCCTTGATTGTACATCTCGTTGGCTTCCTTGGAGACCGAGAAGTCGACCAGCTTCTTGGCCGCGTCGAGGTTTGCCGTGCCTGCGATGATGGCGGTTGCCTCGGCCTCCCAGCCCGAACCTTCTTCCGGGAAGATGATGTCGATCGGCGCGCCGGCGCTCTTGGCCTTGGCGCCGGGGAACTCGAAGGAAACGCCAATCACCGTCTCGCCGGCGCCGGCCATCTTGCAAGGCTTGGAGCCGGAATGGGTGTAGGCCGAGATGTTTTCATGCAGGCCGTCCATGAAGGCCCAGGCATCCTTCTCGCCGAAGGTCTGCATCCAGGCGGAGACGTCGAGGAAGCCGGTGCCCGAGGAGTTGGGGTTCGGCATGACGACATGGCCCTTGTATTCAGGCTTGGTCAGGTCCTTCCAGGACTTAGGTGCTGTGATGCCGAGCTTCTTGGCCTCGACGGTGTTGAAGCACAGCGCCGCGACATAGGCGTCCATGCCGGTCCATGACGGAGGCGTGGTGCTGTCGACGAAGCGCGGGTCGAGTTTTTCCACGCCGGCAGGGGCGTAGGGCTCCAGCATGCCTTCACCCTTGAGCAGCAGGAGCGAGGTCGCAGCCAGTCCCCAGACTACGTCGGCCTGCGGATTGTCCTTTTCGGCCAGCAGTTTGGCTGTCATGACGCCGGTGGAGTCGCGAACCCAGTTGATCTTGATGTCGGGATTGGCTTTCTCGAACTCAGCCTTGTAGCGGTCGAGATCGACGGCCTCGATCGCGGTGTAGACGGTGAGGTTGGTTTCGGCAAAAGCGGCAGATGCCGAGAGAGTTGCCGCCAGCGCGGCAATGACGATGGATGCGGTATTCTTCATGGTTTGGTTCCCCATTTGACACAATCTGCGATGTATCGAGGCGCTCATGCTCTATGGCAGTTCACCGGTCGTTTGCGCCGGTCGATGTCGCCCATGTGTCAATCGTGAAGCCGTATGGTCGATAAGTAAAATCTATTTATCCTATAAAGCTATCATCTGAGGCGATAGTAGTCATGCTGCTGTCACACTACTCGGAGACAGCCAGCGTCACCACGCCGAGGGCGACGACAAGGGCTGCAAGAACGCGCCCGAACCATGGTCTTTCACGAAAGAAAACCACGCCGATCAGGGCAGCGATGATGACGCTCGACTCTCTGACTGCCGATACCGCGCCGATGTGAGCGATCGTCTTGGCGTAGAGAACGAGGCCGTAGGCGGTGACCGCGAAGAGCCCGCCGACCAGACCGATCCCGACGATTTTCCAATCGATCCGAATGCCCGCCCTGCGGCGGCTTGCCAGGATCGCCAAGGTGACCGGCGACTCGAGCAGGAAGAGCCATCCCATATAGCCGGTGGGGCTTTCGGAGAATCGAACCCCGACGCCGTCGGCGACGGAATAGGCTGCAATGCTGAGACCGAGCAGTGCTGCGACCAGAACTGCCTTGCCGTCTGCGTGACCGGCGCCGCGTTGCAGCGCCAGGAATGCAATGCCGGCGGTGACGAGTGCGAGGCCTGACCAGCCGAGCGGCGACAGCGTCTCGCCGATCATCAGAAAGGTGCCGATGGCAACAAGCGCCGGCGCCATGCCGCGCGATATCGGATAGACTTGGCTCAAGTCGCCCAGCCGGTAGGCCTGGAACAGCAGGACATAGTAGCCGTAGTGGACGACGGTCGACACCGCTATCGAAGGCCAGCTCGCGACGGCAGGCGGCGGCGATATCGCGATCAGCAGGATGCCGGCCAGCGCATGCATGGCGGAGACCGCGGCCAATGTGAGCGCACGATCGGGCGCGGCCTTTACGAGCGCGTTCCAGCTCGCATGAAGAAGTGCTGCGAAAAGTACGATCGACAGTGCGGTTGCTGACACGCCTGCTAACCGAACATCTCGGCGATCGTTTCTTCGCCAATCGCAAATCCGGTGCTGGCGCCGGTTCCGCTGGTAACCATCACCAGCCTCACGTCTTCATGCGGCTCGTCCGTGAAGCTCGCATGTTCGGACGCTGAAGCGTAGGTGCCGGTCCAGCGCGCGAGCACATTTGGCGTCGATCCCCCGAAAAGTGCGGCGAATTCGTCGAGGATCAGGCGGTCGACCTCATCGGAGGCAAAGGGGTCCGGCGTGAGGCCATAGTGGTGGGAATCGCCGACGACCAGCGACCCGTCCGCGCTCTGGACGACGATCAGATGGACGCCGTTGTCGAGCGCCCGGGAGCATTGGCTGGTCAACGTCTTTCGCAGCGACGCAGCCTCAGGCAGCGCCGCATAACCGGCGTAGCGCAGCAGGCTGAGATCCGAGACTAGCGCCGAGCGCAGCTTGTGACCCGGATTAGCAAGCCGCAGCATCTGCAGCTTGCAGCGGCGGATGCCGTACTTGCCGATGCGCTCCGGATAGAGAGTGGCGAGGTCGTCGCCCGGGCAGACCACGATCTTTGCCGCTCGCACCGGGCCGTGGCTGGTTTCGACAACCGGAGGCGCAATGGCCGAGACGGCGACGCCGCGACGGAATTCGACGCCGTGGCGCTCCGCCAGGAACGACGCTAGCTTCGGCAACGCTTCGCGCGATTCCACGCGCAGCTCGAAAGGGCTGTAGAGGCCACCGACGATTTTAGAACTATCGAGGCCGGGCTGATGGCCAGTTACCTCGTCGCTGGTCAGCAGCCGGCAGTCTAGCCCGTGCTCGCCTGCCTTGAACGCTTCAAGCAGCGCGAGCGCTTCGGGGCGTTGCGCGGCGACGAGTTTGCCCTGCTGGAGGATTTCTATTCCGGCCTGCCCGGCGAGGCTCAACCATACCTCGCGCGACCGTTCGGCGTATTGGCGCGAAATGCCGGCTTCCTGACCGGTGACCACGACGAGCCCGAAGTTGCGGATCGAGGCGCCGTTGGCCTGTGCATCGCGGTCGATGACGACGACGCGCAGGCCGCGGCGCGCGGCAGCGAGCGCATGCGCAAGGCCGACGATGCCGGCGCCGACGACAGCCAGATCATATTGCATGTCAGTCATGGATCACCAGGGCAATGAGAAGGTCTTGACGTTTGTGAAGCTCTTCATGGCTTCGATGACGCCTTCCTTGTAGCCGTTGCCTGAATCCTTGATGCCGCCGAAGGGGCTCATCTCGATGCGGTATCCCGGGACTTCCCAGATGTTGACGGTTCCGACCTGAAGGCTGGCGATGTATTTCTGCATGCGGCGGAAGTCGTTGGTGCACACGCCTGAGGACAGGCCGAAGGCGGTGGAGTTGGAGAGTGCGATCAGCGCGTCGTCATCGTCGGGGGCGCGGATGATCGGGATGATCGGCCCAAAGGTTTCTTCCATGACGAGTTCTGAGGCATGCGGCACGCGGTCGACGACGATGGGCGGAAGCAGCGCGCCGTTGCGGCCGGGATTGTAGAGAATGTCGGCGCCTTGCTCTGCCGCCATGTGAACGCGGTCCTCGAACAGCTTTGCGGCGCGCTCATGCACGACGGTGCCGAGATCGGTGGTGCGGTCCATCGGGTCGCCGAACCTGATCTTCCTCGCCCGCTCCAGCACCAGCGGCACGAAACGGTCGGCAATGCTTTCCTGGACAAGGATGCGCTTGACCGCCGTGCAGCGCTGGCCGGAGTTCTTGGTCGCACCCGCGACCGCCAGATCGGCAGCCTTGGCGAGATCGTCGTCGGAGAGGTCGTTGAGGATGATCAGCGGATCATTGCCGCCAAGTTCCAGCACCTGGCGCCTGTAGCCGGCCTTGGAGGCGATCAGCTTGCCCACCGGCACGCCGCCGGTGAAGGTGATCAGATCGATGTTTTCGTTGGTGATCATCTCGTCGCCGATGTCCTTCGGCCAGCCGGTCACCACCGACAGCATTTCCGGCGGCAGGCCGGCCTCGTAGAGGATGTCGGCCAGCACCAGTGCCGTCATCGGCGTCAGCTCGGTCGGCTTGACGACGACGCAGTTGTTGGTGGCAATCGCCGGCGCCACCTTGTGCGAGACCATGTTGAGCGGATGGTTGAACGGCGTGATCGCCGAGATCGCGTTGAGCGGCTCGCGCATGGTGAAGATTTTGCGCGCCTTGCCGTGCGGGGTCAGGTCGCAGGAGAAGATCTGGCCGTCATCCTGGATGCACATCTGGCCCGACAGGGTGAACACGTCAAAGGCGCGGCCGACTTCATAGAGCGAGTCCTGCTTGGAGATGCCGAGCTCCAGCGTGATCAGGTCGGAGATTTCTTCCTTGCGGGAGTTCAGCAGCTCTGCCGTCCTGAGCAGGATCTTCTGGCGCTCGTAGCGGGTCAGCTTGGGCTTGTAGGCGGCGGCGATCGCGAAGGCCTGCCGGGCATGCTCGGCACCGCCTGCCGGCACGGTGCCGACCACCGTGTCGTTCCAGGGATAGCGCACCTCGACGACGCCGTCGGCGTCGACATGTCTGCCGGCAATGCGCATCGGCTCGTGGCGGACTTTGATCGTGGGGTCGAGTTTGGTCATCGCTGTGTTCCTGAATAGCCCTTATGCGTCTTGTCGCCTGTGCCATCGCTTGCCGGCAAAGCCTTCCCCCACTCCGGCCCTTCGGGCCACCTCTCCCCCCTCCGGAGGGAGAGGAAGGGAGCCAGGGCTCGGCGGGTCGGCACCTTTCCTCTCCCCCGTCGAACGGGGGAGAGGTGGCCCGAAGGGCCGGAGTGGGGTTCGACCAACCTCGGTCAACATTCATCGCCAGCGCAACGAAGCGCCGGCATTGCAATCACGTATTCGGCAGCGCCGCAGCCATCACCGCATAGTAGAAGGCGTCGAAGTTGCGCAGCCTGGGTGCGCCGGGCTGGTCCGGCATGACCCGGTTGGTGATGAACGGCACCACTTGCTCGGTCAGCCCGCCATGCGAGCGCAGCGGCTCATTGAGGGCGGCGAGATCGTGACGGTGCTCGCTGGTGCCGATCGTCTTGTTCTCGGCCGAGATCATGACGATGTCGCCGATGCGGTCTTCCGGCAGTTCGAAACGGCGGCAGGCTTCCTCACGGTCGACGACCAGGTCGATGCCCTCGATCCCGGCCAGCCGCTTCATGATGTCGGCGCGGTCGGCACCCTTGGGCAGATAGGCGGTGGCGAACGAGCCCAGCGCGCCGTGGTGGACGACGTAAGGATCGGTGATCGGCAGGATGACGCGCCCGACATCCTTGCCCAGCCATTCGTCGAGCAGGTCCTGCGCATAGACGACATCGGGCGAACCATCGGCCTTGTGCTTCGGCTTCATGCCGTGATCGGCGGTCACCACGATCGCAGCACCCAGCGCGTCGAGTTCGGCGAGATACTTGTCGAACATCTCGTAGAAATCGTTGGCCTGCTTCACGCCCGGCGCGTATTTGTGCTGCACATAGTCGGTCGTGGTCAGGTACATGACGTCGGGCCGCCATTCCTTCAAAAGCTTGACGCCGGCGGCAAAGACGAACTCCGACAGTTCGGCCGAATAGACTTCCGGCACCGGCTTGCCGAGCCAGGCGGAGGCATTGTCGATGCCGTGCTCGGCCTTGGTCGTGGTGTCCGACTTCTCCGAGGAAAAGCAGATGGCGCGGTCTTCATTGAACTTCAAGCCGTGACCGAGCAGCGAGCGCAGCTTGTCTTTGGCCGTCACCACCGCGACCCGGGCGCCGGCATCGTAGAAGGCCTGGAAGACGGTCGGGGCGCGCAGGAACTTTGGATCGTTCATCATCACCTCTTCGCCCGTCTCCGGATTGTAGAGGTAGTTGCCGCAGATGCCGTGGACAGAAGGCGGGCGGCCGGTGGCGATCGACAGATTGTTGGGATTGGTGAAGCTCGGGATGACGCTGTGGGCCATGCGCACCGTGCCCTTCGCCTTGATCTTCTCCAGCGCCGGCATCAACCCCGCACGGATCGCCTCATCGAGATAGGCCGGCTCGCAGCCGTCAAGGCAGATCGCGATCGCCGGAACGCGCGGCCAGGCATAATTGCGTCCATTCGCAGACACGGTGACAGGGGACATCTGGTTCATCAGGGCGTTCCTTGGGAATTGGAGAGGTTTTCAGGCGGCGAGCTTGGCGCGCTCTTCGAGCGCGGTGCGAGGCGGCGCCGCGTCAGGCACGTTCATTTCGGCAAGTGACTCGCGGGCTGCTTCCACGACACGCCGCATGACGTGCTCGTCCATGCGGCCGATGCAGCCGACGCGGAAGGATTCCACCACGGTCAGCTTGCCGGGATAGATGATGAACCCCTTGTCCTTCATCAGTCCATAGAAGCGGTCGAAGGCGAAGTTCTCATGCGCCGGGCAGAAGAAGGTGACGATGATCGGCGACAGCCAGTTATCCGACAGCAGCGTCTCGAAACCGAGTTCGCGCATGCCGGCAACCATCACGTCGCGGTTTTTGGTGTAGCGCGCGCCGCGGCCGGCAACGCCGCCTTCCGCCTCGTGCATCTTCAGCGCCTCGAGAAAGGCGGCAACGACATGCGTCGGCGGGGTGAAGCGCCACTGGCCGGTCTTTTCCAGCGTTGCCCATTGCGCATGCACGTCGAGCGAAAGCGAGTGGCTGCGGCCCTTGGCGGCCTCCAGTTCCGTCTTCTTGGCGATGACGAAGCCAAAGCCCGGCACGCCTTCGATGCATTTGTTGGCCGACGAGACCATCGCCTCGTAGCGGATTTCGTTGACGTCGAGCGGGATGGCGCCGAAGGCGCTCATGGAATCCACCAGCAGCTTGCGGCCCTTGGCGTAGACGGCCTCGGAAATCTCGGCGACCGGGTTGAGGATGCCGGAGCTGGTCTCGCAGTGAATGGCGATGACATGGGTGATGGCCGGATCGGCGTCGAGTGCTGCGGCAACCTCGCTACCGCGCGGCGGCAGGTAATCGCCCTTGTCGATCAGCGTATAGGCGCGACCCAGATACTGCATGGTCTGCGCGGCGCGAAGGCCGTAGGCGCCGTTGGCCAGCACCAGAACCTTTCCGTCCTTCGGGACGAAGGAGCCGAGCATGGCCTCGACGCAGAAGGAGCCACTTCCCTGCATGGGAACGCAATCGAATTCGCCCTTTGTGTCGCCGGTCAGCGCCAGCAACCGGCGGCGCATATCGGCAGTCATGGCGCGGAAATCGCCGTCCCAGGAACCCCAGTCGCGAAGCATGGCCTGCTTGACGGCGTAGGCGGTGGTGAGCGGGCCGGGCGTGAGCAAATAAGGTTCGCCGAGCGCCGGTGGCTCAAAACCCTCGACTGGCGAAAACTTGGTCTCGGCGCTCATTGATCTTCCTCCACACGGCGTTCTGCAATGGCGTGATTATCGCCGCCCACGATGTATTTGCAAAATCGTTATTTTGTATCCTTGCATAAGTTTTAACGATGATCGTCAGGCTAGACGTACCAGCCGGCTGCTCTGCAGGTCTCCGCTTTGCGTAAGCAGCGGATAAGCGATCGTAACCAGCAGCGAATTGATCTCCTTGAAAGCGCGGACGGCTTCCAGGTGGATATCGCTGGTTTCGATGCTTTCCATCTTGCCCGATTGCAGGCGGCGCAGATGCTGTTCGTGGCTTTGGCGCTCCTGCGTTCGAATGCGCTCCTTCTCGGCCACCAGTTGGCGGGCTGCGGCAAGGTCGTTTGAAATCAAGACGTTCAGCGCAAGCTGCATGTTTTCCGCGACACGCGCATGAAGGTCCGTCATCTCCGCCCAGCCTTCCTTGGAGAAATTCAGGTTTTTCTCCGAGCGCTCGGCGGCCAGCACCAGCAGATTCTTGGCGATGACGTCGCCGGCATGCTCCAGGTTGATCGCAACGTCGGTCAGTTCGATGCCGCGGCGAGCCTCCTCCGAGGTGAGCCGGCCTCGGTTTACCTCGGCGATGTAGAGCTTGATGCCGGTGTGAGCATCGTTGACGTCTTCATCCAGGCTGCGCAGGCGTGCGATCTGCTCGCTCGTCCCGGACTTGAACATGTCCATGACCGGCCGGAACATCAGTTCGACGAGTTCTCCCATGCGCAGAAGCTCGCGCGTCGCGCTCGCCAGAGCCAGGGTCGGAACGCCGGTGACCGCACGATCGAGGGCTGTGATGCGCCGCGCGACAAGATCATCATCTTTCGTCCTGACCGGAGCTTCGGACAGCAGCGTCGTCGTCAGCCGCGCCATCGCGCCGGTGAGGGGAAGGGAAAACACGCCCAGACATGCGTTGAAGAGGACGTGGAGATTGATCAGTGCCACGCCTGCATTGTCCCCCAGCCAGCCAACCGGCAGGCTGAACAGCTGAATGGCAACCAATGCGACGACTGTCCCGCAGGCGCGAAAAATCAGATTGCCGAGCGGCAGGCGGCGGGCGGCAGGTCCCATGCCCCGTGACAGCCAGAATGCTATCAGCCCGCTGCCGACATTCGCGCCCAGTATCAGCGGTATGCCGGCTTCCAGCGAAACCAGCCCCTGCGAGGCCAGGGCCGTGATCATCAGAACAGCGGCGACGCTGGAGTGAATGAGCCAGGTGAACACCGCACCAAGCAGGAACGCGGTCAGATAGTCCTGAGCCAGATAACCGGAGATCATGGGCAGAAGTTCTGCATTCCGAAGCGGATCGGTCGCTTCGCCCAGCAGCTTCAACGACAGGAGCACGAAGCCAACTCCGAGCACCATGCGTCCGGTCTCGCGGATTTTCTGGCCCGGCAGCTTGAGATGCATGACGCCGCCGGCCAACAGGCAGACGGGGATCAACCAGCCTAGATCGAAGGAGAGCACCCGCACGACCAGCGCCGAGCCAAGATCGGCACCAAGCAACAGAGCGAGCCCGGTCGGCAGCGCCAGCACAGCGCCGGCAGCGAAGCCGCAGGCGAGCATCGCCACTGCCGTTGAACTTTGCAGCATCACCGCCATGGCCGCGCCGCCGGCAGCGGCACGTATGTGCCCGCCTCTTGCCTCGCCAAACAGCTGGCGCAAGATGGGGGCGTGGGCGCGCTCCATCCCGGTGCGCACGAGATGCACGGCATAGAGCAGCAGCAAGGTTGCGCCCGCGAGGTGCAGAAGGATGATCGAGAAATGCATAGCCGGCTTCCTGTCAGAAGGAAAAGTTCGGCTTCCCCTTTACATAAGTCAATTCGTTAGTTTCTATACTTCCATTGATTTTACTTATGGAGGATGCCCCGGTGCGGTACGTGCAGCTGAGAGCTTTCCACTACGTCGCCATTTGCGGCGGTTTCTCGCGTGCCGCGGAGGCTTTGTTTCTGACCCAGCCCGCCATTTCAGATCAGGTGCGCAAGCTGGAAGAAGAGTACGACGTGCTGCTTTTCAACCGGCACAAGAAGCAGGTGACGCTTACGCAGCAGGGCGACCGTCTGCTTGAAATCACGCACCGCATGTTCGACACCGAGCAGCAGGCACTCGACCTGCTTTCCGAGTCGCGCGCGCTTCGAGCCGGCACCTTGCGCATCGTCGCGGACGCCGCGCATCATCTTCTCCAGATACTCGGGCAATTCCGGGCCAGGTATCCGGGAATCCAGGTGACCGTTCGCGCTGGCAATACCGAGAGCGTGATGGCCAGCCTCTACGCCTACGAAGCCGATATCGGTGTCCTGGGCGAAATTCCGGAAGGGCGCGAGTACAATATGCTGAAGCTCAATTCCTCGCCGATCATCGCGTTTGTGGCGCATAATCATCCGCTGGCCGAAGCGCGCAAGCTCGGGCTGGCCGAGATCGCCGAACAGCCGCTTGTGCTGCGTGAGCGGGGTTCCAAGACCAGATCCAAGCTGGAAGCGTTGGCTGCCGCTCAGGGAATCGAACTCAAGCCGGCCATAGAAGCCGAAGGGCGCGAGGCCGTACGCGAGATCGTAGCCTCCGGCGTCGGCGTCGGTTTTGTGTCGCGGGCAGAGTTTGGCCTTGACGGACGCCTCCGGCCGATCGTCATCGATGGGCCGGAGATGCTGATGGACGAAGCGCTCATCTGCCTGCGCGAACGCTCAAGCGGCAAGCTGGTGAAGGCGTTCTGGGATCTCGCCAGGCAAACGGTCGAAGGCTGAGCTCCCTTTAGGGTTCGCGCGTAGCCGAAGGCGATCTGAGACGTAGAGCGATCATTCAGGGTCGAGTTCGAAGATAACGAAGCCTTTCCCGCGTTCCACTTCCTTAAAGCCGAGAATGCGGAACCACTTCGCGACTTCCGGCCGGTCCGACCAGCTGTAGGAATGGATTGGAAGGTTACCGCAGAGAGCCTGGATGCGCCTGATGTGTTTCTTGCAGAAGCGGACCGAAGACCTGGAAAAGAAGCTCTCGTGGGCTGCAAAAGCCGTTTGAGCTGCGTGATTGATCTCCCGCCACGCGATTATTGCGACCGGTTTGCCGTCCTCGAGCAAGGTATGGCCGCGGCCCTCTCTCAGGGCCATCATGAATTCGTCCTTCACCTCATCGATGTTGAGACCGGCCGTCGCATACTGGTCAGCCATTCGATTGGCCAGGTCTCGAAAGATGGCGGTAAGGTCGGCGGTAGTGGCTGTTCGATAATCCATGCTTCACTCCGTGAGGGCGGCAAAGTACCTGCCGAAACGCCGTCATGCAAATTCGCGACGCTTCAACCGTCGCGGGGCCTGGCGATATCTGCGACGGCACTCATTGCGGAGAGGAGGGCCTGGTCAGCCGCTGAACTGTAGTGCGCGCCTATTAACATCGTATGACAAGCGTTTGAAAACATTACGGATTGTTAATGCAGGTGTTCATATTGGGTTCACCCTTCGACACGTAGATATCGGGCGTGAATGAGAAGGACCCCTCCCAATGAAACGAATTGTTCTCGCAGCAGTGGCGATCTCCATGCTTGCAGTGCCGATGGCTCAAGCGCAGCAGTACCATCGGCCCCCGCAGGGCATGCAGCAGCAAAATGGACCGTCGCATTTCAACAAGAAGCATGAGGCGCGCAAGCCATTCGCCAAGAAACAGCGGTGGTCAAAAGGCAGCCGAATGAGCGACTGGAAGCGGAAGCAGCATGTCCGCGATTATCACCGCTACGGACTGCAGCGTCCCGGCAGAGGCCAGCAGTGGGTGAAGGTCGACAACGACTATCTGCTGATTTCAATGGCGACCGGTATCATCGCGGGCATCGCCGCCGGCCGGTAACATCTGATGGTAGTTCCATCGAGCAAAAGGCGGTTCTCAGGAGCCGCCTTTTTTATCGGCGAATTACCGGCGAGGGAGTGGCCGTTCTGGCGAGGAGCTCGTGAAGCCGGATTGCGATCACCAGAAATGGAAGCGCTGCCAGCCAGCTCAATTCGGCGATTAGAGAGGTCTTGTCCATGGACTTCCTCCTGAAGATTTTAGCTCACTTGGTCAGTGCGTAGCATCTCGCGATATTAGGGCCTGCTTCCAGAAGTAGAACCCCCCAGATGGGACTGCTCTATCTCTGCCGAATTGTGCTCGTGACGATCGGGTCTGGCTTGCCGGCAAATCGCTCTTGGCTGGTAGACAGCCCCACCAACACGCCCAGCGCGATCGCGATGGGAGCAAACAAGATCGCAACGTGAACCAGGCATAGTACCGTCGCGCGCCAATCAGAGGCTGTTTTCTGCTCGTCATCCATGAACGAGATATGAAGGCCAAGAGTCAATCGAAGGTTAAAGTGCAGCCCTGTACGGCGACCTCAGCACTCAACCTTTGTTACAGCCTGCAATGCAAGGCCGGAAATTCGGATCAAACGCTTTTATCCAGTCAAATGGCGGCGCCCGGGGTCGAACACGGGCGCCGCCATTTGCCGTCAGGTCGCTTCCAGCACCATGTTGAGTGGCGTCTGTGCTGCCCGCCGGACGCGCGTGAAGCCACCTGACCGGATCACCTCGGCCAGCCGTTTCTCGCCCGCTTGCGCGCCAAGCGCGAGCCCCGTCTCCTGTGCCAGCGAGGTGGGAACGCAGATCATCGTCGATGCCGAGTAGTAGAGCCTTCCAACCGGATTGATGTTGTCTTCCAGCGCATCTCCGGCCATGGGTTCGACCACCATCCACGTGCCGCCCTGTTTCAGCGCCTTTCTGATGTGCGCTGCCGCGGTCTTGGGATCGCCCATGTCGTGCAGGCAGTCGAAGCAGGTGATCAGATCGAAGTCACGCCCTGCGAAGTCCTGTGCCCGGCCGACCTCGAAGTGCAGGTTCGTCATGCCGTGCGCTCGGGCGTGCGCGGTCGCGGCGGCAATCGATGCCGGATGGAAGTCGTAGCCGGTAAACCGGGATTTCGGGAACGCCTGTGCCATCAGGACCGTCGACAGCCCGTGTCCGCAGCCGACATCGGCGACCGTCGCGCCGGCTTTCAACTTGTCGATCACGCCGTCGAGCGCCGGCAGCCACTCCTGCACAAGGGCATTCACGTAGCCCGGCCGGAACAGCCGCGCCACGGCGCAGAACATGCAGCCGGCCTGGTCACCCCAGGCCACGCCGCGGCCGGTCTTGAAGGCCGACTGCACCTTCGGCTGGTTCTCGACCATTGCAGCAGCGGTATCGAAGGCACCGATCAGATTGACCGGGCTGTCGGGCTCTGCAAACACGAAGGACTGCTCGGGCGTCAGCGAGAACCGTCCGTTCTCGTAGTGCACGTAGCCCGAGGCCGCTTGCGCTGCCAGCCATTCGCGCACGTAGCGGGGCGCGCATCCCGCGGCATCGGCAAGCTCGTCAGCATTGGCGGGACCGATCTCCTTGAGGGTCTTGTACAGGTCGAGCGCGTCTCCGATCCTCACCAGCGGCACGCTGACAGCTCCGCCAAGGTCGCCAAGAACGCGGCCGACGAGTTCATTGAGGGTGGTTTCGTTGAGTTGTGTCATGGTTCCTCCTTCGGACGGCATGTTGCCATTCCGTCAGTGCAAGGATGAGACCAGTCTTGACGGCGGGCATGAGGCGGCCGTCCCGAACAGGCAAGGAAATCAGGCAGCGGAGAGGACAGATGTCCCGATCCGGGTCGGGAGAGGGCGGTAAACCGCCCGCCGCGCAAGTCGGCTACTTGGACAGCGTCATGACGATCGCCTGCGAGCGGCTGTGCACGCCAAGTTTGCTGAAGATCACCGACAGCTGGTTGCGCACGGTCTTCACGCTCTTGCCGAGGCGTTCTGCGATGACACGGTTGTCGAGCCCCTCTGCAACGAGGTCCAGAAGTGCCGCTTCGGCGGGAGTGAGACCTGCCTCGCGGATTGCACGCGGCTGCCTTGGTTGATCCTGCCCGAGGAAGGCCGCGAGTTCGGCTTGGAACACAGCCCAGGCCGGCTCGTCCGGCAAGAGCACATGGTTCTTGCTCTCAAGCGGCACGAAGCGTGCACCTGGAATCGCGGCAGCCAGCTTGCAGCCTTCATCGAACGGCACGCGCATGTCGCCGCGACTATGCGCGATCAATGTCGGCACGCGGATCTTCGCCGCAAGGTCGAGCACGTCGATCCCCTGCATCTGCGAAAGCAGTTGCGCGGCGACATCGGCGGTTGCCGTTTCACGCTCGAGATCGCCCCACCAGCGATGCTGTTCAGGCGTCCCGTCGGGTATGAAAAGGTTGGTGAAGAACTGGCAGAACGCAGGATTGTCGCGCCCCCAGCCGATGCGAATGAAGTTGACGAGGGTCTCGGCCTCCAGCCGCTCGGCTTGCGTCTGCGCGCGAACCCGCCCGCCCTGACCGTAGGCGTTCAGCAGCACCAGATGCGACACGCGCTCGGGATGCCTTAGTGCATATGCGATGCTAAGAGCGCCGCCCTGCGAAAGACCGAGGAGAACAAAACGTGGCTCCTCGATCGAAGCCGCCACGCAGTCCAGGTCCGCATGCCACGCCTCAAGCGACAGATCGGCAACATGCCGGTCAGACAGTCCGCAGCCGCGTGGATCGTAACGCACAAACCGGTTGCGGGCCGAAAGCGCCTGGAGCCAAGGCCGCCACACGGGGCTTTCGAGATCGTAATCGACATGGCTCAGCCAGTGCGCCGCCCGCAGGATCACCGGTCCCTCTCCGCACGAAGCGACGGCAATCCGAGTGCCGTCGACGGAGGTGCAGAACCGTATGCTCTGGCTGAGTTTCATCCCCAAGGATACCGTAGCGGAAAGTCGGGCAACAGGCCCGATCTCATAGCCCGATCGATCAGCCGTCTACGCCGAAAGGGTGGCGCGGGCTTTTTGCGCAAGGTTCCGCGTCGGTGGATGGCAGCCGTGGCTGTTAAACGCAGCGGCCGCCGTCGACGTTGATAACCGCGCCCGTGACGAGCCTGGCGAGGTCGGATGCCAGGTAGAGTGCAGCACCAGCCACATCGTTCGGGCGGATGATCTCGCCCATCGGAATCTGGCTGGCGAAGCTGCCGACGACTTCATGTATCTGCTGCCCATGGGTGAACCCCGAAAGCATCGGCGTTTCGGTCGCGCCGGGGTTGATGCCGTTCACGCGGATGCCGTCCTTGGCCAGTTCGAGCGCGAGCGACTGGGTGGTTGCGATGGCTGCGGCCTTCGAGGCGCTGTAGGCAGCGAGGCCCGGTTTCGGGCGCACGCCGACAACCGAGCAGATGTTGACGATCGCCGCGTTTCCGCCCGCCTTGAGCAAGGGCAGGAAATGTTTCGTGGTGAGGAAAAGCGAACGCACATTGACGTTCATGATGCGATCCCAGCCGTCGACCGTCATCGTGCCGATCGGTGTCGCCGACTGCGGAACGCCGGCGCAGTTGACCAGCAGGTCGAGCTTGTTTTCCGTGCGCGCAATGCGCTCGGCCAGCACCGCTACGCTTGCCTCATCAGCGACGTCGCAGCGCCAGCCCGGACCGGTGCTGCAATCAGTGGGGGCATCGCTCTCAGGCAGCGAGAGATCGGCAATGATGACCTTGGCGCCGCTTGCTGCAAACAGCGACGCGATGGCCTGACCGATGCCGGAGACGCCGCCGGTGACCAGCGCGGTCTTGCCGGCGAGAAGGGACGGGGTCAGGTTGGTCGGAAAGTCAGGCAGAGCCATCGTCACACCTTGTGAAAATTCATCGCGTGGATCTCGGTGAACTCGGCCAGGCCGAGTTCCGAGTTTTCGGTGCCGATGCCGCTCTGCTTGATGCCGCCGAACGGCATGTGCCGACGGCCGAGGCGTGATTGAGCGTTCTTGTTGATGAAGGTCATGCCGGCCTCAAGCCGCCGCGCGAAGGCTGCGCCGCGATCGAAATTCGATGTCCAGACCGAAGAACCGAGGCCGTAGTCGGTGCCATTGGCCAGTTCCACCACCGCGTCCTCGTCCATGTAGCGCATGACCGGCAGGACCGGTCCGAACTGCTCGCAGGTGACAATGTCGAAATCGGGGCCGGGGTCCTTGACCAGCACCGGACGCAAATAGTTGCCTTCGTCCCAGGTTTCAGGGGAGACGGGTGTGCCGAGCTCGATGAGTTCGCCGCCCGCGTCCCGCGTCTTCTGGATGAGGCCCTTGAGGTAGCTCAGTTGAGCCCCATTGTTGATCGGGCCGAAGGTTGTCTCGGGATGCAGCGGGTGACCGATGCGCACCTTGTCGAGATGAGCGGCGAGCTTGTCGAAGAACGCGTCATAGATCGAAGTCGGCACATAGAGCCGCTTGATCGCGAAGCAGAACTGGCCCGACCGGTGGAATGCGCCGGCGGCAAGCGTCGGGATCTGCCCGTCCAGGTCGAAATCGTCGAGCACGATTGCTGCGTCGTTGCCGCCCAGTTCGAACTGCACGTTCTTCAGCGTCTCGGCCGCGGTCTTCATGATGGCCTTGGCGGCGACGCCGCCACCGGTGAAGGACACCAGGCGAACCTTGGGATGGGCGGCCAATGCCGCACCCGTTTCCGCGCCACCGTGCACCACATTGATGACGCCCTCGGGGAAGAGTGGCGCGAGTTTTTCCATCAGCAGCGCGATACCTGCCGGCGCGGTTGGCGGCGTCTTGATGACCAGCGTGTCACCGGCAACCAATGCCGGCGCGAATTTGCGGATCAGCAGCACGATCGGCGCGTTCCATGGCACGATCGCCGCCACCACGCCGATGGGCTTGTGCTCGATGCGCACGATCGAGGCCTCGTCCTCAATGATCCTGGGCTCAAGCGCGATCCTGGCGGCCTCGACATTGTCGCGGGATGCGAAAGCGGCGCCTCGGAACTCCATGGTGATCTCTGCCGGCAGCATACCGGTTTCGCGGACCACAACGCCGACGAGACCGTCGAGGCCTTTGTCGGCCTCGGCCTCGATCAGGTCAGCGGCGTGCAGCACGGCTTCCGCGCGCTTCTCGACCGACACCTCGGACCAAATCTTGAGGGCGGCATGTGCTGCGTTCACCGCGCGGTCGACCGCGCCTGCGTCGGCGACGGCAACGGTTGCCACGATGTCGGCGGTGCGGCCCGGATCGCGGACTTCGAAGCGCTCAGCGCTGCCTTCCCATTTACCGGCGATGAAGTTGTCGATGGTGAGGGTTTTCGTAGAGGTCATGGCGCAGTCCTCACTTGTGATAGTTGAGGGCGTGGTATTCGACATATTCGCGAAGCCCGATGGGCGAGCTTTCGCGTCCGATGCCGCTCTGCTTCACGCCGCCGAAGGGGATGTTCTTCTGGCCGAGCCGCGAGGTACCGACATTGTTGATGAAGGTCATGCCGGCTTCGATGCGACGTGCGATCTTCAGCGCTTCGTCGAAATCGCGCGTCCACAGGCTTGAGCCGAGACCCAGTTCGCCTGCGTTCACGCTTTCGATGACCTCGTCGAGGGAATCGTATTTCACCACCGGCAGGATAGGGCCGAACTGCTCGATCTGGACCAGTTCCGCATCCATGGCGATGTCGGAGACGATCGCCGGCCGCATGTAATAGCCATTGTCCCAGCCTGCCGGATCAACAACGGTGCCGAGTTCCCGAACCGTCGCACCGCTGGCGCGCGTGCGTTCGAGCAGGCCCTTGAGGAAGTCGAACTGGCCGCGGTTGTTGATCGGTCCGAAATTGACGCCCTGATCGAGCGGATGGCCAACGCGGAACTTGTCGGTTTCGGCCTCGAGGCGCGCAACGACATCGGCATAGGCCTCAGATGGAACGTAGACGCGCTTCACGGCGAAGCAGAACTGGCCCGAGCGGCGGAACGCCCCGCCAAGAATCTTGGGAATGGCGTCGTCGAAATTTGCGTCGGGCAGCAGGATGGACGGATCGTTGCCGCCCAGCTCGAACTGCACGCCCTTGAGGCCATCCGCAGCCGCTTTCATGATCTGCCGGGCAACGGCTCCACCGCCGGTGAAGGAAACCTTGCGCACCAGCGGATGGACGGAGAGTGCATGTCCGACATCGCCGCCGCCATGCACGACATTGATCACGCCGGCAGGGAAGAGCGCGGCCATTTTCTTGAGCAGCAGGGTCAGGCCGATGGGAGCCGTCGGCGCCGGCTTGATCACGACCGTGTTGCCGCAGACCAGTGCCGGCGCAACCTTGCGCATGGTCAGGATGATGGGCGCATTCCAGGGAACGATGTCGGCAATGACGCCGATGGGACGCTTCTCGACGCTGACCCAGCTTTCGGCATCCGACACTTCCATGGGCTTGAGAAATTCTTCACCCGCCTCGGCATTGTCGCGCACGATATTCGCCGCCATGCCAATCTCAGCCTTGTTGGTGCCGACCAGCATGCCGGATTCACGCGCCATGATCTCGACGACCGCGTTGGCCTCGGCGTCAAGCAGGTCGGCGGCGGTGCGCAGAAGTGCTGCGCGTTCCTCGTAGCTCGTCTTCTTCCAGCTCTGGAAGGCCTCGTGCGCGGCGCGAACGGCTGCGTCGACCGTCGCGGCATCGCCCTGCGCGATCAGGCCGACGACATCGGTGAGCCGTCCCGGGTCGCGCAGTTCGGCATAGGAGGACGAGGTCACATCCTTGTTGCCGATCAGGTGGTCGAGGGTGATTGGGGAGGAAGTCTGCATGGTCGTCTCGTCCTTCGCCATCAGTCGATGGTGCGTTCGATTTCGTAGGCCGGGAGCGGGGAGAGGTCGGAAATCCTCTGCCGCAGTTCCGGGGTCATGGCAAAATTCACCGCCTCGACATAGTTGCCGACCTGCTCGACGCTTTCGGCGCCGATAATGGGAACGGTGACGGCCGGGTGCGAGGCAGCCCAGGCGACCGCCAGCATGGCGGGATCGACCCCCACCTCGTCGGCGATGGCGCAGAATTCGGCCGCGATCTCGAAATTGCGCTGGTCCTCGTAGCGCTTGAGATAGCGGGCTTCGGCAAGCCTGCCGCTGCGCTGGCCGGATGTATTGGCATTCGCGCGGGTCAGAAGGCCCGAGGCGAGGGGCGAGAAGACCATGACCGAGAGGCCCATGGTCTGGGCGAGCGGAAACAGCTCGAACTCGGCCTGGCGCTTCACCAGATTGTACATCGGCTGCACGACATCGAACCGCGCCAGCGCCTCGCGCCGGGAGATGCCGATGGCGTCGGCGATGCGCCAGGCGGCCCAATTGGAAACGCCGGCATAGATGATCTTGCCCTGGCGCTGCAGGTCGTCGAAGGCGCGCAGCGTCTCTTCGGGCGGGGTATAGGGGTCATAGTGGTGGGCGAAATAGACATCGATGCGGTCGGTCTTCAACCGGCGCAGGCTGTTTTCGACCTCCTGCATGATGTGACGCCGCGACAGGCCGGACCCGTTGGTGTCCTGCGACATCGGCCGGCAGACCTTGGTGGTGATGACCACGCGGTCGCGATCGGAGCCTAGCAGATCGCCGAGAATGGCTTCTGCCTTGCCGCCGCCGGCATAGGAGTTCGCGCAATCGAAGAAGTTGATGCCGAGTTCGCGGCAGTGGTCGTACATCGCCCTGGCCGTAGAAGCGTCGCTGTAAGAGCCGAACGACATCGTGCCGAAGCAGATGTTCGAGACGCGCGTACCGGTGCGGCCCAACTGAACGTATTGCAAGCTCTTCTCCTCCCGCCGGCCATGCGCAGGCGACGACGGCATCGCATGCGAAACCCTATAAGTCAATAATATATGTTTTTATACTTTACGTCACCGGAGCTTGAAATCGATGCGTACCCGGTCACCGCGATAGGTACCGTCGGCGACGAGCACAAGCTCGCCGTTGCTGTCCACCGCACAGCGCTCCACCCGTGCCACCGGGTTGCTGATGGGGATGTCGAGCTTCTCGGAGATATAGAGATCCGCACTGTCGATGGTGAGCGTCTGGGTGGCGTCGGTGATGACCAACCCGGGCACGTCGGCAACGAGCCTCAGAGCTGTCTTGGTGCTGTAGTCGTCTTCGGGAATCTGGGATGCAATGCGCTCGGCGACATAAACATCGGCGAGCAGGAAGGCCTCGCCGTCGCGCGTGTGGCGACGCTGGAGATGGCGGTAGGCAGGCGCCGGCTTGCCGATCTTGAAACTGCGTCCCGGCAGGGAAACATTGCGCTCGTCGGACAGCACTTCGATCCTGGCGTTTTCGCGTGCAAGCAGCATGCCGCTCCAGTCGGTCTGGACCTGGCACCACATATCGTTGACCGGGCGCTGCTTCACGAACGTGCCCTTGGCACGATAACGCTCGATCATGCCGTCAGCTTCGAGGATATTGAGCGCATGGCGGATCGTCATGGCGGCAACGCCGCATTCCTTCGCCAGCATCTCAACGGTCGGAATTTGCCCGCCGACCGCCCATTCACCGGTCTCGATGCGCCGCTTGAACAGGGATGCGAGCTGGATATACCTCGAAATCGCACTCTTTTTCAGCGCTTCGGCTGTGTTTCCCTGGGTCGAAACGGACAAAGACGTTCTCCTTCGCTGGGCCCTTCGAGCCGAGTGAAAATGCTATATGCTAGCATATGTCTGTTTTTGTCCGCCTTTCCAAGTCCTCGGCCTCATGCATCCACGAGTTGTGGGATCGGGCTTAGGCCATCGGGCGGGGTGCCTCCGCCTAGCAGGTCCGGCCGTATCGAGGCGGGCAGAGGGATACGGTGCACGTTCAGCGTCAGCGCCACCATGCAGTAATAGCCGACCAATGCGGTAAGCTCGACCGTGCCGGCCTCGTCCCAACGCGCCAATACCGCCTCATAGACACGGTCGGAGACGGTGCCCGTCGTGAGCATGTCCGCGGCGAAGCGATAGACTTCGCGGTCTTCTTCCTCGATCAGGCGCGGGGCCTTGCCGTCGCGAATGGCGTCGATGATGTCGGCTTCCAGGCCCGCTGCCTCTGCCGCACGGCGGTGGATCGTCCATTCGAGTTCGCTGTTCCAGACGCGCGCAGTCACCAGCACTGCCAGCTCGGAGAGGCGAGGCGGCAGGCGCGTGCAATAGCGCAGTGTTTCGCCCAGCTTGCTCCACCGTTCGGCAAGCTCCGGATTGTGGAGTGCCGCGCGCAAAGGCCCCACGAGTTCGCCGCGGCGTCCGGTGACGATGCCGTCGAAGACGCGGCGCTGCTCCGGCGTCATGCCGTCGGTGTCGGGAAGGGAAATCCGTGCGCCCGATGTGTTCTGGGTATGCTGGGACATCAGGTCGTTGCTCCGTCGGTCAGGCCCAAAGAGGCGAGGATTTCGTCGGTATGCTGCCCCAGAAGCGGGGGCGGGCGGTCGAAGGAGAGTGCGGCTTCGGTAAAGCGCATAGGGCTCACCACCTGCTTGACCGAGCCGGCCAGCGGGTGGGGCAGTTCCCTCAGCATTTCGCGGTGCTGCACCTGCGGCTCTTCGAAAACCATCGGGATGGTATTGATGGGGCCGCAAGGAACCTTCGCCGCGCCAAGCTCGGCCAGCCAGTATTGCAGAGGCTCGCGCGCGAAACGTTCGCAGATCATCGGATGCAGGATCGGCAGATTGGTCACTCGCGCGGCATTGGTCGCAAAGCGCTCGTCGTCGGCCCAGTCCGGCGCGCCAAGGACGGAGGCGAAGCGGCGGAACTGCTCGTCATTGCCGACTGCCAGCACGATATGGCCGTCGGCCACTGCGAAGACATCCTGCGGCTGGATGTTCGGGTGCCTGTTTCCGCCACGCCTGGGCGTCTTGCCCGACACCAGGAAGTTCATGGCCTGGTTGGCCAGCATCGCCACCGAGACGTCCAGCATGGAAACGTCGATATAGTCGCCCTTGCCGGTCTGATCGCGGTTGGCGAGTGCCGCCAGCACGGCAACGGTGGTGTACATGCCGGTCATGATGTCGATGATCGGGATGCCGACCTTCTGCGGGCCGCCGCCCGGCAGGTCGTCGCGCTCGCCGGTCACGCTCATCAATCCGCCCATGGCCTGGATCATGAAGTCGTAGGCGACATCCTCACGCTTGGGTCCGGTGGTGCCGAAACCGGTGATGGAGGCATAGATGATGCGCGGGTTCTCCGCCTTGAGATGCTCGTAGCCCAGACCGTAGCGGTCGAGCGTGCCCGATTTGAAATTCTCCAGAACGATGTCGGAGGTCTTGGCGATTTCGCGGATGACCGCTTGACCCTGTTCGGTGGAGATATCCACTTCGACCGAGCGCTTGCCGCGATTGACGGAGAGGTAATAGCCCGACTCCTTCGTCGGCTTTCCATCGCTGCCGGTCAGATAGGGCGGCCCCCATTTGCGGGTGTCGTCGCCTTCGCCGGTGCGTTCGACCTTGATGACGTCGGCGCCCAGGTCGGCCAGGATCTGACCAGACCAAGGTCCTGCCATGATGCGGCTCAAATCGAGCACGCGGATATGTGAAAGCGGTCCGGCCAAGGTCAGTTCTCTCCGAAAGTAAGGTCCATGATGGGGCCTTCGTCCGGCCCCTGGTCGTTGACGATGACGGTGGCGGCGACCGACGGGCGGTTTGTCTGCAGTTCGCTCCACACCGCCAGTTTCGGGTGCGCGCCGCGCCATCTGCTTTGCGAAAAGCGGAAGTCGAGCTGGCCGAGCGCGCAGATGACGGCGATCTGGCCGATGCCGAAGGGGGCTGAGGTGAGCGCGCCGGCTTCATCTTCCAGCACGGCAAGTGCCGCCCGCACCTTCGCGCGACAGGATGCGATCACCTCGGTATCGCCGCCGTCCGCTCCCAGGCATTCGATGCGCCAGAGCAGCAGGTTCTCGGTCAGCCCGTCGCCCAGTGCCTGCCACCGCAGTTGCTGAAACCTCGGCTCGCCAGAGCGCGGGATCAGCCTTTCGCTATCGGCGGACAAGTAAGAAAGCCAGTCGCAGATGACAGCGGAATCGAAGATCGGCGGCAGGCCTGGTACCAGAAGCGTCGGGATTTTGCCGAGCGGGTTTTCTTTCAGGATGACGGGGTTCGGCGCGCCGCGTGGTATCGCGACAGCGCGCACCAGCTCGATCCTGTCCGCCAGTCCGAGTTCGTGGATAACGATCATGACTTTGCGGACGAAAGGCGATTTCGGCGACCAGAGAAGCTTCATTCGGGCGTCCTCAGCGCGGCCGCGAGCGCGATGTTGAACTCCGCCGGCTTCTCGAAATTGGGCACGTGGCCGGCATCCGGCAGAGCTTCGAAAGCGGCGTCTGCAATCTGCCCGGCCATCGCTTTCATCGTTGCCGGCATGGCACCATCCTCGGCACCGGCAATGAGCCGAACGGGAATGCCGAGCCGGGACAGCACGGCAGACTGGTCGTACTCCCGCAAGGCGGAGGCGCAGGCCACAAAACCTTCGAGCGGGGTGGCGGCAATCATGTCCCGGAGCCGTTCAGCCTGCGCGGAGGCATGCCGATCCGGCCGCAGCCAGCGCTTCACCGTCTGCTCGGCAAGTGCCGCCATGCCATACTCACGCGCAAAGGCGATCCGCTCTTCCCAGAAAGCGCGTCCGGTGGCCGCACTACGTGCCTGGCCGTCGACGAGAACGAGGCGTTCGAAAAGCTCGGCGCGCGCGCCGAAAGCGGCAAGCCCGGTCGGAACGCCCATGGAGAGCCCGACATAGGTGCAGCGCTCGATGCCGACGAAATCGGTCAGCGCCAGCAGGTCCGCGGCCAGTGTCGGGATATCGAGCGCCGCCTGCGGCTCGCCGGATCGGCCATGCCCGCGCTGGTCGTAGCGCAGGAGGTTCCAGTTTCCAGCCAGCGCCGCTACTTGTTCGTCCCAGATCGACAGGTCTGTCATCAGTGAGTTGCCGAATACGAGCCATGGCGCTACCGGATCGGCCTTTTCGATCCGGTAGTTGAGCGCCATGCCGTCGCGGACGAAGGTGCCTTCCATGGTCAGCGGCCCACCCATACCGGCGGGCGCTTCTCGACCACGGCGCGCGTTGCTTCGCGCGCGTCTTCGGTCGCCATCAACGTGGTGGAATAGCTCTGCTCTAGCTGATAGCCGTCCTCGGTCTGCATGAACTCGACCTTGTTGAGGGCTTCCTTCGCCATGCGCAGGCCGATCGGGGCCTTTGCGGCAATGACCTCAGCGAGCGAGCGGGCGGTCTTGGCGAGGTCTTCGAAGGGCACGACCTTCTGGATGAAACCGCACTGGAGTGCTTCGGCAGCGCTGATCGGCAGGCCGGTGAAATACATCTGGCGCAGCAGGCCTTGCGGCAGATGGCGGATCATGTGCGCGGCACCACCGCAGCGGCCGACATTGATCTCGGGCATGCCGAAGCGCGCATTCTCGGATGCGATGCGGATGTCGCAGACCGAGGCCAGTACCGTTCCTGCACCGAGTGCCGGCCCGTTGATAGCGCCGATGACGGGGACGGCGGCATGGCGCACGGCAGCGAAACAGCGACGCACGATCCTTGCCCGTGCGGGGTCCTGGTCCAGCGTGGCGGCAAGGAATTCGTTGAGGTCCAGCCCGGCGCAGAACGCCTTGCTGCCCGTGGCGGTGAAGATGATGCAGTTGATGTCGGCCCAATCCTTCGCCACCTCGAAGGTGTCGGCGATTTCGGCATAGTCGGCGATCGATATCGCGTTGACCGGCGGACAATCGATGGAGATCGTCGCGATCTTGTCGGCCTTTTCGATGATGATTGCCATGGCTGCGTTCCTCGTTCCGGCGTGCGTTGCTATTGCTTGAGAGCGGAGATCAGGGCGTCGACGTTGCCGGCGCGGAATAACGGCCCTTCGGCGGCAGCGACCTGCGCCAGAATGCTCTTCAACTGATCATCGGGCAGATTCGCCGACCACCAGACCGGCCCGCCAATCCAGCGCGGGAAGCCGTAGCCGTGCACCATGGCGACATCGATGTCGGACGGCCGCTGGGCCACGCCTTCCGCGAACAGGAGGGCTGCTTCATTGACCATGGCTCCGAGGCAGCGTGCGCGAATCTCTTCGTCTCCGATAACCCGTGGCGTGATGCCTGCAGCCTGGCGCGATGCCGTGATGAAGACTTCGACGGCGAGATCGGCTTGAGCCTTCCCTGACGAATAGTCGTAGTAACCGGCGCCCGTCTTGCGTCCGAGACGTCCTGCCTCGCAGAGGCGGTCGGGAATATCGACATAGCGCGCCGAGGGGTCACGCGTTGCGGCCAGCGCCTTGCGCATCCGCCACGCAATATCGAGGCCCGAAAGATCGGCCACAGCAAAGGGGCCCATGGCCAAGCCGAAACCGGTCATCGCACGGTCGACGGCTTCGGGCGTCGCGCCGTCCTGAATCAGGAACTCCGCGTGACGGCGGTAGGCGGCGTAGATGCGGTTGCCGATGAAGCCATAGGCGTTCTTCGCCACCACCGGCTGCTTGCCGAGCCGCTTCGCCACCGAAAGGGCGGTCGCCATCGTCTCATCGCTGGTGGCGGAGGCGCGGACGATCTCCAGAAGCTTCATTACATGGGCGGGCGAGAAGAAATGCAGTCCCAGCAACCGCTCGGGATGCGGGAAACCTTCTGCCATCGCGTCGATATCGAGATAGGAGGTGTTGGTCGCGACGACGGCCTCGTGGCTGACGATAGAGCCGAGGCGCGCGAGCAGATCGCGTTTGACGGCCATGTCCTCGAACACCGCCTCGATGACCAGGTCGACGTCCTTGGCAGCATCCAAAGAAGCGATTGCGGTCAGGGCGTTTGCCTGCGCCTGCTTTGCGGCTTCGGAAATGCGGCCGCGCTTGAAGTCCTCTTCGCGCAAGCCGGCGATGCGCGCTTCTCCAGCGGCGAGTGACGGCTCATCCCTTTCGATCAGGATGACCTGATATCCGGAGGATAGAAACGCATGCGCGATGCCGGCACCCATCGTGCCGGCGCCGATCACGGCAACGCGCGAAATTTTCGAGCCGACCGCAACAGTATCCAACCGCGCCGCGTCGCGCTCGGCAAAGAAGAGATGGCGATAGGCGAAAGCCTCGGGCGAGACGCGGATCGCCTGGAACACGGCGCGTTCCTCAGCCAGGGCCTCGCGGAACGGCTTTTCGGAAGCGCTGAGGATTAGTTGTGCCGCCTGTTGCGCGGCGGGTCGGCCTTTTGCGCGGGCGATGGCCTTGTCGCACACCGCTTTCGCTTCAGTGGGATCGAAAGCCGGAACCGGCATGTCGGCAATGCGGCGCTTGCCGCCAAGCCGGCGAAGCGCGGATATCGTGTCTTCCAGCAGATCGCCAGTGCTCACCGCATCGATCATGCCGAGCGACTGCGCCTCCGGGGCGGAAACCCGCCGGGCGGAAAGGGTGAGCTCGATGGCGGCCGGCACGCCCGTCAGGCGCGGCAGCCGTTGCGTGCCACCGGCGCCGGGGACGAGCCCAAGACTGACTTCGGGAAGTCCGACAATCGCCTTCTCGTCGGCCACACGCAGGTCGCACCCGAGCGCGAGTTCGTATCCGCCGCCGAGGGCAGCGCCGCGAATGGCTGCGGCGACAGGTATGGACAGCGATTCGATGGCGTCGATCACCGCCGGCAGTTGCGGATCGGCGAGCGGCTGGCCGAACTCGCGAATGTCCGACCCCGCGATGAAGGTCTTGCCGGCGCCGATGAGGATCACGCCTGAAATGGCGGTGTCGGCGGCAATCTCGGCGAGCGCCGCCACGAGACCGGAGCGCACGGCATGCGAACCGGCATTGACCGGCGGGTTGTCTATGGTGACAACCGCTATATCCGCATGTCTGGCCCAACCGATCACGATAATTCTCTTGTTATGCTAAAAAGCTAGTTTTATATATTTTATCGATGTTCCGCCTGTCAATCGCTGGGCGGAATGGCTTTGCAGAGGAACAGCCATGACCGACGACGCCGACACCGACGACCTGCGAATCCTGCCGACCCGCGACGGGCAGGTCGGCTACAGGGTCGGCGGCGAGGGGCCGCTGGTGCTGTTGATCGCGTCCACTGGCCGCTGCTGCGCGGAACTGTGGCCATTGGCCAAAGCCCTGCAAGGGCATGGTTTTCGCGTCGCCCGCGTCGAACCCCGCGGCATTCTGCCGTCCCGCGGACCCATGCAGGACGTGAGCTTCCACGACTTCGCCGCGGATTTCGCGACCGTGCTTTCCGCCGAACTCGGAGAGGGCGAACGCGCCATCGTGGCCGGCCATGCCTATGGCACCTGGGTTGCCCGCACTGTTGCTGCAGACCATCCCAATCTCGTTGCCGGCGTCGTCCTGCTTGCGTCGGGCGCAAAGCAATGGCCGCAGCATCTGAGCGCCGCCATCACCGCCATCAACGCGGCGGAGACCTCGGACGCCGAGCGCCTTGCCGCCTTGCGCCTGGGCTTCTTCGCCGAAGGCAACGATGCCGGCGAGTGGCTCACCGGCTGGCATCCTGAAGTGGTGGCCAGTCAGCGCGCCGCCCGCGCGCTTACGCAGCAAGCGGACTGGTGGGGAACCGGCGCTGCGCCCATCCTTGACCTGATGGGTGGCGCTGACCCGTTCCGGCCGGCCGGCAGCGAGGACGAGCTTGTTCGCGAGTTCGGAGACCGGGTAACGGCAGAAGCCATTCCCAATGCCAGCCATGCGATGCCGGCCGAAAAGCCGCGCGAAGCCGCCGCGGCGATCGCGCGCTGGTGGGGCGGTCTCCAGTCTTAGGGCTGACATCGCCGCCGCGCCGTTCAGCTGACTTCCAGCCATGTCCGGCGCACCGCGTCGTCGGCCTGGAAGTCGGCAACGCTGCCGGAAAACACGATCTCGCCACGTCCCATCACAAAGACACGGTCGGTCAGGCGCATGACCATTGCCAGCTTCTGCTCGAGCAGCAGCAGGGCCAGTCCGCGCCGCTTCATTTCGAGAATGACTTCGGCGAGCGCTTCCACCACCTTCGGCGCAAGCCCTTCCGTCGGCTCGTCGATGAGCATCACGTCGGGATTGGTCAGCAAGGTGCGGAACAAGGTGAGCATCTGCTGCTCGCCGCCGGAGAGGAAGCCAGCCTTGATATGCCGCCGCTCGCGCAGGCGCGGAAAGACGTCGAGCAGTTCGTCCACGGTCCAGGCGGCGCGGCCAGCCTTTGCCGGCTGAATGCCGATCTTGAAATTTTCCTCGACGGAGAGGTTCTTGAACACCTGCCGGTCTTCCGGGACGTAGCCGATACCGGCACGCGAAATCTCATGCGCCGGCAAGCCTGCGAGTTCCTTGCCCTTCAGCGTTACCTGGCCTCTCATCGGCGGCAGCAGGCCCATCACCGCCTTGCAGGTCGAAGAGCGCCCCGAGCCGTTGCGACCCAGGATCGTGGCGATCGAGCCGCCGGGGACGGAAAGCGTCACCCCGTTCAGAACCTTGATATTGCCGTAGGCGGCATGCAAATCCGTAACATTCAGCATCAGTGCTCTCCGTCACCGAGATAGGCTTCACGCACGCGAGCGTCGGAGCGGATTTCAGCAGGCGTGCCCGTGACCAGGATGCGGCCATTGACCAGAACAGAAACACGGTCGGCCAGGTTGAAGACGACATCCATGTCATGCTCGACCATCACCAATGTGCGGCCTTCGGTAATCTTGCGGATGAAGGTGATGATGTGAGCGGTTTCCTCGCGCGACATGCCTGCGGTCGGCTCGTCGAGCAGGATAACCTCGGCACCGGTGCCGACGGTCATGCAAATCTCCACGGCCCGCTGTTCGGAATATGCCAGGTCGCCGGCGTTGGTTTCCGACTGCGGCGACAGATTGGCGCCGGCGATCAGCGCGTCCGTCTCGCGATCGATCTCGTCCCATACAGCTCCGCGGCGCAGGAAGCTCCAGCGCTTGCCGAAGCGGCCCATGACTGCGAGCCGGATGTTCTCGCGTACGGTCAGCTTGTCGAACACATGGGTGATCTGGAACGAGCGGCCGAGGCCGGCACGGTTGAGCTTGTGCGGAACCAGCCCGGCAACAGAGGCGCCATTTAGCTGGATGCTGCCGGAGGTTGGCGCGAAAGCTCCCGAGATCAGGTTGAACAGGGTTGATTTGCCCGCGCCGTTCGGCCCGATCAGCGCATGACGCTCGCCCTTGGCGATGTCGAGGTCGATCGCCTCGAGCACGCGAACCATGGCGAAGCTCTTCTGGACGGACGAAAGGCTGAGTGTGGTCGCGCTCATTTTCCTGCCTCCGCTTTTGTGGTGACGAGATCGAGAAGCCGGGGGCGTCTAAGATGCGGTTGGGCAACAACGATTGCGATGCCGGTGGCAAGAGACAGGAGGCCTATGAGCCAGGGCAGCGGCGAAAGCGGATTGAAATCGTAGCCAAGCAGCCTGACCGGCGGCCATACGCCCTTCGCAGACGCGATGCCGGCGCGATACTGCTCCGAGCAGATCGTTCCCGTGATCTCGATCAGGAATATCAGGCCCAGGAAGGTGAGGGCGAAAGCAACGATTCCTATCAGGTCGCCTGTGCCGAAAGCTGCCTTCTCACCGGCTTTCACGGCACGCGCGCGCTGTGCGATCGCGCCGCCGATGCCCTGCGGCGCGTACATCACCGTCACCACGAAGGCGATGCCGAGATAGAGCATCCAGAAATGGGAAAGGTTTGCGCCGAAATAGGCGAAGCTGGTGGTGAGTGCAGCACCAATGACCGGGCCGAGGAATACACCGGCACCGCCGATCACCGTGTTAAGCACCACGAAGGCCGATCCGGAACCCTGGAACAGCACCATAGAGGCGGATTCGTCTGAGATCGCCAGAAGGCCGCCAGCAAGCCCGGAAACGGCTGCGGAAATGGCAAAGACGAGCGTTTTCACGCGATGGGTATCGTAACCCAGAAAGCGGACGCGCAGCTCACGCTCGCGGATGCCGCGCACCACCAGTCCGAAAGGACTGCGCTGCAGGCCGAACAGGAAGGCCATGACCAGAAGCATCCAGACAAGCGTCAGCCAGTAGACGGAGGTCGTGGACTGGAAGCTGAACGGTCCCCAGTC
The DNA here is from genome assembly GCF_900116595.1 of Mesorhizobium sp. YR577. Classification (NCBI taxonomy): domain Bacteria; kingdom Pseudomonadati; phylum Pseudomonadota; class Alphaproteobacteria; order Hyphomicrobiales; family Phyllobacteriaceae; genus Mesorhizobium; species Mesorhizobium sp. YR577. The sequence continues at coordinate 101,052 of NZ_FPBI01000006.1, read as the reverse complement.
GGTGCGGATCGAGCGAATGCCGGCTTCGCCGCCGAACAGTCCTTCCCACTTCAGCGCGATGGCCGAGACGAGTTCGGCGAGCGCCACCGTGATCATCGCGAAATAGACGCCTGAGCGGATCGTGGCGAACCAGCCCGCGACAAGTCCGAAGGCGAACCCGGCGCCTGCGCCCACCAGTGGCAACAGCGGCGTGGGGAACCAGCCACCACGATCGATGGCATTCATCATGTAGATCGTCGCAAAGGTGCCGATGCCGTAATAGGCGGCATGGCCGAAGGACGGCAGGCCGGCCTGGCCCCAGAGCAGGTTGAAGCCGAGCGCGAAAATTGCAGCGATCATGATCTTGATCACCAGGTTCATGGTGCCGAGATCGCCGAAGATAGGCAGCGCCAGCAGGGCCGCAGCCGCAATGGCGGCGCCGATGTAAGGAACGGTTTTCATCGATCAGGCCCTTTCGTCGCCGGCGATACCCTGGGGACGGAACATCAGCACAAGAAGCATGAGCAGGAACGGCAGCACGCCTGCGGCGCTGGACAGCGGCACATCAAGTGTCGACTGCGCGACTTCGTCGGAGACGAGGCCGACAGCGGAGAGAATTTGCCCGAAAGTGACGTCGACATAGACGATGGCGCTGACCAGAATGCCGATGAGCAGGGAAGCGATCAGTGCGCCACCGAGCGAGCCCAGCCCACCGACGACGACGACGACAAAGACGATCACGCCCAGTTCCGTCGCCATGTTGGGATTTGTCGTGTAGTAGGCGCCGCCCATGGCGCCGGCGAGGCCCGCCAGTCCGGCGCCGACGGCGAACATGGCCGAGAAGATGACGGATACGTTGTACCCCAGCGCCTGCACCATCGTCGGATTGAGCACGGCTGCACGCACCACCAGGCCGATCCGGGTGAAACGGAGCAGGCAGAAGATGGCGGCGAACATGACGATGGCAGTCAGGCCGATCAGGACGCGGAAGAACGGATAGGACACTTCGCCGATATGGAAGGCGGTGAAACGCAGCGACTCGGGCACGGAATAGGCCACTGCATAGGGTCCAAAGAACAGCTTGACGACTTCCTCGAAGGCAAAGAACAGGCCGAAAGTGAGCAGCAGCTCCTGGACGTGGCCGAAACGCCTGACATGACGAAGCAGGTAACGTTCACAGACGAAGCCGATCAGCGCGACGCCGAGCGTGCCGAAGACCACACCGCCCCAGAAGCCGAACATATGGATGGCCGTGAACGCCAGATAGGCGCCGAGCATGTAGAAGGAGGCATGGGCGAAGTTCAGAATACCCATCATACCGAAGATGAGCGTCAGGCCCGAGCTGATCATGAAGAGCAGGAGCCCGTAGATCAGCCCGTTCAGCAGGGCCACGAGGAGCGTTTCCATGGATGTCGTCCGGGTGAAATAAGAGGGGCTTAGGCCCCGCATGGGTGCCTATAGCGCAAAGCGGACGGGAGCGAGAGCTCCCATCCGCAGGTTCTACGATGGATCAGGGCCGCTTCATCTTGCACTCGGCGCTGACCGGAACCGAGGTTTCCTCGGCACTGAGCACCTTGACCGGCTTGAAGCCCATATCCGTCCCGTCGATCTTGTCCTTGGCATCCTTGGACACCATGGAAATGACCAGCGGCAGCTGGACCTGATGGTCGTCCGCGCGCATCGAGAGCGTGCCGAGCGGCCAGTCGACCTTTACGGTTTCAAGCGACTTGACCAGATCGTTGACAGCGACCTTGTCCGCCTTCGGAAGTGCTGCGACGGCTGCGCCCAGCATGTTCAGCGTCAGGACGCTGTTGTTCATGAAGGCGACCGGATCGCGGCCGGCTGCGGCATTGAAGGCCGCACGGTATTTTTCGCCAGCCTCACCGCCCGCTTCGGCGTTGAAGATCTGGGCGTCGTAATTGTGAAGGGCTGCTTCGCCCGCCGCTGCAAGATTGCCCGGCTCGTCGAGGAACATGCCGGCAAAGCGTGCCTTCAGACCCGACGATGATGCCGCCTGGAGAATAAGCTGGAGATCGCTGCCGCTGCTGGCGGTGAAGATGGTGTTGGGAGCCTCGGAGCGGGCCTTCTCGATGAAGGGCGAGAAGTCCTTGATCTTGAAGACGTCGTGTCGCGTGGTGCCTGCCACCTTGTAGCCGTAGGTCTCGGCATTGTGGGTGGTGGCGGCTTCCATCTCGCGGCCCATCGTGTAGTCGGGCTGGAGCGAGTAGACCTTTTCACCCAGCGAGCCGTCCTCTTTCATGACTTTCGCCAGCGCATTCTGGCGGATGAAGGGCGTGGTGGTGAAATGGAAGGAGTAGAAGCTGCAATCGGCCCCGATGAAGTTGGAACCTTCGGCGCCAACGATCAGAAGCATTGCCGGGTCGTCGGCGTTGCGCTGGTTCCAGCGCTGGATGTCGGCAAGGTTCTGCGCCGCAAGGGGCGAGGTGCCGGCGCCGACGAAAACGCGTGCGCCATCTGCAATAGCCTGCTTGAACCGGTCCGCCGCACCTTGCGTGGTTCCGGAATCGTCGTAAACGGTGATGTCGATCTTGTTCCCGGTTTCGCCGGCAGCTTCGTTGAACGGCTGCTGCACGAAATTGATCGTGGGATCGTACATGGCGCCGATAAAGGCCAGCGGCCCGGTCTTCGGCGTCAGAAAGGCTATTTTCACAGGCTCAGCAGCAGCCGTGCCGATGCCTAGAGCAAGGGCAGATGCCGCCGCGGAGATCGCGAGGCGCAAGGATTTCATTGGTGATTCCTCCACTGGGTCAAACAAGCCAGGCCGGCTGCGCCGCTGTTTCAGCCGGCAACTACCATCAGCGTGTCCTCAACTTTGCCGACCGGTCTAAGCTCGGCGGCAAGCTATGCAGAGGGGGGCTATATGTCAATAGACTATCTTTTAGGTGTAATCAGGCTAGTTTTGTCAAAACGACCGGATTTGACCTGGTAGACGGATCGCTATTTGGGGTTGCCCAGCACGGTCAGATAACCCTTCTCGATAGGCTGCGTGAAAAGAACCTGCGGGTTGCTGTCCAGCCTGGTGCCGGTTTCCACAATGACATAGCCGCTTGGATGCCTGCCAAGCCAGTCATCCGCACTGCCTTGAGCTAAAATCTCGAAAGGCTTTTCCATTCGCGCCAGGAACGTCAGTTCTCCCTGATAGCGGCCAGCGAATGCCCACTCTGCGCTCCAGTGTTCTGCGACGTAAGCGGCCAGGGGCTTCAGGTCGTATCGCTCAAACACCGTGAATGCAGCGATTGCTTGTCCGACGCCGACCAAGGCGAGCATGATGACGGCGCCGGTGCGAATGGTCGCGAGCCGGACTGTCGACATGAAATATCCGAACAGGAGGATGAGTGGCGGCAGGATCGGCACCAGATAATGCGGCTGCTTGCCCGATATGAGGCTGAAGACGACCAGCACGGCGAGGCACCAGAGGGCCAGAAAACGCAGGATGCGACGGTCCTGCGGTTCGGCTGTGTGTTGCCAGGGCTTGGATCGCCAGAGATCAACCGACAGGATCCACGGCAGGAGGGCGACCGGCAGCAGCAGGAGATAGAAATAGACGGGACGCGCGTGAGCGCCTTCCATCGAGCCCGAGACGCGGCCGGCAGCCTGCCGCCAGACGAGATTGTAAGCGAAATCCACGCCGGTCTGGTAGAAGGCCGGCCCGAGCCAGGCGATGACCGGGAAGAAGGCGACGAGGAGTGCCAGTGCGATGCCGGAAAAGAATTTTCGCGTCGGCAGGTCAGAGGAGGAGTTTCGCCAGAGCGGATACATCAGGATCGGGCTGGCGACATGAATGAGCACCACCGGCCCCTTGCTCAGCACGCCGAGGCCGATGAACAGCCCGGCGAGAACTGCGTAGCGCAGGCCGCGACCTCTTGCGAAGGCCAGAAGGGCGAGCATGAAAGCGAGGACGAAAAGAGTCAGCAGCAGGTCGAACAGGATCAGGCTGGAATAGATCACGAAAATCGTGCTCCCCAGCATCAGCCACGGCGTTCGTTCCGCTATGCCCTGGGTATTGGGGAACAGCGCTTTTGCCAGTCGCTGCGTCAGGTAGATGACCAGCGAGGAAATGACGAAGATGACGCCGACTGCCGCGAGCCGGCTGACGCCGAAGACGCCCCAGGCAAGGTCGATCAGCCAGAACAGCAGCGGTGGCTTCTGGAAATAGGGCTCGAAATTCATCGTTGGAACGAAGAAGCTCTGCTTTAGGAACATTTCCCACGAGACCGTCAGGTATCGCGTCTCATCCACCGGCAGCAGCGGGCGCGCGGCGATGGAGACAGCGAAGAAGACGGCAAGCAGCAGATAGGGCAGCGCGCGATCGAGCGGCTTCGAGATCGTCATGAAGCTGTGCCGCTCTAGCCGGCCGAAGGTTCGGCAGTTTCGATCTGTGCCGGGCGCCGGCTCAACATGATATTGCGGGCGTAGATCAGCAGGCCGGTGCCCTGTCCGATGATGAAGACGATGTCGTGCTGATGCACCGCATAGGTGAGAAGCGTTATCCCGCCCAGGATGCTGAAATACCAGAACGCCTGCGGCAGGACGCTGCGGCGTTTGAATTCGGATGCGATCCACTGGACCAGAAAGCGCATGAAGAACAGCGCTTGGCCCACAAGTCCGATGCCTAGCCAGATCGTCGATGTTGTCATTGCGGTTCTGCCTTGCTGATTTCCTGAGGCCTGTAGTCTGTGGGCAATCTGCGGTGGATCAGCCACGCTGCGCCCATGAGATCGACGGCGCCGACGAGGGCACGGTTCCAGAAGCCGTATTTCGAGCGGCCATGAATGCGTGCGCGATGCGAAACCTGGACATGGGCAAGCTCGACGCCGTTGCGAAGCAGCATGGCTGGAAGGAACCGGTGCATGTGGTCGAAATAGGGGAGCGCCAGAAAGTCTTCGCGGCGGATCATTTTCAGGCTGCAGCCGGTGTCGCGCGTTCCATCGCTGAGTACCTTTGCGCGCAATTTGTTGGCGAGCACGGAGGATATGCGCCGCAGCCCGCTGTCGTTGCGTATGGCGCGTTGCCCGAGAACGGCGATCTTTGCGCCAGGCGCGGCCTTCTCGCGATAGCGGCCGATCAGCAGGGCAATGTCCGCCGGGTCGTTCTGCAAGTCGCCATCCATGAAAACCAGGAGTTGCTGCGTTGCCGCGCGGGCGCCGGACTGGAACGCTGCGGACTGGCCAAGCGGCCGGTCATGGTGGACGACGCGAAGCATCGGAACCTCGGCCATCAGCGCGCGCAGGCACTTGAGCGTGTCGTCCGTGCTGCCGTCATCGACATAGACGATTTCACGGATCGGGCTGAAAGCTGACGCCATCCCGATTTCGGTTATGAGCGCGTGGATGTTTTCGGCCTCGTTCAGGACAGGCACAACAACGGAAATCAAGCGGCTAGTCCTCGAACTGGGTCCATTATGATGAGCGGCATTTGAATGTGCCCTGCGATACGACGTCGGCGATGCTGGTGCAGGAACCCTGCGCTGCCAGATGGATGTGGCCTGCTCCGAATGAAAGCAGCAGAAGTCCGAGGGCCAGGACGATCGGGCCGAACAGCAGCAAGACCCTGATGAGGTGGGCCTTTCGCCGGGCATATGACGCTTTCGGATCAGCCATGGCTTCCGTCGCTCGTCTTGTTGATCGGCTTGAGGGTCCTGGGATTGAAATAGGCTTCGAAAGCCTTGCCTTTTTCGTCGACGCCGAAGGCTTCGTAGCAGCCATCGGCCGCCTTGATCGCCCGGATATGCCATCCGCCGGCTTCTAGTTTGGACCGCAGCGCTTCGCGCGGCTGCCAGTCGGCGACAGGCACGTCGCATCTCTCGCCGGCATATGCCGCGACGGTCGCCAGGTTGACGATAAGGCCTGAAATCACGAGGCTCTTCAAAGCTGTCCCATTGAACAATTTCCCGGCTGTCCCTTGGCAGCCGAAGCTGACAGCAACCTGAAAGCAGGCAAAAAATACGGGTGGTTCAACGCTGCGCCGGTTTAATCGTATAAGGGATGACGTGCGTTCACCCGGACCGAAGCCATTCGCATGCGCATACTGCTTATCGAAGACGACAAGGCCATAGGCGGTGCGGTCCGTGACCACGCCGTTGCAGACAGCCACGCGGTGGACTGGGCAACCACGCTTGCAGCGGCGCGCGATCATGCGCGGGCGACGAGCTACGGCCTTATGCTGCTCGATCTCCAGCTGCCGGATGGCGACGGGGTCTCGTTTCTGCGGGACCTGCGCAGAGACGGCGACATTACGCCCGTTATCGTCCTGACGGCGCGCGACCAGATATCCAGCCGTATCGACGGGCTCAATGCAGGTGCCGACGACTATCTCGTCAAGCCGTTCGATCTTGGCGAACTCGCGGCCCGCATTCATGCGGTTGCCCGGCGCTACGGGCAAAGCCCCGAGCCAGCCCTGACCTTCGGCGCACTGCAGATAGCGCCTGCCGAAAGGCGGATCGCACGGGATGGCGAGGCGATGGATCTGACCGCGCGGGAGTGGTCGGTGCTGGACAGCCTTCTGAGCCGAAAGGGTTCGATCGTCTCCAAGGCGCAGATCGAGGATGCGCTCTATGCATTTGGGGCCGAAATTGAGAGCAATGCGGTCGAGGTCTATATCAGCCGCCTGCGCAAGAAGCTCGGCGCCGAATGCATCGTCACCGTGCGCGGCGTCGGCTACAGGTTTTCGGTGTCATGACCCGCCGGCTCATGCTCTGGCTGACGGGCGCCACGATCCTGTTCTGGTTCGCGGCGGCGGGCTTTGGCGCGCTAGTGATGCGCGAGGAATTCGACGAGGTCTTCGACAGCGCGCTTCAGGAGACCGCGCAGCGCCTTTTACCGCTCGTCGTCAACGATGTCTTCCAGCGCGAGCAATCCACCGATCCGTTTCGGATGAACGACAGCGGCACTGAACACGCGGAATATCTGACCTACCAGCTTCGCGACAAGGATGGCCGTGTGCTTCTGCATTCGCACGACGCGCTGCCGGAGCCGCTTGCTGCGCCGTTGAAGCGCGGCTTCTATGACACGCCGACACATCGCATCTATACCGAGGTAGCGGTCAGCGGCACGCTGTTCCTGCAGGTCGCCGATCCTCTGGCGCAGCGTCGCGAAGCGATGCTGGAGGGCGCTCTGACGCTTTTCCTTCCGCTGCTGGCGCTGGTGCCGTTGAGCATGGCTGCGGTCTGGCTTGTCGTGCGTCGCTCCCTGGCGCCGATCCGAACGTTGCGCGATGAAATCGGCGCTCGGGATGGCGGCAATCTATCGCCTGTGGGAACCGTGGGCCTGCCTGCGGAACTGAATACGATCGCCACGTCCGTCGACCGGCTTCTGGAGCGGTTGCGCACATCGCTCGATGCGGAGCGCGAGTTTGCCGCCAACAGCGCGCATGAACTGCGCACGCCGATCGCCGGAGCGCTGGCCCAGACCCAGAGACTGATCGCCGAACTTCCCGAGGGGGCGGCTCGCAAGCGTGCGCGCAACATCGAGAAGGCGCTCGAAAGCCTGGCGCATCTGGCCGAAAAGCTGCTTCAGCTGTCTCGCGCGGAGTCGGGCATCGGCGTTTCGGATCGCTCGGTCGATCTGGTTCCCGTCGTGCGCCTTCTCACCGAGGAATTCGAACGAAAACCCGACAATGCCGGGCGCCTGACGCTGGATGTCGAGACGGGCACCAGCCTGACGCGAAAGGTCGACATCGATGCCTTCGCCATCGCTCTGCGCAACCTGATCGAGAACGCCTTGGTCCACGGGTCGACGGACAGTCCGGTCAAGGTCGTCGCCGGCAAGAACGGCTCCATCACCGTTTCCAACGGCGGGGCGGTGATACCGCCGAGCGAACTTGCTCAACTCTCGACCCGGTTCAAGCGAGGCAAGACGGAAGCCGAAGGTTCCGGCCTCGGTCTGGCAATTGCTGCGACGCTGGTGCGGCGGATGGGCGGAACGCTGGAATTCCGGTCGCCGGCCAGCGATCGGGAAGATGGTTTCGAGGCGGCGATACGTTTTTAGGGGATGCACAACTCGGAGCGATAGGCAGAGCTCGGTTCGGGTCGAGCGGCCGTGCGTTATTCCCGTTTGGAACAACGCTCTCGCCGGCGAAATAATCTCTCTTACAGCCGGTAATAGCTCGTGAGGGCGGTTTACTTTCGGTATCGATTCATTGTTATATCCGCGTGGATATATCGATGGGGTGACCGTTCGACCATCCGCGATATGACAGAATTCAAATCCGAACCGGGAGTAGATATCATGTTCACACGCAGACGTTTTGGATTGGCGCTTGCCATCAGCGGCCTTGCCGCCGTGTTCTTTGCGGCAGCACCTGCCGCGCAAGCTGCGGACAACGTTACGGTTTTCGCCGCGGCGAGCCTCAAGAACGCGCTCGACAACATCAACACCGCCTGGCAGGCCGATGCCGGCAAGCAGGCGACCATTTCCTATGCGTCGAGCTCGGCGCTGGCCAAGCAGATCGAGGAAGGCGCGCCGGCTGACGTGTTCATCTCGGCCGACCTGGACTGGATGAAATATCTCTCCGACAAGAAGCTCATCAAAGCCGACACCGAGCTGAAACTGCTTGGCAATCGCATCGTGCTGGTTGCGCCGAAGGACGCGACGACCGAAGCGACCATCGCTCCGGATTTCGATCTCGCCGCACTGCTCGGCGACGGCAAGCTCGCCATGGGCGACGTGAAGGCCGTTCCCGCCGGTAAATACGGCAAGGCCGCACTTGAAAAGCTTGGCGTCTGGGCCTCGGTCGAAGGCAAAGTCGCGCAGGCGGAAAATGTGCGCGCAGCCCTCAAGCTGGTCTCGACGGGCGAGGCCGCTCTCGGCATCGTCTATGCAACGGACGCCGTTGCGGAGCCGGACGTGAAGGTCGTCGGCACTTTCCCGGAAGACTCGCACGCGCCGATCGTCTATCCCGTTGGACTGACAGCGGAATCGAAGAATGCAGACGCCGAGGGCTTCGTGAAATATCTCCAGTCGGCCAAGGCCAAGGAGATGTTCGAGGCGCAGGGCTTTACCTTCCTCGCGCCTGTCGCATCGAACTAAAGGACTTTTCGTAAAGCATGGAATGGCTGGACCTCAGTCCTGAAGAGTGGAATGCGGTCCGGCTTTCCATAAAGGTTGCCACCTGGGCCATGGTGGCAAGCCTGCCACCCGGAATCCTGATCGCGCTGCTTCTGGCGCGCGGAAAGTTCTGGGGCAAGTCTGTCCTCAACGGCATCGTGCATCTGCCGTTGATAATGCCGCCCGTGGTCACCGGCTATTTGCTGCTTTTGACCTTCGGACGGCGCGGCCCGGTTGGCGCCTTTCTGGCCGAACATTTCGGCATCGTCTTTTCCTTTCGCTGGACGGGTGCAGCACTTGCCTGCGGGGTCATGGGCTTTCCGCTGATGGTCCGCGCCATCCGGCTGTCGATTGAAGCCATCGACCGTCGGCTCGAGGCGGCGGCGGGCACGCTTGGCGCCAATCCGGCGTGGGTGTTCCTGACGATCACCCTGCCGCTGACGCTGCCGGGCGTCATTGCCGGCATGATCCTCTCCTTCGCCAAGGCGATGGGCGAGTTCGGTGCGACGATCACCTTCGTCTCCAACATTCCCGGCGAGACGCAAACGCTGCCTTCCGCCATCTATACCTTCACGCAGGTGCCGGGGGGCGATGCCGGCGCGCTGCGCCTGACGCTGGTTTCCATAGTGATTTCCATGGCAGCACTTATAGCCTCAGAGGCACTGTCGCGCAGGCTTGGCCGCAGGATGGATCTCGAATGACGGTCGCGGTCGACATCAGGAATCGCCTTGGCGATTTCTCGCTGGAAGCGCGCTTCGAAAGCGCGGGGCGGCTGACGGCATTGTTCGGGCCGTCGGGCTCGGGCAAGACCTCGCTTGTGAACCTGATCGGCGGACTTTTGCGTCCCGACGAGGGTCGTATTGCGGCTGAGGGCCGCGTTTTCGTCGATACGCAGGCGGGTGTGTTCGTGCCCAAGCACAAGCGGCGCATCGGCTATGTATTCCAGGAGCCCCGGCTTTTCCCGCATCTCAATGTGCGCAGCAACTTGTCCTACGGCCGCTGGTTCACGCCGAAGGGTGAGCGGCATGATGATATGGGCCGCGTGGTGGAACTGCTCGGCATCGGGCATCTGCTCGACCGGCGCCCGAGCCATCTCTCTGGGGGCGAGAAGCAGCGCGTTGCAATCGGCCGGGCGCTGCTGGCAAGCCCCAAGCTGCTGTTGATGGATGAGCCGCTGGCCGCACTCGACGATGCGCGCAAGGCCGAGATCATGCCTTATATCGAACGGCTGCGCGACGAGACGAAAACGCCGATCGTCTATGTCACCCACTCGATTGCCGAGGTGGCGCGGCTGGCGAGCGATGTCGTCGTCATGGCAGGCGGCAAGGTGGCGGCATCGGGCCCTGCGGCCGAGATCATGCAGCGGCTCGACCTTCTGTCCGAAGAGGAGATCGGCGAGGGCGGTTCCGTGGTCGACATGACTGTCTCTGCCCATGATGAAAGCTTCGGCATGTCGGTTTTGCAGTCGGCTGCTGGCGAGATTCGCGTTTCCGGGCTCGGGACGCCCGTCGGTGCATCGGTTCGCGTTCGGATAAGGGCGCGCGACGTGATCATCGCGACCGAGCGGCCTCGGGGCTTGAGCGCGCTCAACATCCTGTCGGGCAAGATCGCCAGCATAAGCTCGGGCAACGGCACGCTGGCGGATGTGCTGATTGATTGCAGCGGCCAGACCATTCTGGCGCGCATCACCCGGCAGTCGTGTCACGCTCTTGCGCTTGAGGCTGGCAAGCCGGTCTTTGCCGTGGTGAAGACCGTCAGTTTCGACAGGGCCAATACGATGTCCGGCGTCAAGCCGGTGTGAATTATGGGAATCGGCTATGTTCGCAATGACATAGCGACACGGGCAGGCTAGAACACTGCAAATGACGGCGCGCCAAGCGCGTGAGCATCAGGAACGACGACCATGCCATCGCTCAGCCTGCGTATAAATCTTGACCCCGACGGCCGCATCGGACCGGGCAAGATCGAATTGCTGGAACAGATCGCCGCCTTCGGATCGATCTCGGCGGCCGCACGCGGCATGAAGATGTCCTACAAGCACGCCTGGGATCTGGTCGAGGAGATGAACAAGCTGTTCGGCAAGCCGGTCGTTTCCGCGCAGACCGGTGGAAAACGTGGCGGCGGGGCGCAATTGACGCCGGTCGGGCTGGCGGTGGTGAGCCGGTTCCGTGCCATCGAGCGCGCCGCTACGGCCGCTGCCCAGCAACACATGGTTGCGCTGCAAGCTGAAATCGAGGCTGGCTGAAGCGGCGATCGCCGGCCCTTGTTTGGGTGGGACGATACTGCTTCGCATCTGCCGGCACCTTCCCCCGTCCTCTACGGACTGAGGGACATATTATGGCTCAAATATGCAGCGCGTGGCCGAGCGCCTTGAGTGCTGCTTCCTGAAAACCTTCGCCTTGCGTCGGGTGCGCGTGGATGGTGCCGGCGATATCTTCCAGCCGCGCACCCATCTCGATCGCCAGCCCGAAAGCAGTGGAAAGCTCGGACACGCCGTGGCCGACAGCCTGGATGCCGAGCACCAGATGATTGTCGGCGCGCGCCACCACGCGGACGAAACCTTCCTCGCCGAGCATGGTCATGGCGCGGCCATTGGCGGCGAAGGGAAACTGGCCGATCTTGATCTCGCGGCCCTGGGCCCGCGCTTCGTCCGGCGACAGGCCGGCGGTGACGATTTCCGGGTCGGTGAAGCAGACGGCGGGAATGCAGCGCTTGTCCCATGTGCGCTTGTTGCCGGCAACGATCTCGGCCACCATTTCGCCCTGCGCCATGGCCCGGTGCGCCAGCATCGGCTCGCCGGTGACGTCGCCGATGGCATAGACGCCGCGCATCGAAGTGCGGCACTGGTCGTCTATGCGCAGGAACTTGCCGGCACGGTCGAGATCGATTTCTTCCAGCCCCCAGCCGTCCATGACCGGTTTGCGACCGACGGTGACGAGTATCTTGTCCGCGGGCAGTTTTTGCTCCTCGCCGCCTGAAGCCTCGATGACCAGGGCATCGCCTTTCGATGAAAGGCCTTTGGCCTTCGCACCTGTCAGCACGGTGACGCCGAGTTCGCCGAGCCGCTTGGAAACAGGCCGCGTCAACTCGGAATCATATTGCGGCAGGATGCGGGCTTCGGCCTCGACCACCGTGACCTTCGAGCCGAGCTTGGCAAACGCCATGCCGAGTTCCAGCCCGATATAGCCGCCGCCGACCACGACGAGCTTTTCCGGTAGCTTAGTCAAGGCGAGCGCATCAGTGGAGGAAATGACCGGGCCGCCGAAGGGCAGGAATGGCAGTTCGACCGGGGCCGAACCCGTCGCGATCACCACCGTTTCGGCGCGAATGATCTGCGTGCCGGTTTCGGTCTCGACCTCAACCGTCTTGCCGTCGCGGAATTTCGCGCGGCCATGTACGATCTTGACCTTGGCCTTTTTCAACAGGCCCGTGACGCCGCTGTTGAGGCGGCCGACGATACCGTTCTTCCAGGCGATGGTCTTGGCGAGGTCGAGCTTCGGCGCCTCGACCGTGATGCCGAGCGGGCTTTTGGCACCCGCCATATGCGAGACCTTCTCGAATACCTCGGCGGCGTGGATGAGCGCCTTGGACGGGATGCAGCCGACATTGAGGCAGGTGCCGCCGGGCTTTTCCGCTTCGACGATGACCGTATCGACGCCGAGCTGGCCGGCGCGGATGGCGCAGACATAGCCGCCCGGACCCGCGCCGATGACCAGAAGCTTGCAGGAAATGTCTTTCATCAGCTCAGCTTTCGATAAAGATCATGGCAGGCGTCTCCAGCAGCGTCTTAATGCGCTGGATGAAGACGGCGGCGTCCCAGCCGTCGACGACGCGATGGTCGAAGCTGGATGAAAGGTTCATCATCTTGCGCGGCAGGAACTGCGTGCCGTCCCACATCGGGCGGACCATGATCTTGTTGACGCCGACGATCGCCACTTCCGGATGGTTGATGACGGGCGTGGTGGCAATGCCGCCCATCGCGCCGAGCGAAGTGATGGTGATGGTCGAGCCGGAAAGCTCCTCGCGTGTTGCCGTACCGGTTTTGGCGGCGTCGGCAAGGCGGTTGACCTCCGCGCCGCAATCCCAGATGTCGCGCGCTTCGGCATGGCGCACCACCGGCACCATCAGGCCGCCGGGCGTCTGGGCCGCGATGCCGATGTGGACGCCGCCATATTGGTGCACGATGCCAGCCTCATCGTCGAAGATCGCGTTGACATTGGGCTGGTCGGCGATGGCCTTGACCATCGCCCGCATCAGGAAGGGCAGCAGCGTCAGCTTGGGCTGGTCGGGGCGCTTGGCCTTGTTGAGGGCGGCGCGTAGGTCTTCCAGCGCGGTAACGTCGATCTCCTCGACGTAGGTGATGTGCGGGATGCGCGATTTCGCAACCGACATCTTCTCCGCGATTTTTCTGCGCAGGCCGACGATCTTGATGTCCTCGACGGCGGTGTTTTGAGCGAGGCCGCGTGTGGTGGCAGGCGCGGTTTGCGGGCCGCGGGCGATGAAGGCGTCGATATCCTCGTGACTGATGCGCCCAGCCGGGCCGGTGCCGGATATCTGGCGCAGGTCGAGCCCGGCTTCCTTGGCGCGCAGCCGGACGGCAGGCGAGGCGACCGGCCTTTCGCCTTCGGCGCGGGGAGCGCCGGTTGAGGTCGGCTTACCCCCACCCCTGGCCCCTCCCCACAAGGGGGAGGGGGATTGCGTTGCGCCCGTCGATTGGGGCGCGGTTTTAACCCGAGCCGTTTCAACCGGCGCTGCAACCGGTTCCCCTCCCCCTTGTGGGGAGGGGTTAGGGGTGGGGGTGCGTGGTGTCTCTGCCTGAGGTTCTGATGGTGCATCTGCACCGCCCTCGACCTTCAGCCGGATCAGCGGCGAGCCGACGGCAACGACATCACCGATTTCAGCACCCAGCCAGATGATCTCGCCATCGACAGGCGAGGGGATTTCGACGGTGGCCTTGTCGGTCATGACGGCGGCGAGCAGCGTATCCTCGCGCACGAGGTCGCCGATCTTGACGTGCCATTCGACAAGCTCGGCCTCGGCCACGCCTTCGCCGACATCGGGAAGCTTGATGACATGTTCACCCATGATCAGGCCTCCATGGTTTCGCGAAGGGCCTGCCCGAGACGGGCGGGACCGGGGAAATAGTCCCATTCCTGCGCATGCGGGTAGGGCGTATCCCAGCCGGTGACGCGGGCAACGGGCGCTTCGAGATGATAGAAACAATGCTGCTGGACGAGGGCTGCCAGTTCCGCGCCGAAGCCGGAGGTCAGCGTCGCCTCATGCACGACGACGCAGCGGCCGGTCTTCTTCACCGAGGCGACAATCGTGTCGAGGTCGAGTGGCAAGAGCGTGCGCAGGTCGATGATCTCGGCATCGATGCCGGTCTCTTCCGCTGCGGCCTCGGCGACATAGACCATGGTGCCGTAGGCGAGGATCGTAACCGCCGTGCCTTCGCGGCGGATCGACGCCTTGCCCAGTGGCACGGTGAAATGGCCTTCCGGCACTTCGCCGAGCGGGTGTTTTGACCAGGGCGTCACCGGGCGCTCGTGATGGCCGTCGAACGGGCCGTTGTAGAGGCGCTTGGGCTCCAGGAAAATCACCGGGTCGGGGTCTTCGATGGAAGCGATGAGCAATCCCTTGGCATCATGCGGGTTTGACGGCACCACGACCTTCAAGCCGGAGACGTGCGTGAAAAGCGCTTCCGGGCTCTGGCTGTGGGTCTGGCCGCCGAAAATGCCGCCGCCGGTGGGCATGCGGATGACGATGGGGCAGGTGAACTCGCCGTTGGAGCGGTAGCGCAGGCGCGCCGCCTCCGAGACGATCTGGTCATAGGCCGGATAGACGTAATCTGCGAACTGAACTTCCACGCAGGGCTTCAGGCCGTAGGCGGCCATGCCGATGGCAGCGCCGACGATGCCGAGTTCGCTGATTGGCGCATCGAAGCAGCGGGTGCGGCCGTATTTCTGCTGGAGGCCTTGGGTGCAGCGGAAGACGCCGCCGAAATAGCCGACATCCTCGCCGAAGACGACGACATCGTCGTCCTTGTCCATCGATACGTCCATGGCGCCGCGGATCGCCTCGATCATGGTCATTCTGGGCATGATCAGACCCCCGCCTGCTGGCGCTGACGCCTGAGATGCGGCGGCATCTCGGCATAGACGCCTTCGAACATGTCACGCGTGGAGGGCTTGCCGCCGGCATGCAGCGTGCCGTGGCTTTCGGCTTCCTTCTGGGCAGTGATGACAGTGTCGAGGATTTCGGCCTCGGCCTGCTTGTGGCGCTCGTCGGACCATACTCCGCGCAGGATGAGATGGTTCTTCAGCCTTATCACCGGGTCGCCGAGCGGCCATGCGTCGGACTCGGTTTTGGGCCGGTAGGCGGAAGGATCGTCCGAGGTCGAATGCGCGCCGACGCGGTAGGTTACATATTCGACAAGCGTCGGCCCGAGATTCCGGCGGGCGCGTTCGGTCGCCCATTTGGCCACCGCATGAACGGCGAGATAGTCGTTGCCGTCGACGCGCAGGGCCGGAATGCCGAAGCCGAGGCCGCGCGCAGCAAAGGTGCCGGAGCCGCCGCGGGCGATGCCCTGGAAGGTCGAGATCGCCCACTGATTGTTGACGATGTTGAGCACGACCGGGGCCTTATAGGTCGAGGCAAAGACGAGGGCGGCGTGGAAGTCGCTTTCGGCGGTCGCGCCGTCGCCGACCCAGGCGGCGGCAATCTTGGTGTCGTTCTTGATGGCCGAGGCCATCGCCCAACCGACAGCCTGGATATATTGCGTCGTCAGATTGCCGGAGATCGAGAAGAAGCCATGCTCCTTCGACGCATACATGACCGGCAGTTGCCGGCCCTTCAGCGGGTCGTGTTCATTGGAATAGATCTGGTTCATCATCTCGACCATGGGATAGCCGCCGGCGATCAGCAGGCCGGCCTGGCGGTAGGTCGGGAAATTCATGTCGCCCTGGTTAAGCGCCTTGCGGAAGGCGCAGCTCACCGCTTCCTCGCCCATGTGCTGCATGTAGAAGGAGGTCTTGCCCTGCCGTTGCGCCATCTGCATGCGGGTGTCGAAGGCGCGCAGCGTCATCATGTGGCGCAGGCCCTCGGCAAGCTCCTCGTCGGTCAGCGTGCCGGCCCACGGTCCTACGGCCTCGCCTTCGCGGTTGAGCACGCGGATGATCGAATAGGCGAGGTCGCGGATCGATTTCGGATCGGCATCCACCTCAGGGCGCGGCACCGAGCCGGCCTTGGGTATCGGCACGTTGGAGAAGTCTGGCGTGCCGCCGGGGCGTACCTCCGGCTCGGGCACATGCAGGCTAAGCGGGCTGCCTTCGGTCATGCCTTGTTCCTCCCGGCTTCAATCCGAAGCCAATTACATTCGGTAGCCATGGTCAAGTTCGCGAACATGCCTGGCTCGGTTGCGTCATAGCGGCAGCGCCGTCGTCGACTTGATCTCGGAAAGCGAGACGATGGAGTTCACTTCCTGGATGCCGGGCAGGCTGCTGAGTTTTTCGAAGAAGAAAGATTGATAGGCGTCGTTGTCGGCGGCGACGACGCGGATCAGGAAGTCGAACGTGCCCATCAGCACGTGGCATTCCAATACCTCGTCATAGGAGCGGATGGCATTGGCGAAATCCTCGAGATTTTGCCGGCCGTGCATGGTCAGCTTCACCAGCGCGAAGATCTGCGCGTTCAGCCCGACCTTGCGGCGATCGATGATGGCGACCTGCCGGGTAATATAGCCCTCGTCCTTCAGCCGCTGGATGCGCCGCCAGCACGGCGACTGTGACATGCCGACCATGTCGGCGATCTCGGCCGTGGAACGCGAAGCATCATCCTGCATCAGCAGCAGGATGCGACGGTCGAGCGGGTCGAGATCGTTCGGCATAGATCAACCGTATGTCGAGGCTTGTTGAGCATTATTAATGTCACAATTTTTGATAATAGCAATATATTAGGCAGAAAATTTCCTAACTGCGCAGCTACTATTCTCCTAATGGGAATTGGGAGATTCAAATGATCGAGACTTTCACCACAGGCAGCGCGTCGGCCGAAAAGGTCAGCTTCTTCGATGATCCGGCAACCGGGTTGCGCGCCATCATCGTCATTCATTCGACCGCACTTGGGCCTGCCGCTGGTGGCTGCCGGTTCTGGTCCTATGCACAGAAGGATGATGCAATCGCCGACGCCTCGCGTCTGGCCGAAGGCATGACCTACAAGAACGCGCTGGCCGGCCTGCCCTTCGGCGGCGGCAAGGCCGTCATCATGCGGCCGGAAGGCGAATTCGACCGGGAAGCGCTCTTCAAGGCATTCGGCAAGGCGGTGGATAGCCTCGGCGGGAACTACATCACGGCAGAGGATGTCGGCACCCATGTCTCGGACATGCAGGCGGTGCACAGCGTAACCCGTCATGTCGCCGGCCTGCCTTCGAATGGCAGCCATGCCGGTGGCGATCCCTCGCCGTGGACGGCGCTCGGCGTGTTTCTTTCGCTGCGCCATGCGGTCGAGCGCCGGTTGGGCGGAAAGCTTGCCGGCAGGACAGTGGCCGTCCAGGGCGTCGGCAATGTCGGCATGGAGCTTTGCCGCCTGCTGCACCAGGACGGTGCGCATCTTGTGGTAGCCGACGGCTCGGCCGAGCGTGCCGCCAAGGCTGCCCATCTTTACGGGGCCGTGGTCGTCAGACCCGAGGACGTGCTCTCGGCAGATGTCGATGTTGTCGCACCTTGCGCCCTTGGCGCGGTGCTCAACGAGCGTTCCATCGAAAACCTGAAAGCCAAAGTGGTCTGCGGCGCGGCCAACAACCAACTTGCGGTGCCGGAAGACGGCAGGCGACTGGCTGCGCGTGGCATTCTCTATGCGCCGGACTATCTGGTGAATGCCGGTGGTATCATCAATGTCGTGGCCGAGAAGATGGGCGAGGCGAGTGCTGCCGTCGATGAGCGCGTGTGCCGCATTCCCGAGCGGCTGGCTGCGGTTTTCGATGCAGCCGAGGCCAGCGGCGAAGGCCCGAACTTCGTGGCCGACGCCATGGCGCGCACGATCGTTGCCGAGGCGCGGCCGCGGGCGAGGCGGGTGGCGTAGCGCTGACGGCTTTGCTGGGTTAGCGTTCGAAGACCTGCCGGCCGAACAGGCTGGCAATCAATTCGACGACCAGCAGCGCGCTCTTGCCGCGATCGTCGAGGAAGGGGTTGAGTTCGACCAGATCGAGTGAGGTTGTCACGCCGCGATCGGCCAGCATTTCCATGACCAGATGGGCCTCGCGATAGGTGACGCCGCCGCGCACGGCGGTGCCGACGCCCGGCGCCAGGTCCGGATCGAGGAAATCGACATCGAAGCTGACATGCAGCATGGCGTTTTCGGCTTCGACGCGGTCGAGAATGTCGCGCATGATGCCGCCGGTGCCGCGCTCGTCGATCACGCGCATGTCGAAGACATTGACACCGGCTTCGCGGAGCGCCTTGCGTTCGTCGTGATCGATCGAGCGGGCGCCGTAGATCGAAACATCCTGCGGCCTGACCAGCGGTCGGTCGTTCGGGAGAATGCCCTCCATGCCGGGACGGCCGCAGAAGAAGGCGACCGGCATGCCATGCATGTTGCCGGACGGCGAAGTCAGCGGCGTGTTGAAATCGGAATGGGCATCGAGCCACAGCACATGAAGCGGCCGGCCGGCTTCCGCAGCGAAGCGGGCGGCACCCGACACCGAACCCATCGACAGGCTGTGATCGCCGCCGAGGAAGACCGGCAACTGCCCGGCCGCGAGCGCGCCATAGGCGGCCTTGTCGAGCGTCCGCGTCCAGCCGGTTATGATTTCGGCGTGGAGAGCAGCGCCGGGGATTGTCAGGTCGGTGACCAGTTCCGGCGTGAGATCGCCGTGGTCCGTCACGGCATGGCCGAGGCTTGCCAGTTCCTTGGGTAGGTCGGCAACGCGCAGAGCATCCGGGCCCATCTTGCAGCCCAGCTTTCCCGCGCCTTCCTGGACGGGCGCGCCGAACAGGGCGATATTCCTGGGCAATCTGTCGAATATCCGCAACGCGCCGGATTGCACGTTGGAAAGGTCTTTTGGCTGATGAAGCATGATCGAAATCCCAGGCCGGGCAAGCTTTTGTTGTGATGGCTCAACGACCCGGTTTGGTGAAATTACGGTCAGGCGATATCAAAGAATATGCTAGACATGTGTATATTTGCATAGTCATTTGAGCAAAACGCCAAATGCTTTGCTCAAACTATCATCGAGACGAATATGGACGACCTTGATCGACGCCTGATTTCCGCCTTGCGCATAGACGGGCGTGCGCCGCTTTCAAAACTGGCGACCATGCTCGGCGTTTCGCGCGGCACGGTGCAGAACAGGCTCGACCGGCTGGTCGAGACCAAGGAGATCGCCGGCTTCACCGTTCGCGTCCGCTCGGATCTTTCCGGCGACCGGGTGTCGGCGGTGATGATGATCGAGGTGGAAGGCAAGAATACGCGCCGCGTGGTGCAGTCGCTCAAGGCTATGCCCGGCATCAAGACGCTCTACACCACCAATGGCGCGTTCGATCTGGTCGCGGAAGTCGAGGTCGCGACGCTGCTCGATTTCGACAGGGTTCTCTATGACGTGCGCATGATCGACGGCATTTCGAGGACGGAAACGAGCCTGCTGCTCGCGCCGGCGTAAACGTCAATCGTCGTTTGAAGCGTTGAGGTCTTCCGGTCGCAGGCCGTCGTCTGTGTCGCGGTCGTAGAGCGTGGCGCGGATGAAGATCGTGTGGGCAGCGCCCGGTTCGATGGAAAAGACGCTGGATTGTGGATCGTCCGGGCCTTTGGCCGGGATGTGCAGGGCGATGCCGCCTTGCGGGCGCTCAGCGGCCGAGATCAGGAATGTCACGCCGTTGGGAAGCGCGACTTCGATTTGATCGGCGTCGATCGCATTTGTCTTGCCGTTGCGGAGTGCGCGAAAGGCGATGCCGCTCTGCTTGTTGCCTGCTTCTGTCATGCTGCGTCTTTCGATTTCTGGCGGTAGGGATCGATGTGCGAAGACGATGCTACCAGGAATTTTGCCTGACAAGTAAAATTGGCCGCGACGTATTTCGCCCGAGAAATCTCAATAAAAATAAATAATTTGACTATTCGGTTGAAGAAGTTTAGAAGTTTTTCATCGATATTTGTTAGATCGAATTTTGGTTTTGCGCACGCTTAGCGCGCTCCTGACGAACTTCCCTTCAAAATCGAGATGTGAAAATCATCGCGCATTCGTGCGGTGAATGATTAATATTTTCCGTGAAAGGGTTCGCTATGAGCACCGGAACAGTAAAGTGGTTCAATTCGACTAAGGGCTTCGGTTTCATCCAGCCTGATGATGGCGGCCAGGACGTTTTCGTCCATATCTCCGCAGTCGAGCGCGCTGGTATGCGCGACATCGTCGAAGGCCAGAAGATCAGCTACGAGATGGTGCGGGACAACAAGTCCGGCAAGATGTCGGCTGACCAGCTTCAGGCTGCATAAATATCATTCGTCCAGCCGGTGACCACGGATGTACTGGCACCGTTGGCAAGACGAATGACAAGGAAGGGTCAGGCAATTGCCTGGCCTTTTTTGTTTCAGCTCCACCCGCGCTCACAGCTACGGGGTGGGTGACAAGTCTCAGTGCTGTGTAATTTTTGTTTTCGCATTCTTCGAAAGCGTTTCGAAGCGATGCTTGGTTGCTCCAGGAGGCAAACCATGGCCGACAATTCCCAAAAGACTCGCGAGCAGGCCGAGCTTGCCTTCAGCAAGGCACAGACCCAATCGCTTGCCCGCAATCGCATTGTCGACGAGCATGACGCTATCGGCAACGAACGCGAAGCCAAGACCGCCAGGCTGCGTGAACTGCGTTTGCAGAAAGAGGCTGAAGATCTGGCCCGCGCCGCTGCCAATCCGGTCGCGCCGAAGCGCAAGGCCGGCGGCTCCAAGGCCTGATCGCAATCAGGACCGCGCCGGCTTCAACGCACAGGCGCGATCTTCAGTGACGGCTACGCCTCTTCGTGAATGATGTAGAGCTTCCGCGTCTTTTCGTGGATCGTCCATTCGCCGCGCCAGCCCTTCGGCAGAACCAGCATTTCGCCGGCACTCACCTCCTGGCTGCGGCCATCCGGGCCATGCAGCGAGACACGGCCGGAAACGATGTGGCAGGTTTCCGAATTGGTATCGCGCGATGCTGTGAAGCGGCCCGGCGTGCATTCCCATACACCCACTTCCAGCTTTCCGTCCGGCGAAGACCATAGCGTCTTTGCAGCCTCGACCTGATTGCCCTCAAGCGAGGTCGGCTTCGGCGCGGGCTCGCCGAGATCGATGGAGGCGAGGTGGGCGAAGGTCTGGAAGTCGGTCATGATGTTATCCAAAGTTATGCAAGAATATGCTCTGCTGGCGTTTTGGTGAGGTCACGCGCCGAACCAACGGCGCATGAGTGCGATTCGACGGGGTCCGAGTTTCCTCAGTGCCCGGTGATGCGATCGGCGATGGCGGCCAGCTTCGAGGTGTGATCGAGACCAGCTTCCTCGCGTTCGTCGGCCATGCGGTAGAGCTGATACATGGAGTGCACACCCAGCCAGCGCATCGGCTCGGGCTCCCATTTGCTGACCTGGCGGTTGACCCAGGGCAGGCGGGTCAGTTCGGTGTCGCGGCGCAGGATGAGGTCGCGCAGCGTGCGGCCCGAGAGGTTCGAGCTCGAGACGCCGAGCCCGACATAGCCGCCGGCCCAGCCGATGCCGGTTTCAGGGTCGAGGCCGGCAGTCGTGCACCAGTCGCGCGGCACGCCGAGCACCCCACACCAGGCGTGGTCGATGCGCAGGTTCTTGGTCTGCGGCAGAAGGCGTGCGAGGATCGCGTGGAGCTTTTCGATCGTCAGCTGCTGGGTCTGGCCGCGCACGTCGGTCTGCGAGCCGTAGCGATAGGGCACGCCGCGCCCGCCCATGGTGATGCGACCCTCGCGGGTGCGCTGGGCGTAGCAATAGGCGTGGGCGGCGTCGCCCAGCAGCTCATGGCCCTTCCAGCCGATCTCGTCCCACAGCGCGTCCGACACCGGCTCGGTGATGATCTGCGCGCTGTTGAGCGGCAGCCAGAGCCGTTCGTTGCCGGGGATGCCGGCAGTGAAACCTTCCGTGGCGCGGATGATGATGGGCGCGCGCACCGTGCCGCGATTGGTCGTGACCTTGCCCTTTTCGATGCCGGTCACGGTCGTCTGCTCATAGATCGGCACGCCAAGGCGCTCGACGGCGTCGGAGAGGCCGCGCACCAGCTTGGCCGGCTGCACACGTGCCATGCCGCGCAGCACATAGGCGCCCTGCACATTGTGGATGGCGATGCGGGCGCGGGCATCGGCGGCGCTTAGAAATTCGATGCGGTCGGCCGGCATTTCCCATGCCTTGGCCTCTTCATATTCGGCGCGGGCGCGGTCGAGCTGCGGCTTGTTGGTGGCGACGGTGATGTTGTCCGTGCGCAGGATGTCGGCGTCGATGCCTTCGGCTTCAGTGACCGAAATCACCTCCTCGACCGTGCCGTACATGGCGCGCTGCATGTCGATGACGGCGCCGCGCGTCGAGGTCTTCAGGTATTTTTCGCGCGACCAGCCGAAGCCGCCGGACAGCCAGCCGCCATTGCGGCCGGAAGCGCCGAAGCCGGCGAATTCCTTTTCGACGATGGCGATGCGGATCGAGGGATCGGCCTTCTTCAGATAGTAGGCCGTCCACAGGCCTGTGTAGCCCGCGCCGACGATGCAGACGTCGGCTTCAAGATCGCCGGGAAGCGGTGCGCGAAAGGCCGGCAGGCCGATATCGGCATACCAGAAGGAGACGTTGCCATTGACTTTGGCGTCCATGTTCAAAAAATCCTGCGAGGGGGAATGAGGGGGTCAGGTCAGCGTCATGTCGGCGCGGTCGTCGTCGGCGAGCAGCTTGGAATCCTCCACCGACCAGCGCAGATCGACCTCGTCGCCGATGGCAAAGGGCTTTGCCTCCAGCGAAGAGCGCACGACTGCAATCGAGCCGTCGCGCAGCACGACCTGGTATTTAGAGCCCGAGCCGAGATAGATCGCCTCGCTGACCTGGCCGGCAAGGCTGTTCTGCCCGTCGGTGATGGGTGCCTTGGCGGCTGCGAGCGACAGTTTTTCGGGGCGTAGCAGGATCACCGGCGTCTCGCCGCCAGCGAGTTTTTCCTTTGCTACGATCTTCTGGCCGGCGATGGTCAGACCGGTCTCAAGGCCTGATGTTTCGGCCTTGCCGCGCAAGGTCGTTGATTCACCGATGAACTTGCCGACGAACAGCGTTGCCGGTTCGTCATAGAGCTGGCGGCCGGTGCCGATCTGCTCGATGCGGCCCTGGTTGAACACTGCGATGCGGTCGGAGAGCACCAGCGCTTCTTCCTGATCGTGGGTGACATAGACGAAGGTGGTGCCGAGTTCGCGGTGGATGCGCTTGATCTCGAGCTGCAGCCATTCGCGCAGCTTCTTGTCGAGCGCGCCGAGCGGCTCGTCCATCAGAAGCAGTGGCGGATCGAAGACGATGGCGCGGGCGAGCGCCACGCGCTGCTGCTGTCCGCCGGAAAGCTCGCTTGGATAGCGATGGGCGAAGTCGGCCATCTTGACCATGTCGAGCGCCGCCTTGACGCGGCGCTCGCGCTCGCCCTTTTCGACGCCGCGAAGGGTGAGCGGATAGGCGACGTTCTTGCCGACCGTCATATGCGGAAACAGCGCGTAATGCTGGAACACGACGCCGATGTTGCGCTTGTGCGCCGGCACGCCGACGATGCTTTCGCCGCCGACCGAAAGGTCGCCGGAAGTGAGGTCGGTGAAGCCGGCGACCACGTTCAGCGTCGTCGTCTTGCCCGAGCCCGAGGGCCCGAGCAGCGTCATGAACTCGCCCGGCTCGATATGGAGGCTGACGTTGTCGAGCGCGGTGAACTTGCCGTAGCGTTTCGTGGCATCCCGGATATCGATCGCTGCGCCGCGTTCTCTGGTCTTGGACGTGGACATGTCAGCTCCTTTTGGATTTCGAGCCGATGATCAGCCCTGCGGCGATCACGAGTGTGGTGGCGAGGAAAATGATGGTTCCGACGGCGGCGACGGTCGGGTCGGCGTCGCGGGTGATGCTGGTGAAGATCTGCACGGGCAGGGTCTTCAGATAGGGGCTGGTGATGAACAGCGCGACGATGATCTCGTCGAAGGATGTCACGAAGGCAAACAGCAGACCGGACAGGATGCCTGGCGCGATCAGCGGTAGCGTGATCGTGCGGAAAGCGGTGAAGCGGTTGGCGCCGAGGCTTGCCGCAGCCGTTTCGAGCCTTACGTCGAACACTTCAAGGCTCGCGGAGACCGCAATGATGACGAAGGGGATCGCTAGCATCGTATGGGCAAGCACGAAGCCCAGCGTGGTGCCCACAAGCTGGTAGTTGAGATAGACCGCGTAGATGCCGATCGCCAGCACCACGCCGGGCACGACCATCGGCGTGATGAGGATGGCGCGCAATATGCCGGCGCCGGAATGCTTCATGCGGCTGAGGCCCAACGCGGCCAGCGTGCCGATGAAGGTGGCGACGACGGCGACGATGCCGGCGACCTTCAGCGAATTGAGAAGGCTGTTCGACCATTCGGGATTGGTGAAGAAGTTGGCGTACCACTGCCAGGAGAAGCCGGACGGCGGGAAGGCCAGCGACTTCTTGTCGTTGAAGGACATCGGGATGACGACGAGCGTCGGCATGATGAGCCAGATGGCAACCAGCAGGCAGAACAGGCCGAGGATGATGCGGAACGGTTTCATCGTCAGCTCCTCGATGCCTGCTTGTGGCGCTGGCGCATCAAGGGCGCGGCGATCGCCAGAAGCACGAAGGTCGAGACCAGCAGCACGACGCCCATGGTGCCGCCACGACCCCAGTTGAGCAGGCTCAGCACCTGGCTTTGCACCAGCGTCGACAGCATGGTGCTGCGCGGGCCGCCGAGCAGAGCGGGGGTGATGTAGAAGCCGAGCGACAGGATGAAGACGATGATCGCGCCGGCGAATACGCCGGGCAGCGACAGCGGCAGATAGACCTGCAGGAAGGCGAGCGCCGGCCGCGCGCCGAGGCTGCGTGCCGCCTGCACCAATCGCAGGTCGATGCCGCGCATGACCGAATAGAGCGGCAGGATCATGAAGGGCAGAAGCACCTGCGCCATGCCGATGACGACGCCGGTCTGGGTGCGGATGAGCCGGATCGAGCTGAAGCCGATGGCCTTCAAGGTCGAATTGATGACGCCGGAATCCTGAAGCAGGATCACCCAGGCGAGCGTGCGCACTACGCCGCTGACCCAGAAAGGCACCAGCACGCACATGATGAGGACGAGGCGCATGCGCGGGCCGACTGTCGTCATCAGATAGGCATAAGGATAGGCCGCGATCACGCAGACGATGGTGACGCAGGCGGAAATGGAAAAGGTGCGGGCAAGGACGGTGAGATTAACTGGCGTGGAGAAGAACCAGACGTAGTTCTGCAGGCCCCATTCGGGCTCGGAAAAGCTGCGCAGCACGATCGTCAGCAGCGGATAGGCCATTGCCGCAATGAGCAGCAGGATGGCCGGAACGGTTAGCAGCGACGGATAGTCCGCCAGCCGCCAGCGGCGCGGCTCGGATGCTGAGCGGCCGGCTGGCCGGGGATCGGAACCCCCGGCCGTTGTCGTGTCGATTGTCTGGTTCACGCTTTACTGTTCCAGGCTTGCATGGGCTGGCTTAGTTGCCGGCCATGAGTGCGGTCCACTTTTCGGAAGCTGCGTCGAAGTTGGCGACCCAGAACTTGATGTTCTGCTGGTAGCCCTGCTTGACGCGATCCGGCGTGTTGGTGAGGAAGGCAGCGACAGAATCGTCGACCTTCGGCTGGGCTTCGTCGTTGATCGGCGAGTAGGAGGTCTGCTCGGTCAGGATTTCCTGCGCCTGCTTGCCAAGATAGGCGTTGATCAGCGCGTAGGCCGCATCGGTGTCCTTGACGCCGACCGGGATGGTCAGCTGGTCCATCACGACCATCCAGTCGTTCCAGACCGGCGTGTACTGCGCGCCGTTCTTGACTGCCGTCATGGCGCGGCCGGTCCACATCATGACCATGTCGGCCTCGCCGGACTCGGCGAGCTGCTGCGACTCGGCGCCCGTTTTCCAGAAGATCGTGTCCGGGCCGAGCGCCTTGATCTTGGCGATGCCCTTGTCGATGTCGGCCGGCGTCATGTTCTCGACGGAGCCGCCATCGGCGATGATGCCCTGTTCGATAAGCGCGCCGATCGGATCACCGCTGCCGTCGATGGCGCGGATGCCGGGGAACTTCTCGGTGTCGAAGAAGTCCTTCCAGCTCTTCGGCGGGTTATCCTTGTAGGCATCGTTCTTGTACATCAGGACCATGCCGTAGTTCATCGCAGGCACGCTGCATTCGCCGACCTGGCCGGCCGGGATGTGCGAAACGTCGATCTTGGTCAGGTCGAGCTTCTGGAACAGCTTGCCGCAATGCACGTAGGGCGGCAGGTCAGCAGTATCGACCACGTCCCAGGTGACGTTGCCGGATTCGACCTGCGCCTGCAGCTTGGCGATCTCGGTCGGGCCGTCATTGAGCAGCGTCACGCCAGACTTGTCGACGAACTCCTTCAGCGCCGCGACCTGGCCATCCTGATAGATGCCGCCGTAGGAAACGAAGGTGAGAGTCTTGCCCTTGAGCGAGCCGTCCACGATGGTGCCGGCAGCCGGTGCTTCCTGTGCATGAGCGACGGCGGCAATAACGGCAAGCGCCGTCGCGCCGGCAAATGTCGATCTATATCCCATTTTATTCTGTCTCCGATGACCCGCTATTTGATTTTGGCGTCCCGGGTGCGAGCTTTTTCCGGGGCACATATTCATCGAGCTCGACTGCGCCGCTCGTCGGGGGCGCGATGATCCACAAAACCTCGGCCGGCACATTGCCGACATTGACCGTCTTGTGCGGGGTCGAGGTCGCGTATTCGATGCTGTCGCCTTCCTCGAGGATGAAGGTTTCATCGCCGAGCGTCAGTTGCAGCTTGCCGCGCAGGACGAGGAACATCTCATGCGCATTGCCATGGGTGTAGGGCAGGTCGCCGGTTGAGCCGTCGACCGCGAACTCACCCGAATAGACTTCGACATCGTGGATCGGACGACGCGAAAGCAGCGTCTTGCGATAACCTTCGCTCACCGGCAGGGCCGGGCGCTCGGCGCGTGTCAGCACCTTGTGCGTCGATACCCCGGAGTCTTCAAAAAGATCGGCGACGCTGATGCCCAGCGCATTGGCGATTAGCATCAGCGTGGACGTGTTGGCGCCGGAAAGGCCGCGTTCGAGCTGGCTGAGAAAGCTTGCGGTGGTGCCGGTCAGGTCGCCGAGCTGGCGCAATGTCAGGCGGCGGGCAGTGCGGAATGTCTTGACGCGATCCCCCAGCACTGTCGA
Organism: Mesorhizobium sp. YR577; assembly: GCF_900116595.1. Classification (NCBI taxonomy): domain Bacteria; kingdom Pseudomonadati; phylum Pseudomonadota; class Alphaproteobacteria; order Hyphomicrobiales; family Phyllobacteriaceae; genus Mesorhizobium; species Mesorhizobium sp. YR577. The sequence goes on along the minus strand of NZ_FPBI01000006.1, from coordinate 73,594 downwards.
GCGGCGAGCCTCCGTCCTGGACGTGGCGCCATCTGCCGGGCTTTCATCGTCGATCAGCTTCATCCGTCTCCCCACGGTTCACTTTACAAGCTATTAAGTGAATCTCTGGATGGCAAGCGGGATTCGTATGCCGGCGAAAAATCCTTGTTAGACAGGCCAGAAAAGAGAAGCGGCGCAAGCGTTCCTTCGCTCGCGCCGCTTTATTTTTCCTTGAAATTCCAGAATCTTACGCTGCGATCATCGCCCGCGCATTGAGGATGTGGAAACAGGCGTTCGCCGCTTCGTTCCCCTTTACCTTGAAGTGGTCGAAGAAGAATTTGCGGTGCTCTTCGCTGTCGTGGAAGTGGTGCGGGGTCAGCACCGCCGACAGGACCGGCACATCGGTGGCAAGCTGAACATTCATCATTCCGTCGAGCACCGTGCCTGCCACGAAGTCGTGCCGGTAGATGCCACCATCGACGACGAAAGCGGTGCCGAGAATAGCGTCGAACCGGCCGGTTTCGGCAAGCAGCTTGGCGTGGAGCGGTATTTCGAGTGCGCCGGGCACGTCGAATATCTCGACAACTGTCTTGCCATTCGAAAGCGCCTGCGTGGCGCTGACGAAAGACTCGACGCACTGGTCGACGATTTCTGAATGCCAGCGTGCACGAATGACGGCGACGCGGCGGGTTTCGAATTCACGAGGGGATATCTGATTCATGGGTCCTTACTCCGTTCAATGACCAGAATCAGGACGCACGAGACAGGACTTCGTCCGCGGTTAAGCGGCATGATCCCGTTCGTTCTCTTCCATCCGGACTATGACCGTCGGCTCCGGAATCAAACCGGATCTGCTGACCTTCCCGGAAAGTCCGGGAAGCGCTCGCGGGCTCAAGCTTTCGCTCTTACCGCCGGTGGGGAGTTACACCCCGCCCTGAGAACTTAACGCAATCTGTATGGCGTGAAATCCCTGTGGCCGTCAATCCGCCGGATGGCGGGGTCCGGCATTTTCAGTCATGTGTTTTTCTTGCGAAGAATTTTCGTTTTACGCTCGTTTCGATTGCGAAAAAGTTCAAAATTGGGTAGTGGGGAACTGAAGAGAATGCGGCGACCAGCCGGAGAAAATCGTGACCGAACCCTCGACCTACGACATCTTCATCATCGGCGGCGGTATCAATGGGTGCGGTATCGCACGCGACGCGGTCGGTCGCGGCTATTCGGTTTGCCTTGCCGAGATGAACGACCTTGCCAGCGGCACGTCGTCAGGTTCGACCAAGCTCATTCATGGCGGCTTGCGCTATCTCGAACATTACGAGTTCCGGCTGGTGCGGGAATCCCTGATGGAACGCGAGGTGCTGTGGAAGATGGCGCCGCACATCATCTGGCCGATGCGCTTCGTGCTGCCTTATGCCAAGGGCCTGCGGCCAGCATGGCTGATCCGGCTCGGCCTGTTCCTCTACGATCATATTGGCGGCCGCAAGCTGCTACCGGCGACGAAGACGCTGGACATGCGCAACGATCCGGCAGGAAAGCCGCTGAAGCCGTTGTTTTCCAAGGCATTCGAATATTCCGACGGCTGGGTCAACGATGCGCGTCTTGTCGTGCTGAACGCGCGCGACGCTGCCGACCGCGGCGCCGATATCCGCACGCGCACCAAAGTGGTCAGCGCGCGGCGCGAGGGTGAGCACTGGCTCATCAACCTCGAGGACCAGCGGACGGGCGAAACGCAGGAGGTGAGGGCGCGGCTGATCGTCAATGCCGGCGGGCCTTGGGTCGATGCCGTGCTTGCGGGCGCGGTCGGGCGCAACGATGTCCACAATGTTCGGTTGGTGCAGGGTAGCCACATCGTCATCCGCAAAAAGTTTGACGATCCGCGCGCCTATTTCTTCCAGAACAAGGACGGGCGCATCATTTTCGCCATTCCCTATGAGGAGGATTTTACCCTCATCGGCACCACCGACCGGGATTTCGACGGCGATCCGCATGATGTGAAGATCAGCGAGGCCGAAACCGATTATCTCTGCAATGCGGCGAGCGAGTATTTCGCGGCACCCGTCAGGCGCGAGGACATCGTCTGGACCTATTCGGCGGTGCGGCCGCTTTACGACGACGGCGCCTCGATGGCGCAGGAGGCGACGCGCGACTACGTCCTGAAATCCGACACCAGCGACGGAGCGCCGCTGGTCAATGTCTTCGGCGGCAAGATCACCACCTATCGCCGGCTCGCCCAATCGATGCTGGAAAAGATCGAGGTGCATCTCGGCAAGCGTGGTGCCGAGTGGACGGCGGGCGCGCCTTTGCCGGGCGGCGATTTCTTTGCGACAGGCTTTGATGCGCAGGTCAGGAAACTGATGGCGGCCTATCCGTTTCTCGATGGCCCCCACGCCCGTCGGCTGACACGGCTTTACGGCACGCTGGCGTCGAAACTTCTCGGCTCGGCGATTTCGCCTGGTGATCTCGGCCGGAATTTCGGCGCCGATCTGTATGAGGTCGAGGTGCGCTACCTCATGGCGCATGAGTGGGCGGTGACGGCCGAGGATGTGCTGTGGCGGCGCACCAAGCGCGGCCTGCACATGAACGAGGCCCAGCGCCAGGCGCTCGATGATTTCATGCGCAGCGCCAGCACGTCGAAGAACGCGGCTGCCGAGTAGCGATTTCCGCATCTTTCCGGCCGGCTGAACCAAAGACGGCAAAATCTCATGCCAGCATAGTGACGTGGCCATAGCTTTGCGCTATGACAACCGTACCCGCGGGTACGGTTGTGGCGCAGGAGGCGGAAATTCCGCCACATCCTGCTGCCGGAATTGGGCCTTCGGTGGGCTGTGGGCTGCTCACAAAATGAATCGGCTGCATCCCGTAAATCTTTGTTTTATCGTACGATCCCCGCGATCCATCTCAGGGGTCCAAGGCTTAGCTTAGGAAAATCCGATGCCCGCTTACCGTTCCCGCACAACCACCCACGGCCGCAACATGGCAGGCGCTCGCGGCCTGTGGCGCGCCACAGGCATGAAGGACTCGGATTTCGGCAAGCCGATTATCGCGGTGGTAAACTCGTTCACGCAGTTCGTGCCGGGGCATGTGCATCTCAAGGATCTCGGCCAGCTCGTGGCGCGCGAGATCGAGAAGGCCGGCGGCGTCGCCAAGGAATTCAACACCATCGCCGTCGATGACGGCATCGCCATGGGCCATGACGGCATGCTTTATTCGCTGCCGTCGCGCGAACTGATCGCGGACTCCGTCGAATACATGGTCAATGCGCATTGCGCCGACGCCATGGTCTGCATCTCCAATTGCGACAAGATCACGCCCGGCATGCTGATGGCATCGCTGCGCCTCAACATCCCGACCGTCTTCGTTTCAGGCGGGCCGATGGAAGCCGGCAAGGTCGTGCTTTCCGATGGCAAGATCCACGCGCTCGATCTGGTCGATGCGATGGTTGCTGCCGCCGATGACAAGATGTCCGATGAAGACGTCCAGACCATCGAACGTTCGGCTTGCCCGACCTGCGGTTCGTGCTCCGGCATGTTCACTGCAAATTCGATGAACTGCCTGACCGAAGCGCTCGGCCTGTCGCTTCCCGGCAACGGCTCGACGCTGGCAACCCACTCGGATCGTGAAAAGCTGTTCCTCGAAGCGGGCCGCAGGATCGTCGCTCTGGCAAAGCGGTATTACGAGGGCGATGATGAGACCGCGCTGCCGCGCACCATTGCCTCGAAGGGTGCCTTCGAGAACGCCATGGCGCTCGACATTGCCATGGGCGGCTCGACCAACACGGTTCTGCACATTCTCGCCGCGGCACACGAAGGCGAAGTCGATTTCACGATGGACGACATCGACCGTCTGTCGCGCAGGGTTCCGTGTCTCTCCAAGGTCGCTCCGGCAAAGTCCGACGTTCACATGGAAGATGTGCACCGGGCAGGCGGCATCATGGCGATCCTCGGCGAACTGAACCGCGCCGGCCTGCTCAATGTCGATCTGCCGACCGTGCATGAGAAGACGCTTGGCGACGCCTTGTCGAAATGGGACATCGCCGTCACCGACAATCCGGCAGCACTCGAGCTCTTCAGTGCGGCTCCCGGCGGCGTGCCGACGCAGGTCGCGTTCAGCCAGAGCGCGCGCTGGAAGGAACTGGATCTCGACCGCGAAAACGGCGTCATCCGCGATGCGCAGCACCCGTTCTCCAAGGATGGCGGACTTGCGGTTCTAAAAGGAAATATCGCGATCAATGGCTGCATCGTGAAGACGGCGGGCGTCGATGAATCGATCCTGAAGTTCTCCGGCCCGGCGCGCGTTTTCGAAAGCCAGGATTCGTCCGTCAAGGCGATCCTCGCCAATGAGGTCAAGGCCGGCGACGTCGTCGTCATTCGCTACGAAGGGCCGAAGGGCGGACCGGGCATGCAGGAAATGCTCTATCCGACCAGCTATCTGAAGTCGAAGGGCCTCGGCAAAGCCTGCGCCTTGATCACGGATGGCCGCTTCTCCGGCGGCACGTCGGGTCTCTCCATCGGCCACGTCTCGCCGGAAGCCGCCAATGGCGGCCTTATCGGTATCGTGCGCGAAGGCGACATGATCGACATCGACATCCCGAACCGCACCATCTCGCTGCGCGTCGACGAGGCTGAAATCGCTGCCCGCCGCGCCGAGCAGGATGCCAAGGGCTGGAAGCCGAGCGAGCAGCGCAAGCGCAAGGTGACGACCGCACTCAAAGCCTATGCGGCCTTCGCAACCTCTGCCGATCGAGGTGCTGTGCGCGATCTCGGCGAGCGCTGAACCCAGAAACCGGATGGCGATCTGCCCCATGGGAAGATCGCCGTCTGACCTAAGACGTAATCCCCGAGCGGGTCTATGAGACGCTTGCAGGCGCTGCGCCCGCACGCGCCGGCTGTACTCGGCTGGCCAAATTCAGGAAGAACCATCGTGACCGATACCACGGCGACCGCAGGCCGCGTCCAAGCAGACAGTACAGTTTATGCCATCTTGCTGGCGGTGAGCTTCTGCCACCTGCTCAACGATGTGATGCAGTCGCTTCTGGCGGCCATCTACCCGATGCTGAAAACCGGCTACGGCCTCGATTTCTGGCAGATCGGCCTGCTCACCATGACTTTCCAGGTCACGGCGTCGCTGCTGCAGCCGCTTGTAGGCATGTACACCGACAAGAGGCCGATGCCATATTCGCTGCCGCTTGGCATGGCTTCGACGATGATCGGCCTGATCGTGCTCGCCTATGCCGGCAGCTATACTGTCCTGCTCCTCGGCGCGGCCCTGATCGGTATCGGCTCGGCCATCTTCCACCCGGAATCCTCGCGCGTTGCTCGCATGGCTTCCGGCGGGCGCTACGGTCTTGCACAGTCGGTGTTCCAGGTCGGCGGCAATTTCGGTTCGTCGCTCGGGCCGCTGCTTGCGGCCTTCATCGTCGTGCCCAAAGGCCAGCACAGCATTGCCTGGTTTTCGATCGCAGCGCTCATCGGCATATTCGTGCTGTGGCAGGTCAGCGGCTGGTACAACCGCTACCGCGTGGCCAACGCCAAGCGTCCGGCAAGCAGCCATGCCGTTTCGCTGCCGCGCCGCAAGGTGGTCATAGCGCTGATCGTGCTGGCAACGTTGGTCTGCACCAAGAACATCTACATGGCCAGCCTGTCGAGCTACTACACCTTCTACGTCATCCACAAATTCAGCGTGTCGGTTCAGGAAGCCCAGGTGCTGCTGTTCATATTCCTCGGCGCAGTGGCCGTCGGAACTGTGGCAGGCGGCCCGATCGGCGACCGCTTCGGCCGAAAATTCGTCATCTGGTTCTCGATCCTCGGCGTCCTGCCGTTCACGCTCGCATTGCCCTATGCCGACCTGTTCTGGACCCGCATACTCACCGTCATTATCGGTCTTGTGCTTGCGTCGGCCTTCTCGGCCATCGTCGTCTTTGCGCAGGAGCTGGTGCCGGGCCGCGTCGGCATGATCGCCGGCATCTTCTTCGGCTTCGCCTTCGGCATGGGTGGTCTGGCCGCAGCCGTGCTCGGCGTCGTCGCCGACATCAAGGGCATCGACTACGTCTATATGATCTGTTCGTTCCTGCCTCTGCTCGGCCTTCTGACGATCTTCCTGCCGTCAGTAAAGGAAATGCGCGGGCAGGGCGCCTGACAAAAAAGAAAGCGCCGGGGTAGACCGACGCTTTCTTTGAAATCCGATTTGAGGTTTGGCGGCGCCCTTCTTTGGAAGGGCGCCGCTTTTTCGTTGGGCGCTTAGCCCTTGGCGGCAACCGCCTTCGAAGCCGTAAGCTCGCGATCCGGATGCGTCCGCTTCCACCAGTCGCCGAGGAACAGCAGGATGGGTGCTGCGATGAAGATCGACGACGTTGTCGCAACGATAACGCCGAACACCATCGGAATGGCGAAGTTCTCAACCGCACTGCCGCCCCAGATCGCCATCGGTAGCATCGAGAGCAGGATCGCGACCGAGGTGTAGATACAGCGCGCGAACACCTGATTGATGCTCATGTCGATGATTTCGCGCAACGGCATCTTCTTGTAGAGGCGCAGGTTTTCACGCATCCGGTCATAAACCACGACCTTGTCGTTCACCGAATAGCCGATGATCGTCAGGAGCGCGGCGATGGCCGTCAGGTTGAAATCAAGCCCCAGCAGCGCGAAGAAGCCGATGGTCTTGGTGGTGTCGAGGATAAGTGTCGCAATCGCGCCGATGGCGAAGTTCCATTCGAACCGCCACCAGATATAGGCGAGCATCGCGATCGCGGCCAGAACCACTGCGAGCACGCCGGAACGCGCCAGCTCGCCGGAGACCTTGGGTCCGACGACTTCCGTGCGTTCGAACTTCACGCCGGGATCGAGCTTCTGCACCGCAGCCTTGACCTCGTTCACAGCGGCAGTCTGGGCAGTCTCGCCGCCCTCCTGACGCTGGACGCGGATCAGCACGTTGCTCTCGCCGCCGATGTTCTGGAGTGCGATTTCGCCGAGGTTGAGGTCACTGAGCGTGCTTCTGAGCTGGGCGAGATCGGCTGGCTGTGAGGTCGTGATCTCGACCTGGATACCGCCCTTGAAGTCGATGCCGTAATTCAGGCCCGGCTTGAAGAACAGCCCGATGGAGGCCAGCGACAGCAGCACCGAAACCAGGATGCCGAAATAGCGGGCGTTCATGAAGTTGATCGACGTCTTGTCCGGGAAGAAGCGGATAAGCGGTTCGATAGTGATCGTCTTCATTTTGCGGCGGCGTACCACCGACGCCATGATGACGCGCACGATGGCCACGGCGGTGAACATCGAGATACAGGTGCCGAGCATCATGGTGATGGCAAAGCCGCGCACCGGGCCCGAGCCGAACATGAACAGCAGGCTGGTGGCGATCAGCGATGTGACGTTGGCGTCGACGATGGTCGAGTAGGCCCGCTTGAAGCCGTGGTCGAGCGCCGCGAAGGCGCTCATGCCTTTCTTGGTTTCTTCCCTTATTCGCTCGTTGATGAGGATGTTGGCATCCACGCCGAAGCCGATGCCGAGGATGATACCGGCGATGCCGGGCAGGGTGAGTGTTGCGCCGATCATGGCGAGTGCACCGATAGTCAGGACCAGATGCAGGAGCAGCGCGAAATTGGCGATCATGCCCCACGCCCCGTAGAGCGCGACGATGAAGATCACGACCAGCAGGAAGCCGGCGATGCCGGTGTAGACGCCCATGCGGATGATGTCGCCGCCGAGATCGGGACCGACGGTGCGTTCCTCGATGACAGTCAGCGGCGCGGGCAGGGCGCCGGCGCGCAGCAGGGCCGAGAGCACGGTCGTGTCCTCGACGGTGAAGCTGCCGCTGATCTGGCCGGAGCCGCCGGTGATCGGCTCGCGGATGACCGGCGCGCTGAGCACCTTGCCGTCAAGCACGATGGCGAAGGGGCGGTTGACATTGGCGGTGGTGATTTCAGCGAACTGGCGTGCGCCGACGCTGTCGAAGCGGAAGGAGACGATCGGCTCCTGCGTGCGCTGGTCGAAGCCGGCGCGGGCATCCGTCAGGCGCTCACCGCTCAATGCGACGCGATCTTCGATCGGATATTGCTGGCTGGTCTTGGCGTCCGGCAGCATGGTCACGCCGGGAGGCACGGGCTGGCCCTGCTCGACATTGTTGGCAACCATGTGGAATTCCATCTTGGCCGTGCTGCCGAGCAGTTCGCGCAGACGTGTCGGGTCCTGAAGACCCGGAAGCTGCACGAGCATGCGGTCGGAGCCGACGCGCTGGATGGTGGGCTCGGCGACGCCGACCTGATCGACGCGCTGGCGCACGATTTCCAGGCTCTGCTGGAGTGCCGCGTCAAGGCGGTCGCGCAGACCGGCTTCCGTAAGCTTCATCGTAATCTGGTTCTGCGCCGAAGCTACGTCGATGTCGGCAGTGCCGCCGCCGAAACCGGTCGCACTGACCGGCACCGCAAGCTTCTGCAGGACCTCCAGCGCCTTGGTGCGCTGGGCGTCGTCAGTGATGGTGAGAACGACGGCGTCGCCGGCAACGCGGGCCGACTGTGTGGCGATGCGCTCGTTGCGCAGTGCGCCGCGGGCATCGTCCAGCAATGAGCGCAGACGGTCGGTCTTCAGCGCGTTGGCGTCCACTTCAAGAACGAGGTGAGAGCCGCCCTGAAGATCGAGGCCGAGGGTGATCTGCTGCTTGGGCAGCCAGTTCGGCAGCATGGCGAGCTGTGCCGGCGTAAACATGTTGGGAAGGGCGGCGATGACGCCGATGAGGACGATAAGGGTATACGCCCCTATCACCCATTTTGATGTTCTCATTGTTCTGGTCCTGTCTGCGCGCAATGCCGGCATTGGATTGACCGGGCAAAACGCGATCGCGTTCGGAAATTCATTTCGGAGCGGAAGGCGTATGCCTTACGCGGCCTGAGGTGGCGCTCGTGCGCGAAGGATTGTCGTGGCAGTCCCGCGAAAACTCTCCGGGATGCGATCCAGGAGGCCAGTATGCAGGCTGGCAGTGACCTGCCATTGCATGGCAGGCAATATGGCCGGGCCGGTGTCGCTGCCGGCGAGGAAGGATTTCAGCGCCAGGCCGCGCCAGTCGGCGATGGCCACAAGGCGCTGCGGGTTGGCCGCGCCGGACCGGTCACCGCTCGGGGTGCCGGCGCCCTGGCCTGATGCAGCCATGCCGTCGGCAAGCAGCCGCGCCGCACGCACAGGCGAATTTGCGCCGAGAAAACCGTGTGCTGCAGCGAGCGCTACGACAAGCCACAGCAAGGCGGCGGAAGAAAATCCGCGCCTTGGCGTTCTGCCGGGCTTGCTAGAGATCATCGTGCAAAGTCATTCTTCGGTGTCTGCGCTGGCAAATTGTATCATCCGACGGCGCCTGCTCCTACACCATTGCGGCGAAACTACCAACCCCGCGTATTTTTGGGCGCACAGATTAGAATTCCAGCCCGATTTCTTCGAAACCGACGAGTGTATCGCTTAAACAAGCGCCGAAACCGCCTGAAACAACGTCAGCGCCTGCTTGTCGAGCTCATCGTCCACCGGTAGCGGTTGTGACGACATCTTGACCAGAATGGTTTCGGTGGCCGGATCGACATAGAGCCATTGGCCGTGAATGCCGATGCCGCAAAAGGCGCCGCCGGCATAACCGGTCTGATACCATTTGTTGCGGTAGCTGCCATTGGGAAGCAGGAACGAGAAATCGCCCTTGCGCCAGGCTTCGCGGTCGCCGCCGGTCGTCGTGTCCTCGACCCAGCTTTCGGGCAGGATGCGGCGGCCTTCGAAAGTGCCGCCGCAGCGCATCATCTCTCCGACACGTGCAAGGTCGCGTGCCGAGACCGAGACGCCGCCGGCCGCCCGGGCCGTGCCTACGGCGTCGACCGTGATCTGCCCGCTGAGCTTTGCGCCGAGCGGCGCCCACAGGCGGTCGCTCATCAGGTCGGTATAGCGCCTGCCCGAGGCGCGCTCGACGATGATGCCGAGGAAATCGGAGCAGGGCGAGCGGTAGCGGAAGATTTCGCCGTGTTCCTTGCCGGCGAGCTTGGGGAGGCTGACCAGGAAGGCCGGCAGGGTTTCCTGAGCGTCCGACCGTGCGGGGTTCCACAGCATGGCGCGGCGATAGCGGGCAAAGGCGCTTTCGGGATCGAGGTAGAGTTCCTCGAAATCGAGCGCCACCGTCATGTCCAGAACGTGCTGGACCGTCGCGTCGCCGAAGGCCGAGCCCTTGGCTTCGGGGACGTAGTCCGTCACCGGTGCAGAAGGATCGAGCAAGCCGTCGGCCTGGACCACTCCGGCAAGGATGGCCGTCAGCGATTTGCTGATCGAAAAGATGATGTGGCGGCCAGCCGGCTTCATATGCGGGGCATTGTATTCGCCGACGAATTTGCCGCCCTTCATGACCAGGAAGGCGTCGGTATGCGAGCGATTGAGGAAAGCGGCAATGGTTTCCGGTTCGCCTTCGAGCATGACTTTTTCGGCCAGCAAATCCTCGAGGTCGCCGGCTGGCGCTTCGGGAGCAGCTTCCGCGACTTCGATCTCGGCGCTCGGCACCAGTTCGCCGGCATTCTGGAACGACCAGCGATTGTAGGGCTCGGTGCGCCAGTTCTCCAGGGTCACGTCGAAACGGCGAAAGCCGTATTTGTTTTCGAAAGCGGTCGGGGTGGTCATGATGGTCCTTCGGGAAAGTTCTTATTTCAGGCGAGTGCGGCGGCGATGGCGTGGATGGCCTTCAGCGTCGCGACCGAATAGGCGGTGTTGCCGAAATCCGGGTAGGTCGACAGTTTGACGACGACCATATCGTAATCCCAGTTGATGTAGATGAGCTGTCCGAATACGCCCCGGCACATCAGGGTGCGCGACTTGGCATCTTCGAGCCAGAACTGGTTCTTATAGGAGCCGTCGGGGAGGCTCTCGCTGAACAACGGGCCATGCACGCCGTTTCTGGTCGCCTCGATCCAGCTGGGCGGAACGATGCCGCCGCCATTTTCGAGGATGGTCTGGCCGAAGCGGCCAAAATCCCTCAGCGTCGCATTGAAGCCGCCATCGGCCAGCGCATAACCGGCGCGATCGACTGTGAAGCAGGCGCTCTCTTCGGCGCCGATCTTCTGCCACAGCTCCTCCGACACCAGCTGTGCCAGGCGCTTGCCGGTGACCCGCTCCATGGTGAAGGCAAGCACGTCGGTCTCGATCGAGCGGTAGACGAATTTTTCGCCATGCGGGCGCTCGGTCTCCTTGAGGCCGAGGATCTGTTCCCAGATATGCGTCGGCCATTTGAAGCCGGGATCGCTGCCCGGCGGGACCGGTTTCCAGCCTGCCGCGACGTCGGTCTGGCCCATATCAGAGTAGCGGTCGGTGTATTCCTCGCTGTAGCGAACACCGGTCGTCATATCGAGCACATGCTGAAGCGTTGCGCCGCGCCAGCCGGTTTCCTCGAGCTCCGGCAGATAGCGGGTCACCGGTGCCGCGGGGTCGATCAGGCCGCGCCCGACCAGAATGCCGAAAACGGACGCCGTGACCGATTTCGCCATCGACTGCGACAGATGCAGGGTGCGCGGCGTCATGCCGTTGAAGTAGCGCTCATAGGCGATTGTACCGCCCTTAAGCACCAGAAAGCCGTCGGTATAGGTCTCGTCGAGATGGCCGGCGAGGGTGGTTGCAGCACCTGTGCTGTCCACCGTAGGCACATCGTCAAGCTCGACCTCCTTGCGCGCAAACTCGCGCGCCGGCCCGTTGCCGCGCCAGACCTCGACCGTCGGCAGGATTTCGCGGATGTGCTGGAACGACCAGCGATTCCACGGCGGGCGGTCCCAGTCGAGCCTGGGTGGCACCATCTGCGGCGGCGAGCCCTGCATGATGGCAGGGGCGGGGTCGCTGTTGCGATAGGAGGTCATTCAATGCTCCACGGAAATGCAACCCCGCAGCATGCCTGCGGGGCCTTTCCAGCTTGGGTGTTCCGATGGTTACAGCTTCGGCCGTTTGGCCTTTTCGCCGTACCAGCCACCGACCGCTTTTTCATAGGCCATGCCGGCGCGGAACACGTCCTCATCGCAATAGGTGCGGCCGACGATCTGGATGCCGGTCGGCACGCCGTTCTTTGCGTGGCCGGACGGCACCGACAGGACCGGGCAGCGGCTCATCGTGTTGAACGGCGTTGTCATGACCCAGCCGAGCGAAGGATTGACCAGTTTGCCATTGATCCTGACCTCGTCCTTCGACTGGTCGTGATCTGCCGGCACCGCCGGCAGTGCCGTGGTCGGGCAGATCAGCACGTTGTATTTTTCCAGCAGCGGCCCGAGCGTCATATACATGCGGCCGGCCACCTCCAGGCTGTTGACGAAATCGGTCGCCTTGGACCCCGCGCCGTCTTCGGCGAATTTGCGGGCGTAAGTGGTCATCTCGTCGGCATGCTCGGGTAGCAGCTTCGACAGGAACGCGCCGAACAAATGGTTGAGATAGGCCATGCCGGCTTCCAGCACTTCCGGCCCCCAGCCGAGATCGACTTCCTCAACCTCAGCGCCGAGCGAGCGGAACACATCGAGCGCCTTCTTGGTGTTCTTCACGACCTCCGGATCGACCTCGAAGCCGCCGAGATTCATCGAATAGCCGATCTTCCAGCCCTTGATCGGCTTGAACTTGGTCGGCAGCGTCAGCTTCGGCCGCAGCGAGGCGATGTCGAGCGGGCTCGGGCCGGTCATCACGTTCTGGAGCAGGATGGCGTCCTCTACCGTGCGCGCCAGCGGGCCGGTGTGGCAGTAGAAATCGAGGTTGAAGGGCGGATCGTCCGGGTTGCGGCCATAGGGCGGCTTGTAGCCGACGACGCCGCAGGTCGAGGCCGGGATGCGGATCGAGCCGCCGATATCGGAGCCGGTGGCGATCGACGACGTGCCCGAGGCGAGCGAAGCGCCGGCGCCGCCCGAGGAGCCGCCCGGCGTGAATTTGGTGTTCCATGGATTGCGGGTGACGCCCCACAGCCGCGACCACGTATAGGCCGCGCAGGAGAATTCGGGCGTTGCCGTGCGCGCATGGACGATGCCGCCGGCCTTGATGACGCGCTCGTTCATGGTCGAGGAGGATTCGGCGACGAAATCCTTCATGATCAGCGAGCCGCCGGTGGTTGGCTTACCCTTGATGTAGCTCTCGTCCTTGATGCCGACGGGCAGGCCTTCCAGCGCCCCGGTCTTCTTGCCCTTGGCGTATTTGGCTTCAGCCTTTTTGGCCAGATCCATCGCTTCGTCGAAATGGGTGTTGGTGAAGGCGTTGACCTTGTCCTTGGTCGCTTCGGCGCGCTTGATCACCGCTTCCATCAGTTCGACGGGCGAAAGCTTTTTGGCCTTGAAGCGCTTCAGGGCTTCGCTTGCGGGCATATAGCAAAGGTCGAGATCGCTCATGATAGACACACCTCCTTCGTGTCCACGGCCCATCGATCGCCGGACGGTGTCCGGACGCGGGCTGGTATCGAAAAATCTCTTGATTGGTTCAAAAGGCCCCGGCGGCTTTCCGCCAGGGCCCTTGATAGCACCTACTTCAGAAGATCGGTCCAGATCTTGGTGTACATCGTCTGCACGTCCGGCGGGCAGGCGATATTGAACTCGCCCTTCTCGGCGAATTCGGCCGGGATGTTCACCTCGGGCGCGGTCTTCATGTCCTCCGGCATGAAGGCTTCGGAGCCCTTGATGCCGTTTGCATAGCGCGCGAAGGCCGAGATCATGGCCGCGTTCTCGGGGTCCATGATGAAGTTCACGAACAGCTTGGCATTTTCGGTGTTCTTGGCGTCCTTGAGAATGGCGACGTTGTCCATCCAGATCGGGTAGCCTTCCTTCGGATAGCCGTAGACGATCTTGTCGTTCTGCAGGCGAGCGCGGAAGGAAGCGCCGTTCCAGTTGACGCCGGCAGCGATATCGCCCTTGCCGTAACGGTCGACGTTGCCATAGTCCATCGACAGCCATTTCGGCTTGGCTGCGACCAGCGTGTCGCGAACCTTCTTCAGCACTTCCTTGTCGCCGGTGCACTGCTGGCCACCGACATAGTGGATGGCGAGCGCCATGACGTCGCTCATTTCCGGCACGACATTGACCTTGCCGACCAGTTCAGCGGGCGGGTCCATGAAGATCGCCGAAGTGTTCGGGTCGCCTGAATAGACCGAGGTGTTGACCGTCACGCCGGTCGTACCCCACTGCCACGGCACCGAATAATGACGGCCCGGATCGAACGGCACGTCGACCCATTTCGGGTCCATGTTCTTGAAATTCTCCATCTGGTCGGGACGGCTTTCGAGCAGCAGGCCTTCGTCGATCCAGACATTCATCACCGAAGCCGAAGGCACGACGATGTCGAAGCCGTGGCCGCCCTGGCGGATCTTGGCGAGCGCGGTGTCGTTGGAATCATAGTCGGTGACGGTCACCTTGACCTTGAATTGCTCTTCGAACTTCTTGATCAGTTCGGGGCTGGTGTAGTTGCCCCAGTTGTAGATGTTGAGCTCGCCTTCGGCGCGCGCCATGCCCGCCGAGGCCAGCAACGACAGCCCTACGGCCGTCGCAGTCAATTTCCAGTTCATGCGTAGTACTCCCATTTTGGGGGCCGGCCGTTCTGCGGCTTCAGGCCCGCTTCCTGCTGATGATGAAGAAGATTGTGACGATAGCTACCGACAGCAGCAGGAAGACTGTCGAGATCGCATTGATTTCCGGCGTCACGATGCGCCGGAGCTGACCGAGCATGTAGGTCGGCAGCGTGTCCTGTCCGCCTGACTTGACGAATTCCGTGATCACCACGTCATCGAGCGATACGACGAAGGCCAGCATCAGCCCGGCGAGAATGCCCGGCCACAATAGCGGCAGCGTCACATAGCGGAAGGTTTTCCAGCCCGTGGCGTAGAGATCGGCTGCGGCCGTTTCCAGCGACAGATCCATGTTCTCCAGGCGGGCGCGGATCGGCAGATAGGCGAAGGGAATGCAGAAGGCGGTGTGTGCCGCGATCAGGTAACCGAGGCCGGAATAGCCGGTCCAGATCTTGATGCGCGAGAAGAACACCAGCAAGGCCACGGCGGTGACGATTTCCGGCACCATCAGCGGCTGGTTGATAAAGGCATATTTGAAGGTCAGGCCCTTGTAGGGCTTGGTTCTGGTGGTGGCGAGTGCTGCCATGGTGGCGGCTACCGTCGCGATCAGGGCGGCCGCGATGGCGATCTGGAACGAGCGGATCGAGGCGTCGATGACCTGGGTGTTGTTCCACGCCGAGTAGAACCAGCGCAGCGAAAAGCCTTTCCAGATGGCGACCGAATCGTTGTCGTTGAAGGCGTAGGCCACCAGCGTCACGATCGGCAGGTAGAGCAGGAAGAAGCAGATCATCGCGACAGTGGTGAAGCCGGTCTGCTGGCGGATGTCGAACGTTGCTCGCTTAGCCATGTCCGGCCCCCGTCTTGCTGGCGTTGCGGACATAGAACATCAGCGTGATCATGACGATCACCATGAGGGTGATGGACAGCGAGGCACCCAGCGGCCAGTTGCGGCCCTGGCCGAACTGAAGCTCGATCAGGTTGCCGATCATCAGATTGGTGCCGCCGCCCATGACGCGCGGCGTGACATAGGCGCCGAGCGAAGGGATGAAGACAAGGATCGAGCCGGCGATGATGCCGGGCTTGACCAGCGGCACGATGATGCGGCGCAGCACCTGCATGCGGCTGGCATAGAGATCGTAGCCGGCCTCGACGAGCCGGAAGTCGATCTTTTCCATGCTGGCATAAAGCGGCAGCACCATCAGCGGCAGGTAGACATAGGTCATGCCGGCCAACACCGCGAAGTCGGTGTACATGAACTGGATCGGTGCGGTGGTGAGGCCGAGGAACCGCAGCAGCGAGTTGATCAGGCCCTCGTTGCGCAGCACTTCCATCATCGCGAAGGTGCGGATCAGGAGGTTCGTCCAGAACGGGATGGTGATCAGGAACAGCCAGATCTCGCGTCGTCCCTCGGGGCGGGTGGCGATAAAATAGGCGGTCGGAAAGCCGAAGATCAGGGTCAATATCGTCGTCAGCAGCGACAGCGATATCGAACGTGTGAAGATCGACAGGTTCGCCTTTGCGAATGAAAGCGTGTCGTCAAAGATGTCGCGTTCGAACAGCACGTTCATCCACGCATCGGTCGAAAATTGCCACTTCACGTCGCCGTAATTGCCCGGCGCGAGAAAGGAATAGACGAGCACGATGAACAGCGGCCCGATCGCGGCAAAGAAGATGATCAGCAACGCGGGAGCAGACAACAGCCAGCGCGTGCGGATGTCGTCGCTTTCAGCCTTTTCGGCAGTCTCTTGTGCGGTTGCCATGGTTCAGTCTTTCAAAACCTGGGCCGCGTCGTCCGAGATCGACACGCCGATGCGCTCGCCTTCTTCAAAGCCGCAGGATGCGCTGCGGCTGTTCTGCTGGCGCACGGTAAAGAGGTCGCCATCGTCAAGCCGGACAAGGATATGCGTGTCGGTGCCGAAATAGACGATGTTTTCCACTGTCCCGGAAAGCTCGCCCGCGCCCTTGACTGCCTTGGCATGTTCGGGCCGCACGACGATCGTGGCTTCTCCCTTTGGCGTGAAGCCTTCGGCGACGGTCGCGGGGATCGTCTTGCCCGATTTGAGCGTAGCCTTAGCCTTGCCGTTGGCGACGCCGTCGATCTTTGCGATGAGGAAATTCGTCTCGCCGATGAAGTCGGCGACGAAACGTTCCGCCGGCTTGTCGTAAATGTCCCAAGGCGTGCCGACCTGCAGGATCTTGCCCGCCGACATAACGGCGATGCGATCGGACATGGTCAGCGCTTCTTCCTGGTCGTGCGTGACGAAGATGAAGGTAATGCCGGTCTCGTTCTGAAGACGCTTCAGCTCGATCTGCATTTCCTTGCGCAGCTTGTAGTCTAGCGCCGAAAGCGGCTCGTCGAGCAGCAGCACCTTGGGTTGCGGGGCCAGCGCGCGGGCGAGGGCAACGCGTTGCTGCTGGCCGCCGGAAATCTGGCTGGTGCGCCGCTTTGCCAGCGCCTCCATCTTCACCAGCTTGAGCATCTGGCTGACGCGCGCATCGATCTCGGCTTTCGGTTTGCCCAGCATCTGGAGACCGAAGCCGATGTTTTCGGCGACAGTCATGTGCGGAAACAGCGCGTAGTTCTGGAAGACCGTATTGACCGGTCGCTTGAAGGGCGGCAGCGGCGCGATGTCGTTGCCATAAAGCAGGATTTGCCCGTCGGTCGGGAAATCAAACCCGGCAATCAGCCGGAGCAGCGTGGTCTTGCCGCATCCGGATGGGCCGAGGAGGGTGAAAAACTCATTTTCGCGGATCGGTACCGAAACGTTGTCCAGCGCGGCTACCCGCGCCTCACCCGTTCCGAAAATTTTACTGACCCCAATAACTTCAATCGCATTCCTATCCGGTTTGTCCGGCACGATTACGCCTCACTGTTGGCCCCGCTCTTGTCGGCGGAGTACGTCCCCAATTTATTGTGATCACACGGCCGGGTCATTGGCAACCCGGAATTGAATCACGGTTCAATTATCGCATTCAGTCTAGCAATCGCCGTACCAGGCTTACGCCTGGTACGTGACTTTGCCGCCGCAGATCGTGGTCACCGGGCGGATGGTATGGAGATCATGCGGGTCTACCGCTTCGATGTCGCCCGAGAGGATCACCAGATCGGCGACATAGCCGGGTTTCAGCGTGCCTTTGCGGTTCTCCATGAATTCCGCGTAGGCACCTTCGACCGTATAACCGGCGATAGCCTCGTGCAGGCTGAAGCTCTGGTCGGGATCTCCGTCTGCCCAAGGCTTGCGCACGACCGCTGCCTGAATGCCCGCTATCGGATCGATCGGCGACACCGGCCAGTCGGAGGCAAAGACGATCCGCGCTCCGGCGTTCTTCAGCGTCCGCCACGCGTAGGAGAGCGGCCAGCGTTTCTTGCCGATGCGCGAGACGGTCGGTTCCAGCGGCAGGCCCATCGAGCCGGGCGGGTGGGGAGGCTGCATGGACGCCAGCACGCCGAGATTGGCGAAACGTGGAATGTCTGCCTCCGTGGTCACCTCGATATGCTCGATGCGGTGGCGGCTGTCGCGCTTGCCATTGGCCTTTTGCGCCGTCTCATAGCCGTCCAGTACGGAGCGCACCGCGCCGTCTCCGATGGCATGCACCGCGATCTGCAGGCCGCGCCTGTCGGCCTCGGTAGCAACTTCGTTGAACTGTTCCTGCGTGAACAGCGGTTCGCCCACCCAGTCCGTGCGGTCGGCGTAAGGCTCGACCATGACCGCCGTCCAGCTATCCAGGACACCGTCCATGAACACCTTGACCATGCCCGACGAAATCCATTCGGACTTGTAGCGCTCGGCCATCAGCGATGCTTTTTCGAGCGCATCGACGGTCATGAAGTTCTTGTAGTGGAACGGTATCTGCACTCGGCAAAGCAGGCCGCCCTCGGCTTCGATTTCCGAAAGGAGCTCAAGCTGATGCAGATTGCCGTCCATGTTCTGGATCGAGGTAATGCCATGTCTGGCGCACCATTCGAGGCCGCGTTTCATGATCGCGCGGTCGGAGGCCTGTTCGGCTGCCGTGGGCTTCGGGTCCGGCTCGCCGCCGGTCGCGAGACCAAGCCGCACGCGGCCTTCTCCGGCAAGCACAAGCAGCGGGCCGAAAGCCTCACCCTCGCGCAATTCGCCCTCGGCAAGCCCGTCCGAACCCATGACGATCTCGTTGCCGGGTCCCAGCGTCTTGCCGTGCAGCAGGCCGGCCATTTCCAGCGCCTTGGTGTTGGCCCACACCGTATGATGGTCGGGCGCGGCCATGACGAAGGGCCGGTCGGGCAATATGCGATCAAGGTGGTGCCGGGTGACGCGCTCTGTCGCCGAGAGGATCGTGTAGTCGGCGCCCTGAGCCTGCAGAATGAGCTGGTTTGGCCTTGCCGCAGCATATTTGCGGACGGCTTCGGAAAGAGCCTCGAACCCGTGCACGCCCATCAGTTGCAACTGCTCGAGTTCGGCAGCGCCGGCGAAGAGATGCATGTGCGATTCGATGAAGCCGGGCAGCACGGAGCTGCCCTTGGCATCGATGACGCGCGTGTCTGAATCTTGATGCTGCAGAATAGCTTCGCGATCTGCGATCGCAATGATCTCACCGCCCTTGATGGCAATGGCCTCGGCGCGGGGGGTATCGGGATCCATCGTCAGGATACTTGCGTTCACAACGATAAGATCGGCCTTTTGCGGCATTCTGTTCACCCAGTTTTGCTCAGGCTAGCAGAGTATTGGCATCTGGCAAGCCGTCTCGGTGTTGTCTTGCAGCAATTCGCGATTGCCCCTTGGCGGCATCAAAACTCTCTGTCACAAAGCAGTCGGTCAAGAAGTGACGATACCAACAGGGGTGAACAGAAAGACAAAATGAAGACGATTTTCTCTCCTCTCCACGCCGGTCATGGCGGCCAGATGGAACTGGTTTCGGGCCAGATCGTGCCCGGTTTCGAAAAGCCTTCGCGGGCCGAATTCATCAAGGCGCGGGTCGAATCCGAGAAGCTTGGACCCATCCTTGCACCGAAGGAACATTCGCTGGACGCAGCCAAGCGCGTGCACGCCAGCGATTACATCGATTTCCTGCCGACGGTGTGGCCGGAATGGCAAAAGGCCGGCTTTCCCGGCTCGGCCATGGCCTTCACCTGGCCGACGCGCGGCCTGCGCGGCGACGTTCCGCCGAAGCGGATCGACGCACTCCTTGGCTACTATTCCTTCGATGCAGGCGCGACCTTCGTCAAAGGCACATGGGATGCGATCAAGTCTTCCTACGATGTCGGCCTGACGGCGGCCGAACTGGTCAAGGCCGGCGAACGAGCAGCTTTCGCGCTATGCCGCCCGCCGGGCCACCATGCGGGTGCTGCCTTCATGGGCGGCTACTGCTTCATCAACAATGCCGCCGTCGTTGCCCAGTGGTATCTTGACCAGGGCGCTGCCCGCGTAGCGATCCTCGACGTCGACTATCATCATGGTAACGGCACGCAGGAAATCTTCTACGAGCGCGACGACGTGCTGATGATCAACCTGCATGGCGACCCGATGACGGAATATCCGTTCTTCCTCGGCCATGCCGATGAGCGCGGTGCAGGCAAGGGCGAAGGCTTCAACCACAATTATCCCATGCAGCCCGGCACGGCGTGGGACAAATGGAGTGCAGCACTTGAAGACGCTTGCGCCAAGGTGGCGGCTTATGCGCCGGATGTGGTCGTGGTGTCGCTGGGTGTCGATACGTTCGAGAAGGACCCGATCAGCCAGTTCAAGCTGAAGAGTTCCGACTATCCGAAGATCGGCGAGCGTATCGCCAAGCTTGCCCTGCCGACTCTGTTCGTCATGGAAGGTGGCTATGCTGTCGAGGAAATCGGCATCAATGCCGTTGGCGTGCTAACCGGCTTCGACAATGCCTGACATTCTCTGAGAGGCGGGCGCTCGTCCGCCTCTCGTCATTCGCGAACCCCCATTCCCAAGTTCGGAGCAGAGAGCATGAGCAATCACCTGAATTTCTACATCGACGGCAAGTGGGTTTCGCCGGTGGTCCCGGCCACGCTGGACGTGATCGACCCCTCGACCGAAGAGGCCTATACGGCGATCTCGCTTGGTGCGAAGGCCGATGTCGACAAGGCGGTCGCCGCCGCGCGGGCAGCCTTCGTCAGCTTTTCGCAAACGACGCAGAAAGAGCGCCTGGCGCTGCTGAACAAAATCCTCGAGGTCTACAACAGGCGCTACGAGGATGTTGCGCAGGCGATCTCGCAGGAGATGGGTGCACCGATCACCTGGGCGCGCGAGGCGCAGGCGGCTGCCGGACAGGCCCATATGGAATCGACCATCAAGGCGCTGGAAGACTACGAATTCGGCCATCTGCGTGGCTCGACCATGGTGGTCAAGGAGCCGATCGGCGTCTGCGCGCTGATCACGCCGTGGAACTGGCCGCTCAACCAGATCGTCTGCAAGGTCGCGCCGGCAATCGCTGCGGGCTGCACGGTTGTGCTGAAGCCATCCGAGATCGCGCCGATCAGCGGCATCGTATTTGCCGAAATCATGGACGAGGCCGGCGTGCCGAAGGGCGTGTTCAACCTCGTCAACGGCACCGGGCCCGATGTCGGGCAGGTGATGGCCGAGCATCCCGACGTGGACATGGTTTCCTTCACCGGCTCGACGCGCGCCGGCATCATTGTCGCCAAGGCTGCCGCCGACACGGTCAAGCGCGTGGCGCAGGAGCTTGGCGGCAAAAGCGCCAACATCATCCTGCCGGACGCCGATTTCGCCCATGCCGTGCGCGAAGGCGTCAATGGCTGCTTCGGCAATAGCGGCCAGTCCTGCGACGCGCCGACGCGCATGCTGGTGCCGGTCGATCGCCATGACGAAGCACTCGCGGTGGCCAAGGAAGCGGCCGAGGCGCACCGGGTCGGCAATCCGACCTCGGAGGATACGCAACTCGGTCCTGTCGTCAGCCAGCTTCAGTATGACAAGATCCAGCGGCTGATCGAAACCGGCATTTCCGAGGGTGCGACGCTGGTCACCGGCGGGCCAGGGCGGCCGGAGGGGCTCAATCGCGGCTACTACATTCGCCCGACAGTGTTCGGCCATGTCACGCCCGATATGACGATCGCCCGCGAGGAAATATTCGGACCGGTTCTCTCCGTCATCTCCTATGAGGACGAGGATGAGGCCGTGCGCATCGCCAACGACACCGTCTACGGCCTTGCCGCTTATATCCAGTCGGAAAATCTCGAACGCGCCCGCCGCGTCGCCGGCAAGATGCGGGCCGGCTCGGTTTATCTCAACTATCCCGCCTGGGACACGCACGCGCCCTTCGGCGGCTACAAACAGTCCGGCAACGGCCGCGAATATGCTGATTGGGGTATCCACGATTTTCTCGAGATCAAGGGGATCGTGGGGTACGGGGCGTAAGGATCGTAGACTGAGGGTTTGGGTGGGCTGGTTTTGGTCGGCTTTTGCTCGACGTTGCCCCCCTCTGGCCTGCCGGCCATCTCCCCCGCAAGTGGGGAGATTAGCAGCGTCGCTTACGCTGCCCATTCTGCAATGCTGAAGATTGGCGAAGGTCAGGCGGCTGGCTGATCTCCCCCCTTGTGGGGGAGATGGCCGGCAGGCCAGAGGGGGGCGCGAAGGAACGCGGAGTTTTCCGGCAGTCCGGATGGACGCCTTCACTCATATTCTCAGTAAAGTCTCGGAAAGTCGGGCGCTGCCCAGAAAAGAAAACACCCGCCGAGGGAGGAGGTTCGGCGGGTGTTCTATGGTTCGGTCGACGATCGGGAGGAGGTGAAGGTCGACCGTATTCGACATTGCCTGGGAGGAGGTAGGCGCCGCCGAAATCACTCGTATAAAATCGGTTTATTTTCGGCTTTTCGCAACCCTCAATAGTGCATGGCTGCCGTGCAATTTGTGCAACGCAATATCAAATGCTGCAATGCGTCATGACATAATTCCGTCATCCGGCGGGGCAGGCCGCCAGGATATTGTATTCTGTCCAAATATGGACTATATCCATTTACGGACAAGGAAGCGATCATGAGCCAGGCCCTTCGCAAAAATACCGAGATCATAGCGCCCGAGCCGCAGCGGCTCGATAGCGCGCGCTTTGCGCCGGCCAACAGGCGGCGGCTCAGCGCGCCTGCCTTGCGCACCTTTGTCTCGATCGCCGATCTGTGGGGCCTCAACGAGGAGGAGCGCCGGCTGATCCTCGGCTATCCATCGCGCTCGACCTATCAGAACTGGACGAAGCTGGCCCGCGAGCATCGCGATTTCACGCTGGATGTGGATACGCTGACGCGCATATCGGCCGTGCTCGGCATTCATCAGGCGCTCGGCATTCTCTATGGCGGCGACCGGGAAGGGGTGGCCTGGCTGCGTGGCCCGCATGACGGAACGATCTTCAACGGTCGTCCGCCGCTGGCGCTCATCACCAACGGCTCGCAGGACGCGCTTCTGACGGTTCGGCGTTTTCTCGATGGCGCGCGCGGCGGCATCTATATGGAACCGAACGCGGTCGATGCAGCCTTCCAGCCCTATGAAGAAACGGATGTCGTCTTCCGGTGACGGAAATGCTTTCGCCCGCGCCGCGCCCGGCGCATCGCCTCATCCCGTCGCAATTCCCGCCCATCGGCTTGTTCGATACCGTTGCGACGGCGGCGGACCTGACGGCTGTCATGGACCTCGTCGGCTGGACGAACGACCGGCTGGTGGCTGAGCGCATCGGCCGCCTGCCGCAAAGCGAGTGGGTCTATGGCCGGCCGAACGCCAGCATCGTCATGGCGGCTTTCCTGCATGTCCCGCCCACCGGCGCGCGGTTCAACGGGCCTGAGCTGGGCGCGTGGTATGCGGCCGCCGACCTGACCACGGCCGCCGCGGAAGTCGGCCACCATCTGCGCCGCGAGGCCGTCGCGCGGGGCCTAGTGGAACTCAAGCGGAAATACCGCGCCTATACGGCCCGGCTGGATGGCGAATATGTCGATATAAGAGGGCTGCAAGCCTCACTACCCGCGCTTTATGCGCCTGACAGCTATGCCGCATCCCAGCCATATGGCGAGGCGGTCAGGGTGTCGAAGAGCGACGGCGTCGTCTATGACTCAGTCAGACTGCGCGGGGGCATCTGCGCCGCAGCCTACAAGCCCTCAAAGATCGAAGATGTCGTGCAGGCCGACCATTTCGAGATCACGGTGTGGGCCGACCGGCGCACGATCGACGTGAGGAAGCTGAAGTCCAGGAAATAGCGCCTGGACGAGCAGGTTTCAGCCGACCGCAGAATTTTTGCGCCATTTCGGCCAAACTTGAAATTTTTTAACTCTACAATATTTGTAGAATTAGCGAGGCTCGGCTCCTGAATGATATCAGGAGGCCTTCGATGGCACATACAGACACTGTGATGTTTCGCGCTTTGGCCGATCTTTTGCGGGCCGGCAGGACCGATGCTTTATGCGGTCCTGTGGAAAAACGGAAAAGCCAAACCATTTCAAAGGATGAAGCGGAGAAGAACCGGCTTCCCGAGCGCGATGAAGGTTTTTATTGGGCCTGGCAGTATCCGGGGCTTTGGTAAAACCAAAAACTGGTGCTAGGATCGATGTCGATGCAGGCCGTGTGCGAGCCTGTGTCATTCAGCGCAACATCAGTGCCCGCGGGTTTCATGCCCGCCCGTGTCCACTCGCGTTCCCCCAAAAGAGGATGAGTTCAGAAGAAGACTGTCGCAACGACCGAAAAAGTGAGGAAACAGATATGCCGACTTTGCTGCCCCCGCTTCATGAAGGCCATGCCCCATTCATTCTTCATCAGGCTTTCCACGACGCGCTGGATGCTTACGAGGACTGGGCGCTCGACGCAGCCGAGCCCTTTGTGGAATTCGACGGCAAAAACGTTGCCGTAAGCGCCGTTTTTGGCCGGATGCGAACCTGCACCGATATACTGCCCATCCGCACGCTGGACGCCGTTCGCGACGTCGTTGGCGCCGGTTCAGCTCACGAACTGGTCAGCGACCAGATCACCTATGCGCATGCCGCACTGCTGCTCCGGGCTCTCTGCGTGGACAGACTCAGAAACTGACGGGCGATTCCGCCCGTTTCGCATTTCCCTGATTTTGTAGAATTTCGTTCGCGAAACTAATGTTTGATAGAAACATGTTCCTCGTTTCGGCGTAAATTTCGCACTCGACAATGTCTACAAAAATCATAGACTATCTGTAATTACGGAGGTCGTGATGTCCCTAATACAGCAATCTGGAACCAAGCGGCTTTCGCTTCGCGGCTCCGTGACGTCCCGCCCGGCCGGCATTCGTGTCGGTCTCGAGACGTTGATCTTCGCGCTCGCATTCGGCTTCACCGTTGCCGTCGTGCTCGGGCTGATCCCCTGACGGGAACCAGACAAAAACAGGCCACCCGCGCAAGGGGCGCGGGTTTAAAACAGGCCTCACAGTTAAATCACAACCAGTTTTTGCGCCGAAAGGCGCTGCAGGTAAGACGATGGAGGAGAGTGCCATGCATGTCGAATTCACCAGCCGTACCGAAAGATGGACCGAAGCTGAGGCTGCCCGTTCATCCGATCTGCTCGCCCGCCAGAGCCAGGCGCATCGCCTTGCTCGCGCCGTAGAAGGTGCCGGGCTTGACCGGCTGCTCATCGCAGACAATCAGGGTCTTGCGGACAACGGCCAGCTTGCTTCTTTCGTTCTGCACAACACCTTCAACCTCGGTGTTGTCGTGTCCCACAGCGCCGGCGTTCTGGCCCCGCAGGTAGCTGCCCAGCAATTCGCCACGCTCGACCAGTTGAGCGGCGGGCGGCTATCCATCCGCATCGTTGCCGGCGACAGCGGGCTCGATCATGAGGCGAGCCTTGCCCGTACCGACGAATATCTGGTGCTGCTCAAGCGGCTGTGGGCAAACGACAAGCCTTTCGATCACGAAGGGCCGCATTACAGCCTGAAGGATGCATTCGCCGGCTCCAAGCCGTTCGGCCGCGCGCAGATACCGTTCATCCTTGGCGGGCTTTCCGGCACTGCAATCAAGATCGCGGCCAAGCATGCCGATCTGTTCGAACTGCCGGCCGGCACGGTCGCCGACGCACGGCAGACCATCTCGCGGGTGCGCGCCGCTGCCGCCTGCCATGGGCGGTCGGACAAGATCCGCTTCTCCGTGCCCGTCCGGCCGGTGATTGCCGGCACGCGGGCCGAAGCCTGGGCCAAGGCCGACAGGCTCGGCCATGACGGCGAAGCGATTCGGCTTGTCGGAACCGCCGAGCAGGTGGCGCTGGCCCTGCTTTCCTATTGCGATCTCGGCGTGCGCGAGTTCGTCCTGCACGGTCTCGACCAGCCGCACGACCTTGCGACATTTGGCAGGGACGTGGCGGCGATCGTCAAGCGCTCGGTGGCGCGCCAGGAGTCCGAAGCGCCTCAGCCGGAATTCGGCGAGGCGATCTACCTCCCGTTCCGTAGCCGCGCTTCGTAAGCGAGGTCAGAAGCGAGGCTTCGGCCCTATAAGGGCCGGGGCCTGCGCGGCTCGCCGATGGAACATTCGAGAGCAGCTACGTCCCATCCAGCCGACCCGGCCGCGGCGCGGTAAGTGCTTTCCAGGAAAGCCAGAAGGGCAGCCTCGGGGTCTGCTGCCTGGCGAACCGCATCGTAAGGCAGCAGGAATTCGCCGAGCGTTTTGTCGAAATAGGCAGCTTCGGGGGCCACCTGTGCATCGGCAAATCCTGCCGGCGCCGGATAGGCATAGGAATAGAACGCCGGAAAATCGACACTCCCGCCGCCCGGCCAGAAGCCTGCCGAAGAAACCTCGTGGCTGTAGGCTTCGCGGGTAACGTCGTCGGGCAATGCCGGTATACCGCCGGGGTGCAGCGGCGCACGCCTGCCGGAAAAGCGCGTCACGGCGAGATCGAAACTTCCCCAGAAGAGATGAACCGGGCTGACCTTGCCGAGATAGGCGGTGCGAAATGTCTGGAACACGCCCGACACCGAGACCAGGGCCCTGAAAAAGCGGGTGACAGCTTCGGCATCGTAAGGACGCTCCGCCCGGTCCTCAGCGAAGGGTAGGGCATTGGGGATTTCGTTCGGCGCGCCGTGCAGTTCGGGCGTTCCTCCGAGCGTGCGGACAAGCTCCAGGAATTGACCGTAGAACGCTGCAACGGACATTGGCCCGAGCGCGAAGCTGGCCTTGCGCCCGTCCGTGCATGTTCCGGCCAACTGGTGGTCGATAAGATCGAAGCTCACCTCAATGCCGCCGGACCGGTCAGGCACCAGCCCAGTGGTGAGGCCGCGGGCATTCGGATAGAGCGTGGCGTGCCACGAATGGTTGACCCATGGTGTCCGGGCGAGCCGATATTTGCCGACGATCTGCGTGTAAAGATGAAGCGCGGCGCATGTGTCGCGCCACGGAAGGTAGGGTATTTCAGGCCAGCCTTCGTGCATGAGCCGGTCTCCTTCGCCGTTTCAAATCGAAACTGGACGGGATTTTCCGGCATGTCCATCCCGGCTCGATCACGTTCGAGCGGGCACGGAAATTCAGGCCACCTTCTCCGTCAGGCGTCTGGCCAGTGCCGAACACTGCGTGCGTATGTCGGGGATCGCCTCGATCTCGAAGAAGGTGCCGCGCGTCAGCGGGCCAATGGCGAACAGGCGCGTGGAAGCGGCACCTTCCGCATTGACGATGGCGCAGCCCGGCGTGACATCGAGACCGATGCGCAGCGGGTCGGGCCGGGCGAGGCCACGCTCGATCAGCGAACGCACGATCGGATTTGATCCCGTCGACAGGTCGGTGGTGATGCCGGTGCAATCGTAGATCCGCGCTACGTTCAGCGTCACGGCTTCCTGCTTGTGGCGCGGGCGAATGGTGGCAGCAAAGCCGTTGCCGTCCTTGCGCACACTTTCCAGCTTGCCGGCGAGCAATTCCAGATCGCCCGCCGCAAGTGCGCGCGAAACCCGCTCATGCAGGGCAGGCGGCATGCGGTGGCGGTGAATATCCCACCAGGCGCGCGTGTGCTCGATGAAACGCCGCTTCGCGCCGGAAGGCCAGCTTTGCCAGATGCGCTGGTTGAATGGCCTGATGCCATCGACGACATCGCGCCAGTTGCCGCCGGCGTCTTCGGTTTCACGAACCAGTTGGCGGAACCAGCGTATGAAATAGGAAAGGTCGGTGCCGAGCGGCACGTCGGCGGCGTCCAGCCTAATCGGTTTGCCGCGGCGGTGGATGGCCGGCAGCAGCCCGCGCCGGGAGAGCGCGACGATCTTGCCGCTGTGTCCACGGTTTTCCAGCGACAGCCAGAGATCGATCATGCTCAAGCCCGTTCCCAGAACCAGAACGGGTGCGTCGGCGGGCAGAGGGGTATCTTCTGGGGAGCCGGGCCGAATGGCGCCGCGATGGTCCGGCGGCGCCTGCTCCTCATGGCCGACGGCCAGCACGGCGATGTGCCCGACCAGGCTCGTTCCATTGGCAAGCTTCACCTCGACGCCGGAAGGCGTCGTCGTCACCGACTGGCAGGCTTCGTTCAGCGTGTGCAGCCTTCCGGTGCCTTTTTCCTGCTCGGTGAGCCGGTCGAGAATCTCGCGAAGATATTCGCCGTAGAGGCTGCGCGGCACGTAGATCTGCGGATTGTCCGGCTCGGCCAGCCCGCGCTCGACCAGCCAGCGGAAGAAATGCTCGGGATCGTCGGCATAGGCGCTCATGCCGAACGCGCTCACGTTCAGCACATGGTCGGGCAGGTTGGTGGAATAGGCGACGCCTTGGCCGAAGGCGTTGCGCTTCTCGATCAGTGTAATGCGGATGTCGGCATCGGGATCGCGCAACAGATGCGCCGCGAGCACGACGCCGCTGGCGCCGCCGCCGATGATGAGGATGGATTGTCTGCCGGTTGCGCGCTCAGCCACGAGATGGCCTCCGCCCCGTCAGAATATCAGGGCATGTCAGATGTGGTACTTGATGTCCTGTAGCACGTCGTCGTTGTCGGCGTCGCGCATGGCAGCCAGGCTGCGATTGTCCAGCACGTCGGCGATCGCCTGACGTACTTCGAGCATCATGTGCCGGACTTGGCATGTCGCCTCGTCACAATCTTCGCAGCGCTGATATTGGGTGCGGCTGGCGCAGGGAATCGGGGCCAGCGGGCCGTCGAGAACGCGCACGACATGGCCGATCTTGATCTCGGCCGCCGGCCGGGCGAGGCGATAGCCACCATCCTTGCCCTTGCGGCTCTGGACGAAACCGGCATTGCGTAATTCGCCGAGAATGGCGTCGAGGAATTTCTTGGGGATGTTGTTGGCAACCGCGATGTCGTTGACGAACGCCAACTGGCCGACAGGCATGCCTGAAAGATGCACGAGGGCCTTGAGGCCGTATTTGCCTTTTTTAGTGAGCATGCCCGCAACATTTCATCAGAAGTTCGCCTAAGCCTGTGGCGATCGTTTGTGTGCAAATCATGGCGGATAGCCCCCGCGTCGCTGCACCACCCAGACTTAAAATCGAGCGACATGATAAACAAGCTCAAACTCGTTGATTTTTGATGACTTTTCAGGCTGCTGTGGCCGATTTGATGCAATTTTCGCCGTGTCTAGCCCCGCTGGCACGCATTGCGGCCAAAAGATTGGCAAGTTGCCGGGCCGCGAGCTCGATCCCGACGAGCAAACCCGAATCGACCGAATGCGGGAAGAAAAGTTTCGTCACGGCGGCCACTCCTCGAAGATAATTCTACAAGAGTAGTAGACATTCGGCTGCTTGGCTTGGAACGACATTGCGCTCCGATCTTATCATCAGCATGAATATGCCAAGAGTGGCGGCAACTCGGGAATATTGACCGCCGATCGCACAAACTGCTGAAAGATGCGATCGCGGGCGTTACCCCGCAGCAAAAATGCGGCCGCGCCGGACTGTGACAAAGCCTTCATCGCCGGCCTTGGCCTGGATTTCGGGCGCAACATCGAGTTCCAGCGTCTCGCCCTGGTCAGTCGCGGCCAGCAGACGCCGGCCGTCGGGGCGGTCGATGACGCGCAGGATTTTTGCCGGCACGCCGTCGCCGTGCTCGGTCCAGTCGAGATCGCTGGGGCGCACGAAAATCTCCGCCTTGCCGTCGGCCACGCCGGGCGCGGACAGGGCGGCATTTCCGACCACTGCGCGTCCGCCCGACACATTTGCCGGCAGGCGGTTGGTGTCGCCGAGAAAACCCATGACGAAGGGCGAATTGGGCTCGCGGCAGACTTCTTCCGGTGTGCCCTGCTGGACGATCTTGCCGTCCTTCAGGATGACGACGCGGTCGGCGAGGTCGAGCGCCTCTTCCTGATCGTGGGTGACGAACAGGGTGGTGATGGCGAGCTCCTCGTGGATTTCGCGCAGCCAGCGGCGCAGGTCGCGGCGCACATTGGCATCGAGCGCGCCGAAGGGCTCGTCGAGCAGCAGCACTTTCGGGTCGACGGCGAGTGCGCGGGCGAGCGCGACGCGCTGGCGCTGGCCGCCGGAAATCTGGCCGGGAAAGCGCTCGCCGAGGCCGTCGAGCTTCACCAGCCGCAGGAGATCGGCGACGCGGGCGGTGATCTCGGCCTTCGAGCGCTTCACCTTGGAAACCTTCATGCCGAAAGCGACGTTTTCGGCCACAGTCATATGCGGGAACAGCGCGTAGTGCTGGAAAACAAAACCGACGCCGCGGTCGCGAACCGGAATGTCGGTTGCATCCTCGTCGCCGAAATAGATCTTGCCGCCATCGGCGAATTCGAGGCCGGCGACCATGCGCAGGATCGTGGTCTTGCCGGAGCCGGAGGGTCCGAGCAGCGCTACCAGCTCGCCGCTTTCGATTTCCAGCGAAACGCCATGCACGGCGCGGAAGGTGTCGAAAGTTTTTACGACGGTGTCGAGGCGGATTTTCACGTCGTTGTCTCCGGAACGGTTTGGTTCGCTGCCAGTGTCGGGCGGCCGCCGCGGCCGGCTCCCCGGCGCTCCAGCAGCACTTTGGCAACCAAGGTCACCACGGCAAGCACGGCGAGGATGGAGGCGGCGGCGAAGGCGCCGGCGGTCTGGTAGTCGTGGTAGAGCAGTTCGATATGCAGCGGCAGCGTGTTGGTCTGGCCGCGGATGTTGCCGGAAACGACCGACACAGCGCCGAACTCGCCCATGACGCGGGCATTGCACAGCACCACGCCGTAAAGCAGCGCCCAGCGGATATTGGGCAGCGTCACCGAGAAGAAAGTGCGCCAGCCCGACGCACCGAGCGAGGTCGCGGCCTCTTCGAGGTCACGGCCCTGCGCCTGCATCAGCGGGATCAACTCGCGGGCAACGAAGGGCGCGGTGACGAACATAGAGGCCAGAACGATGCCCGGCAGGGCGAACAGGATTTTGATGTCGGCCGATTGCAGGGCAGGGCCGAACAGGCCCTGCAAGCCGTAGACGAAGAGATAGGCGACGCCCGCCACGATCGGCGAGATCGAGAAGGGGATTTCAATGACGACCAAGAGGAAGCGCCGGCCCCAGAAGTCGAATTTGGTGATCGCCCATGCGGCTGCAACGCCGAAGGCGGTGTTGATCGGCACGGCGATCAAGGCCGTTGTCACGGTCAGGAGAATGGCGTGGAGCGTGTCGGGATCGGCAATCGCTGCCGCGTAGACCGCCCAGCCTTGCGAAAATGCCTGCACGCCGATGACGACCAGCGGCGCAACGATGAAGATGGCGGTCACCACCAGCACGGCGGCTATCAAGGCACGGCGGAAGCCGGGCTGGTCGCCGACGCGTGGCGGTTTTCTGGTTTTGCTTGCCATCGCTCAGCCCCTCGCCGTGTAGCGCAGGGCGCGGGCCTGCAGGATGTTGGTGACGGCGAGCATCACGAAGGCGGTTATCAGCAGCACCGAGGCGATCGCGGCGGCGGCCTGGTAGTCGTATTCCTCGAGCCGGATGAAGGCCAGAAGCGCGGTGATCTCGGTCGAGAAGGGCTGGTTGCCGGCGATGAAGATGATGGCGCCGAATTCACCGAGGCTGCGGGCGAAGGCGAGCGAGACACCGGCGAGGATCGCCGGCGTCAGCAGAGGCAGGATGACACGCGCAAAGATCGAAACGTCGGAGCCGCCGAGCGACTGGGCAGCTTCCTCAAGTGCCGGATCAAGGTCTTCAAGCACCGGCTGGATGGTTCGCACGATGAAGGGCAGGCTGGTGAAGGCCATAGCGATCATGATGCCGAGCGGCGTGTAGGCGACCTTGATGCCGGCTTCGCCGAGGATCGAGCCGAACCAGCCGTTCGGCGCGAAAAGTGCGGTCAGCGCGATGCCGGCGACAGCAGTCGGCAGGGCGAAGGGCAGGTCGACCAGCGCGTCGATGAAGCGGCGGCCGGGAAAGCGGTAGCGCACCAGCACCCAGGCCAGCGCGAAACCGAAGACGAGATTGAAGGCAGTGGCGGCGAGGGCGGAAAGTGCCGTGACGCGGTAGCTCGCCAGCGCGCGGCCCGACGAGACGATGCGCCAATAGTCCTCGAAGCCGAGGCTCGCCGCCTTGTAGACCAACGCGCCGAGCGGCAGCACGACGATGATCGAGACGTAGACCAGGGTTATTCCGAGCGCCAGGGGCAAACCCGGCAGGACGCGACGAGCCACGGACAAAGCCTTCCGGAAAATCGAAACTCAAAAAAGCGGGAAGCCGGCATGACCGGCTTCCCGCCCTTGAACAGCAATCGAGCTAAAGGGTCAACGCTCGCCGTAGATCTGGTCGAGCAGCGCGCCGGAAGCGAAATGCTCGGCCTGCACCTTGTCCCAGCCGCCGAAGACGTCCTCGACGGTGACGAGGCGGACTTCGGGGAACTTGTCCTTGAACTCGCCGGCGACCTTCTCGTCGTGAACGCGGTTGCCGTTTTCGGCAAGAATGGTCTGGCCTTCCGGCGTGTAGAGGAAGTCGAGATAGTTCTTGGCGAGATCGCGCGAGCCGCGCTTGTCGACCACCTTGTCGACGATCGCCACCGGGAATTCGGCAAGCAGGCTGACCGACGGCACCACGGCTTCATATTTGTCTTCGCCGAATTCCTTGCGGATGCCGGTGGTTTCGGATTCGAAGGTAATCAGCACGTCGCCGATGCCGCGCTCGACAAAGGTCGTGGTGGCGGCGCGGCCGCCGGTGTCGAAGACGGGTACGTTATCGAAGATCTTGGTGACGAATTCCTTCACCTTGGTCTCGTCGCCCTTGAAAGCTTCCTTCGCATAGGCGGTGGCAGCGAGATATGTGTAGCGGGCATTGCCCGAGGTCTTCGGGTTCGGGAAGATCACCTTCACATCGTCACGGACGAGATCGTTCCAGTCCTTGATGTTCTTCGGGTTGCCGGCGTGCACGAGGAAGGAAGGCAGCGAATAGAAGGGCGAAGACTGGTTGGGGAAATCGCTCTTCCAGTCGTCCGAGACGAAGCCGTTCTTGGCCAGGAAGTCGATGTCGGTAACCTGGTTGAAGGTCACCACGTCAGCCTCCAGCCCTTCGACGATGGCGCGGGCCTGCTTGGAGGTTCCGGCATGCGACTGGTCGATGGTCACGCCGGGATGGGCGGCGACATAGGCCTTGTTGACGGCGACGAACAGTTCGCGCGCCACGTCATAGGAGGCGTTCAGCAGCTTGTCGGCGGCAAATGCCGATGCAGGGGTGGCGAGCAGGCCGGCTAGGGCCGCGCCAACGAGCAGAAAACGTCTCATTCGAATAACTCCATGATCCCAAAGTTGTTTTGTCTTTGCGACTGAACCTATCCGAAGCCCTGGCAGTCCGGCGAGGAAGAGGCTGCCTCATGATCGCCGCTCATGAGAACGGCATTCTAATGATGATGTCACATTAGAATTTCATTTCAGCGAGACTGCGTGTTCTTCTCTTGCTGCGAGAATTTTTCTGATTTTGGGAAAAATCTTCTCATCGAGAATCGAATTCCGGTGGCGGCCACGGCTTACCGGAATAGTGTTTTCGATGTCGGCGGAAATTCGCAAAACCCGATCCTCTGTCAGCAGGGCCAGACCTCTAAAATAGCAGCATGAATCGGCGGCGAGGCGTCGCAAATCCGGCTGGGGCTTCCAGAGGAGTGCAGCATGACCACATTGATACTACCCGGCCTGAACGGTTCCGGCGAGGACCATTGGCAGCGCCACTGGCTGGCGGACCATGACGATGCGATCCTCGTCTCCCAGGAACATTGGGACAAGCCGGTGCTGGAAGACTGGCTGCATACGCTGGAAAGCGAGCTCGTCGCCCATCCGGGTGCTGTTCTCGTTGCGCACAGCCTCGGCTGCATCCTGGCGGCAAAGCTCGCCGGCCGCCCGGCTGCCGAGCATGTCGCCGGCGCGGTGCTGGTCGCGCCCTGCGATATCGACGTGACCAATGCCAAACATCCCGGCTTGATCGACTTCGGCGCGATGCCGCGCCGACGGCTGCCGTTTCCGTCGATCTTCGTTGCCAGCCGTAATGACAGCTACATGGATTTCGACATCGCGCAGGAATATGCGGGCATCTGGGGCAGCGGACTGGTCGATATCGGCGATGCCGGGCACATCAACGTCGCCAGTGGCTTCGGCCGCTGGGAGGATGGCTACGCACTGGCCTCGTGCTTCAAGTTTGCCCGGGTTGAGGTGGCTTCGCGGGCGGCTTAGAGCCTTTCTGAATTCAGTTTGCGCTGCCCCCCACCCTTACCCATACCGGAGCGAGACCCGTGGCTTGCCCCGGTCGGTGCCGGTAGGCGGATGAGGGCAGCGCAACCTACGACAAGAATGCCTGGCCTTATGTCTCCGACAGAAACACCTTCCAGCGGCGCGGCCTGAAGGCGACGCGGCTTTTCTGCGCTGCCGGGTGCTCGATCGGCAGTTCGATCTCGACGCGCTGCCTCTCGCCGCCGATCTCCAGTTCGACACGCCGCGTGCCGGCAACGCGCCGGCTGGCCACCACAGTGCCGGCGATGCAGCCATTGCATTCCTCCAGCAGTTCGACGTCGTGCGGGCGAAAATAGAGCTCTGCCTTGCCGTTCGGTGCGTCGGGCACGGAAAGCCCGATGGGGCGGTCGGCGACCCACAGCTGTCCGTCCTCTACCTTTACCGGCAAGGAACTCGATTCGCCGATGAAGCCGTAGACGAAGGGCGAGTTGGGCGTGTCGTAGACCTCGTCGGCGGTGCCGACCTGCTCGATGCGGCCCTGGCTCATGACGACGACGCGGTCGGCAAGCTCCAGCGCTTCCTCCTGGTCGTGGGTGACGAAGACGGTCGTATGCCCGGTTGCGTCGTGGATCTCGCGCAGCCAGCGGCGCAATTCGCGGCGCACCTGCGCATCGAGCGCGCCGAAGGGCTCGTCGAGCAGCAGAACCTTCGGCTCGATCGCCATGGCGCGGGCCAGCGCCACGCGCTGACGCTGGCCGCCGGAAAGCTGTGCCGGGTAGCGCTTTTCGAGGCCGGAAAGCTGGACGAGGTCGAGCAGTTCGGAGGCGCGGCGGCGGATTTCGGCTGCGGCAGGCCGGGTTGCGCCCGGACGAACCTTCAAGCCGAAGCCGACATTGTCGGCCACCGTCATGTGCCGGAACAGCGCGTAATGCTGGAAGACGAAGCCGACATTGCGCTCCTGGATGGTGCGATGCGATGCGTCCTCATCGCCGAAATAGATCGCGCCCTTGGTCGGTTTCTCCAGCCCGGCGATCAGGCGCAGCAGCGTCGTCTTGCCCGAACCGGACGGACCCAGCAGCGCAATCAGTTCTCCGGACTTGATGTCGAGCGAGACGTCGTGAAGCGCCGGAAACCGGTCGAACTCCTTGCGCACATTGGCGACGCGAACTTCCATTAATTTACCCTTGTTCCCGAATTCTTCTTGTCAGTGTCCGCGGCTGCCGGCGATGGCGTGGCCGTAGCGGATTTCCAGAATGGTCTTCAAAACGAGCGTGACCAGCGCCAGGCCTGCCAGCAGCGAGGCGACGGCAAAAGCACCGACGGCGTTGTACTCATTGTAGAGGATTTCGACATGCAGCGGCATGGTGTTGGTCAGGCCGCGGATGTGACCCGACACGACCGACACCGCGCCGAACTCGCCCATGGCGCGGGCGTTGCAAAGGAGCACGCCGTAAAGCAGGCCCCATTTGATGTTGGGCAGCGTCACATACCAGAAGGCCTGCCAGCCATTGGCGCCGAGCGAAAGGGCTGCTTCCTCGTCGCCGGTGCCCTGTTCCTGCATCAGCGGTATCAGTTCGCGCGCTACGAATGGGAACGTCACGAACACGGTTGCCAGTACGATGCCGGGCACGGCGAAGAGGATTTCGATGCCGTAGCTTTTCAGCCATGGGCCGAGCACGCTGCTTGCGCCGAAAAGCAGCACGTAGACCAGGCCGGAAATGACCGGCGATACCGAGAAGGGCAGGTCGATCAGGGTGATCAGGAACGCCTTGCCCTTGAACTCGAACTTGGCAATCGCCCAGGCGGCAGCCACGCCAAAGACAAGGTTCAGCGGCACGGAGATCGCCGCCACCAGCAAGGTCAGGCGGATCGCGGCGACCGTGTCGCGGTCGACCAGCGCTTCGGTGTAAGGCTCGATGCCGCGCTTGAACGCTTCGGCAAAGACGAGCACCAGCGGTGACAGCAGGAAGATCGCCAGGAAGCCGAAGGCCAGCGCCATCAGGATCCAGCGCGTCGTGCGGCTTTCGTTGATGGCCGACGCGCGGTTTTCGCGGGCGCGGCTTGAAGAGGTTTCGACAAGCTCAGCCATAGCGTTTGCGGCTCCACGACTGGAGGAGGTTGATGACCAGAAGCATGACGAAGGAGATGACCAGCATGATCGTGGCGATGGCGGTGGCTGCGGCGTAGTTGTATTCCTCGAGCTTGATGACGATCAGCAGTGGCGCGATTTCCGAGACGTAAGGCATGTTGCCGGCGATGAAGATGACCGAGCCGTATTCGCCGACGCCGCGGGCGAAGGCCAGCGCGAAGCCGGTGACGATGGCCGGTGCGAGGCCGGGAAACAGGATGCGCGTGATGGTCTGGAAGCGGCTGGCGCCGAGTGTGGCGGCTGCCTCCTCGACCTCCTTGTCGATCTCCTCGATGATCGGCTGCACCGTGCGCACGACGAAAGGCAGGCCGATGAAGATCAGGGCAATGACGATGCCGAGCGGCGTGTAGGCGACCTTGATGCCGAGCGGCGCCAGAAGGCTGCCGATCCAGCCCTTGGACGCGTAGAGCGTGGTCAGCGCGATGCCTGCGACCGCCGTCGGCAGGGCGAAAGGCAGGTCGACCATGGCGTCGATTACGCGGCGGCCGGGAAAGCGGTAGCGCACCAGAACCCAGGCGACGATGGTGCCGAAGACGACATTGACGGCAGCCGCGATCAGCGCCGTGCCGAAGCTGATCTCCAGCGCCTTGACCGTGCGGCGGTCGGTGGCGATTGCCCAGAAATCGGTCCAGCCAAGTGACGCCGAACGCCAGACGAGACCCGTCAGCGGGATGAGGATGATGAGCGTGAGGTAGGCAAGCGAGAAGCCGAGCGTCAATCCGAAACCCGGAATGACGCTCGGCGCCTTGAATCGCCACCCCGCCTGGGCGGGTTCTGTGGTCATGTCGTCCCTTATTCGCTGCGCGCAGCTAGTAGTAACATGCTCTGCCGGGGCGAATGGCGTGGCTTTTTAGAAAAGTCGCGTCAAACGCCCCGGCAGAGCCAAGTCGGTAGATAGTCCGAATTACTGGGCCGGCTTGTAAAGCTGGTCGAAAATGCCGCCATCGCCGAAATGCTCGGGCTGTGCCTTTTTCCAGCCGCCGAAGATCGGGTCGTCGATGGTGACGAGCTTCAACTCGGGCAGCTTCTGCAACTCGTCGGCCGGAACAAGATCAGGCTTGGACGGGCGGTAATGATGCTTGGCGGCGATGCGCTGGCCTTCCTCGGAATAGAGATATTCGAGATAGGCCTGGGCTACCTTGCGGGTGCCCTTGGCATCGACATTGCCGTCGACCACCGCGACCGGCGGTTCGGCCAGGATGGAGGAGGGCGGGAAGACGATGTCGAACTTGTCGGCGCCGAATTCGTCGAGCGCCAGATAGGCTTCGTTTTCCCATGCGAGCAGCACGTCGCCCTGGTCGCGCTCGGCAAATGTCACCGTCGAGCCGCGCGCGCCGGTGTCCAGGATGGGAACGTGCTTGCTGAAGAGGGTGGCGATGTAGTCCTTGATCTTGGCCTGATCGCCGCCATACTCCTTGTCGGCCCAGGCCCATGCGGCCAGATAGTTCCAGCGCGCGCCGCCGGACGTCTTCGGGTTCGGCGTGATGACCTGCACGTCGTCCTTCACCAGGTCGCCCCAGTCGTTGATCGCCTTGGGATTGCCCTTGCGGACAAGGAAAATGATGGTCGAGGTGTAGGGCGAGGAGTTGTTCGGCAGCTTGCCGCGCCAGTCCGGCGCGATCTTCTTGGTCTTTTCGGCAATGGCGTTGATATCGCTTTCCAGTGCCAGCGTGACGACATCGGCGTCGAGCCCGTCGATCACCGCGCGGGCCTGCTTGCCCGAGCCGCCATGGGAGTTCTGGATGGTCACCGTCTCGCCGGTCTCGGCCTTCCAATGCTTGGCGAAGGCTTCGTTGTAGTCCTTGTAGAGTTCGCGTGTCGGATCGTAGGACACGTTGAGGATCGTCGTATCGGCCGCTGCCAAGCCGAGAGACCCGAGTTGCAGTGCTCCGGCGAGGAGGCCGGCAAGAAGGTAACGAGATCGATATTTGGTCATGTCTGCCTCCGTTGAATTCGAAGGGTACTCTATCGATTTGATAGAAATTAGACGCACCCAAACATGCTAATTTAGGGGAGCGTGAGCAATTTTCCTCACTTTGGAGGGGATGATGGAGGAAAAATTTTTTTCTAATGGGGGTTGGGCGTTCTGTCGCCTCCGGTATTTCAAGCCAAAGGTATCAACCCGGCGCCCAGCTGGAACACCCCCCTCTGGCCTGCCGGCCGCCCTGGCCCGAGCCACGGGTCTCGGCCCGTCCTTCGGCCCCCCCGCAAGGGAGATTAGCTGCCATCAGCTTGGCCACCAGTTCTGCAACGTCGAAGATTGGTGAAAGCAGACATGAAGGCTGATCTCCCTCCTTGCGGAGATGCCGGCAGGCCAGAGGGGCGCGCGAAGGAACGCTGTGCCGCTACTCCACAAACACCTTCACGCTTGCCGCGCGGCCGGCGGCGTCGATGACGGTCAGCGTCGAATAGCCGGTGCCGTCGGGCTGCCATGTCGCGGTGCGGCGGCGCTCGAGTTCGGCCAGCGGCTTGCCGTTTGCCAGCCAGCGGAACGGCGCGCGGCCACCCTGCAGTTTCAGCACCAGCGGTGAGGCGGCGCTTGAGACCGTTCCGAGATCGACCCTTGCCCCATCCGGCGGAAAGATGATCTGCGGCGGCGGTTCGGTCGGCGCGGCTATCGCGACCAGCCCGTCCGAGCCGGAGGTGAAACGCGCCTGCGTCACCGGCAGATCGGCGCGTGCGGTGCGCAACGCTCCAGCCGGCGCGCGGGCAAGCGGCACCGCGGCAAGGCCGGACCGGGCAAAGCCCTCGAACAGGATTGGCGCTGCCGAGACATAGCCGGACAGGCCGGGCACCGAGCCGGAATCCGCGCGCCCGACCCACACGCCCAGCACATAGCGGCCGTCGAAGCCGACCGACCACGCGTCGCGGTAGCCGTAGGATGTGCCGGTCTTGTAGGCGATGCCGCGATGGCTGGCCCCTTCCGGCGGCTTCACGCCGGAAAGAATATCGGCGATCTGCCACGTCGCCTGCTCATCGAGGATCGTACCGCCGCCCTGCACTGGCTCGGTCGCCTCGGTGCCGTCGCGGAGGATGTGGGCCTTTCCGTTGTTGGCGAGGCCGGTATAGAGCTGCACCAGATCGCGCAGCGACAGCCCGACGCCGCCAAGGCCGATGGCAAGGCCCGGCGGCTCGTCTTTCGGCAAGGCAGGGATGACGCCGGCCTGCCGGAACCGCGCCGTCAGCCGCGCCGGGCCGACCGCGTCGAGCAGGCGCACGGCCGGCACGTTGAGCGACAGTTGCAGCGCCTGACGCACGCTGACATCGCCCTGATAGCTCATGTCGAAATTGCGCGGGCGGTAGCCGGCGAAATCGGCGGGGCGGTCCTCGATCAGCGTTTCCTGCGCGACAAGACCCTGTTCCATCGCCAGCCCGTAGATGAAGGGTTTTAGCGTCGAGCCGGGCGAGCGCGAGACGTTCGTCATGTCGATCCAGCCCGAGCGGCTGGCATCGAAATAGTTCGCCGAGCCAACCTCGCCGAGGATTTCGCCGGTGCGGGCATCGGCCAGGACCATCGCCACCGAAATGCGCGGGCCAAGCTTGGCCGCAGCACTTTTGGCGACGGCTTCCAGCCCTTCCTGAACGCGCTTGCGCAGCGTGACCTGATGCCGGCTCTGCGAGGGCGCCTTGCGGAGTGCGGCATCGGCAACATGTGCGGCCAGCGCGGGAAGGGCAAAGCGCACCTCGGAAACGGTGTCGTTTGCCGCGCGGGCGGCTTCGCGCTCGCCCAGAATATCCGCCGTCACCATGCGTTCCAGCACGCGGTCGCGTGCGGCCTGCGCGGTCTTCAGGTTGCGGTCGGGGCGGCGGCGTTCGGGCAATTGCGGCAGGGCAACGAGCAATGCTGCTTCCGAAACGGTCAGCCGGCGCGGCTCCTTGCCGAAATAGGCAAGCGAGGCGGCGCGCACGCCTTCGAGATTGCCGCCATAGGGCGCCAGCGTCAGGTAGCGCTCGAGGATGTCGCGCTTGGAAAGCCGCCGCTCGATCTGGATGGCGCGCAGGATCTGCCGGAATTTGGACCCGAAACTGCGGCTGTCGCGGGGCTCGATCAGCCGGGCAAGCTGCATCGACAGCGTCGAGCCGCCCGAGACGATGCGGCCGTTGCCGGCGAACTGCTTGGCTGCGCGGAGCAGTGCGAGCACATCGACGCCGTCATGGTCGAAAAAGCGCTTGTCCTCATAGGCGATGAGCATTTTTACGAATTGCGGATCGACCTGGTCGAGGCTGGTTCCCAGCCGCCAGTAGCCGTCGGGTGTCGCATAGGCGCGGAGAAGAGCGCCGTCGCGGTCGAGCACTTCCGAGGAGACGGTGAGTTGCGCGGGCAGGGGTGGGGGGTAGGCTCGGTCGAGGGTGTAGAGGGTGGTGATCGTTAGTGCGACGACTGCCGCACCGGCTGTGGCGTAAGCCGCCAGTTTTCGCAGCGCTCTTATTGGGACAGGCATAGCTGCCCCTCATCCGCCTGCCGGCACCTTCTCCCCGTATAGTGACGGGGAGAAGAAGGCTGGCCGCAACCCTACCGCTTCCTCCTTCGAGGGAAGAAGAAGGCTGGCTGCAACGTCGATGCCCCCCTCTCCCCGTTTACGAGGGGCCGGAGGACGGGCGAGACCCGTGGCTCGCCCCGGAATGGGTAAGGGTGAGGGGCGGCGCGACGCACATTTGTAAGCCGCTGTCGCCGACATATGGCCAAGCGCTTTCATGATTACGGCGCTCTCACCTCCATCATCCCACTCGCAGTGCGGGCCGAGTATTGCGGCCGGTACATGTCTTCCACGCTGGCCGCCGGATGCGCATAGATGCCGGGCGTCACGGCGCGCACCACATAGGCGAGCGTGATCTGGCCGTTGTCGCCCGAGGTGCGGTCGAAGGCGGCGACAAAACGGTCGTCGCGGAATTCGAGATGCGCGGCTTCGGTGCGGGCAAGCCAGGGGAAATTGCCGAGGTCGGCGCTGGACACCAGTCCCGGATTGTCGATCTCGAAGCCGGCCGGCAAAAGGTCTGTCACCAGCACGCGCGAGGGCCAGTTGTTGGACTCGTCGATCTTCAGCACCACCACGAAGCGATCGTTCTGCGAGACGCTGGTGACATTGGC
Source organism: Mesorhizobium sp. YR577 (assembly GCF_900116595.1). NCBI lineage: Bacteria > Pseudomonadati > Pseudomonadota > Alphaproteobacteria > Hyphomicrobiales > Phyllobacteriaceae > Mesorhizobium > Mesorhizobium sp. YR577. The sequence goes on along the minus strand of NZ_FPBI01000006.1, from coordinate 32,336 downwards.
CTCGGAGCCGTCGAGCGCATAATAGGTGCGCGCGATCTGAAAGCCGTCGCCGCCGGAAGGCAGCGGCTGGGCCGGTGCGGCAACCGCCGTCACCACTGCCTGCAAGGCATCCTTGCCGGTGTTGGCGATGACCAGCGGGTTGTCGGCGAGATCGTTGCCGGAGACCTGCTGTGAATAGGCGCCGCCGTGCTGCGCGCCGTTGACGGTGAGCTGGATGGCGTCGCTGTTGGCGCGGGTGGCGCGCGCCGCCAGAAGCATCCAGGCCTGATCCTGGGTGCTGGTGTAGTTCGCAGCCTTGCGCTCGGCGGTGACGAGACTGATCAGTTCGGGGATCACCTTCGGTGCCGGTCTGCTTTCGGCGGCAAGCGCCAGCATGGCAGCGCCGTCACGCAGGCGCGAGCCATAGTCCGAGCGCGAATAGTCATGCTCGGTGTTGGTTTTCGCCAGCGTCAGTGCTGCCTGGAAGGTGTTTTCCGAACGCTGCTGATCGCCGTAAAGCGCGAGGCTGGCGGCAAGCTGGGCCACCGCCATCGGGCTCGAAAAGGCTTCGAGCTGTGTGTCGGAGTAATAGCGCAGGTCGCCGATCGATGCCTTCTTGTTGCGGGCCAGCACGTAGAGCGCATAAGCGATCTCGCTGCCGCGGTCCTGCAGGTCGATGTCGTAGGAAATGGCGTTCTGCAGGTTCTGGAGCGCGGAGAGCATCGCCTCGCTCGGCACGTCGTAGTTCTTTTCGCGCGCCCGGGTCAGGAAGTCGGTGACATAGGCGTCGAGCCAGAGATCGCCCGAACCCGGTCCCCACAGGCCGAAACTGCCCGATGACGCCTGATAGTTCAGCACGCGGTAGATGGCTTGCTGGATGCGGTCGTGCAGGGTGGTGTCGTCGGCCATGCCGGCACTGGCAGCCAGTTCGCTGACATAGAGCAGCGGCAGCGCGCGGCTGGTCGTCTGCTCGGCGCAGCCATAGGGGTAGCGGTCGAGAGTCATCAGCAGAGACGGGACGTCGAAGGCCGTTGCCCGCGAGACGCCGACGCTGACGGAGGCACCGTCGAGCAGGCTTGCCGCCAGCAGTTCCTTGTCGATGCGCAGGCTGGCATTGGGTTTTAAATCGACCACGGTGCGCGTCGTCACCGGCAGTTCGGCCGGCCGCACCGGGATCGTCAGGTTGTGCTCGACACTCAGGCCCTCCGCATTGGCGAGCCGGATGGTCAGCCCGGCATCGCCGCTCGATTGCGCAGTGAGCGGGACCGTCAGCGTCTGGCGCTTGCCGGCAGTCAGCGTCACTTTCTCCGGAACCGTGCCGGTCGAAAGATCGCCTGATGTGTCGATGGCCAGCGAATAATCGCCGTCCGGCGCGTCGGTGTTGGCGATGTCGAGCCGCATTTCGGCGGCGTCGCCCGGCGCCATGAAGCGTGGCAGGCCGGCCGTGATGACGACCGGGTCACGCACGATCACGTCGGAGCTCGCGTGGCCGACAGCCTCCTTGCTCCACGCCACGGCCATGATGCGCACGGTGCCGTTGAACTGCGGAATGTCGAAATCGACTGTCGCCTTGCCCTCAGCATCGAGTTTCACCGGGCCGGAGAAGAAGGCGACCAGCTTTTCGGTCGGCGGGCTGCCGTCGGACGCCATGTTGGCGCCGTCGCCGCCGGTGCGCAGCTTGCCCGTTGTCCCGAGCGAACCGTCGATCAGGCGGCCGTAGAGGTCGCGCAGTTCGAGGCCGAGCTGACGCTGGCCGAAGAACCAGTTTTCCGGATCGGGCGTCTTGTACTGTGTCAGATTGAGGATGCCGACATCGACGGCTGCGACCATGACATAGGCGTCGCTGGCCGGGGCTGCACCCGTCACCGCAACCGGGATCGACAGGGTCTGGCGCGGTGCCGTCTTCTCAGGCGGCGAAAGCGTCACGCCGAGCTGTTTTGCGCCGGGATCAACCTTCAGCCATTTCACGCCGACGGCGCGGGCAGGCATGCGCGATTCCTGCGCTTCGCCGGGGCGGTAGAGCGTTGCGGTGACATAAGCGCCGGCGCCCCAGTTATCACCGACCGGTACGTCTACCGTCGCGCCGCCTTCCGGCACGCTTGCGGTGATCGTCTTCAGAAGCTTGTCGGCGCCAACGGTGACCAGAAGCTCGCCGGCAAAGCGCGGCGAGACCTGCAGCTTGGCGACTTCGCCGGCGGCGTAGTGGTCCTTGTCGAGGGCGATTTCGAGCCCGTCCGGCGTCTCGGTGGAGGTTGCAGCCACATACCAGCCGGCGTCGAATTCGAAGCTGGTGGCCGGGCCTGCCGGGTCGGCGGTCTCGACTTCGAGGCGGTAGCGGCCCCAGTCGACGGGCGCGCTGATCGACGCCTCCTTGTCGGCGGCAAGATCGATCTGGCCGTTGGCGACAGCCTTGGTGAAGGTCACCGGCTCGTAGTTCCAGGCGTTGCCGCTGCGATACCATTGGTAATTGCGCTCGACCTTTACCAGCGACCATTGCGCGCCCTGCAGCGCCTCGCGCTTGCCTTGCGGGTCGACGGCGATGAAGCTGAACTTGGCGGTTCCGCCTTGCGGCACCTCGCCGCCGGAGAAGTCGGGACGGATGCCGATCATCCGGCCTTGCGGACGAATGCCGATGTCGAGTGCGCGCTCGACGGCGCGGCCGCCGCTTTCACGCATGCGCACGGTCACGGCAGCGTTCAGCAGGCGGGTGGTCGAAGGCAGTTGCTCGATCGCCACCGGGAAGGTCGACTTGCCGTCGTCACCGACGACCGGCAGGTCGGCCAGCGGAATGCGCGTCGCTTCGCCTTCCTGCTCGTCGGCAAGGCCGAAGGAGTAGCCGGGGAAGCTTTCCCATTCCTGCATGGTCGAAAGCGTCACTTCGCCTTCGAGGGCCAGACCCGCAGCCGGCGCGCCATAAAGGAAGCGGCCATCGACCGTAACGTTGGCTGCTTCGCCGGCCGCGATCTCGGGCTTGTCGCTGGTCAGGTCGAATTCGATGCGATCGGGCACGAAATCCTCGACCAGGAACATCTGGCTGGCGACCGCTGCCTGCTTGGGGTCGGTGTAGATCGAGACCGTCCAGGTGCCGCGCATGGCGTTGTTCGCCAGCGTCAGGTCGACGGCGTGGCCGCCGGCATTGGCGCCGTCCGAGATGATACGGCGGTCCTCGACGCCGTCGGGTCGCGTGAAGATGAAGGTCAGCGGCAGGTTCTCGACCGCCTTGGCGGCGTCATCGCGGGCGAGGGCCGCAACGTGCACTTCCTCGCCGACGCGGTAGATGCCGCGCTCGGTCCAGGCATAGACGTCGAGCGCGCCGGGCGCGGTCCGTCCCGTCACGCCGCGGTCGGACAGGTCGAAGCCGGCGCGCGTCATGTCGAGGAAGACAAAGTCGCTGTCACCCTGGCTTGCCATCAGCACCGCCGGTACCATGCTGCCGCTGCCGCGCGTCAGGCCGGGCGTAAAGGTGGCGCGGCCCTCGGCGTCGGTCTTGGCCGTGCCGAGAATCTCGTTGTTGCGAGCAAGCAGCGTCAGCTCGATGTCGGCTATCGGCTTGGCCGAACCGAGCGAGCGGGCGAAGACGTTGAGCCCGTCCTGGCCGGTATAGGTGGAAAGGCCGATATCCGAGACCACGAACCATTGCGTGGCGCGGGAGGAATAATCCTCGCTGCGGTCGTTGACCGGCTGCGCCGTCAGCACATAGACGCCGGGCTTGCGCTGCGGCAACGCCTCGTCGACCGGGAAGCTGGTGGTCACTTCCTTGTTGAGCTCGTTGGCGATCTCGATCTGGCCTTCCCAGATCGGCTCGCCCATCTGGTCGGAAATGTTGGAAATGTCGTAGCTGTCGAGCTGGCGCAGGAACTGATAGCCGGTGAGAAGCTGGGCCAGCGAACGGTCGCCGATGCGGAAAAGCTTCACGTCGGCTGCCGCCATGTTGACAGTGACGAGCGGAATGCCGCGCCTGGCAGTCGCCGGCAGCACGAAGCTGTCGCCGGTGAAGCGCGCCGAGGCGGTGCGATCCTGCACATAGATGGAGAGCACGACCGGGGCTGCGATGACTTCGCCGACCGCCGCAGGCAGGCCGGCGCGGAAGGTCACGTTGTAATGACGGCCATGCTCCAGCCCCTCGACGCAGATCTGCTTGTCCTTGGCTTCGATCGCCTTGGGCGCTGCGCCGTCGACGGTCACGAAGGACGCGTAATCGACGCCGGTCTTGACGAGGTCTTCGGAGAATTGCGCGCAGATGCGCGGGGCGGCGCTGTCATTGTCGACGGAATGGTCGATGACGCGGAATCCCTTGCGGGCTTTCAGGTCTTCATACTCGGCGCGGATGGTTGCCGAATTGACCAGCGCGAGGCTCGCCTCATAGGCCTGAAGGGCAGGGCGGAACATCTCGCGCTTGTCGAGCGCCACTGCCATCACGGCCAGCACGTCAGCGCGTGTCTGCGTGGTACGCAGAAGCTGGTAGGCGTTCCATGCGGCCGAGGTTCCGTCACGTTGCAGTTTCGCGGTCTCTTCACTGTTGGCGGGAGCGACGCCGACGATGGCACGCGCAAGGCCGAGCCAAAGTGTGCCGTCATTGGGTGAGGTCGCGACGGCGGTGGTGAATTTCTGCATCGCCGTGCGCGGGTCACCGTTCTGCAGCGCCTGACCGGCTGTTTCGGTCAGTGCGGCCAAGCCTTCCTGGCCGATCGTCACCGAGCCGTCGGTCAGCTTCGTGCGGAACTGGCGGGCCTCGTCGATCATGCCGGCGGAGAAGAAAGCGAGTTCAGGCGGCGCGCCGATATCGGGGTCGCTGTTCAGCGTCACGACCTTGCCGGCAACCGCGCCCGGGAAAGACTTCAGCGTGGCGAAATCGGATTTGAGGAAACACCATTTGGCCTTGGTGTTGTAGGTGAAGGCGCGGCAGGAGGAATCGCCGAGGCAGGTCGACTTGCACTGATCGAGCGTGACGTTCTGCTCGGACCTCAGGTCGAAGCCGAAATAGTCGCCGTTGTCGCTGGTGGCGATGGTTCGTGCGTCGACGGCGAGTGCAGTGCCGACACCGGTGAACAGCAGGGATAAAAGAAAGACGAAAACCGACAAACCACGTGCCGCGCGCATAGACATTGTCTCCTCCACACCGCTGTCGTTTCGGCGTCCATGAATCCGGCTTGGCCGGCGCTTGTCAACATGGATGCCCCGGCAGGCTTAACGTCTACCCATGTCTTTTGGATGTAGCCTGATCCGGAATTCGGTTAGGTGCTGAATATGGGACGGAGGCATCGACCAAAAGATATGCCTATACATGTTTCCACAATTTTTAGTGGCAGCCACACGTCAGGGCTGTGGCGGTGCCCCCGCGAGCCCTTGCCTGGCCTCAAGGAATGGCCCCTCTGGCGCTGGCCGGCACGCTCCAAATGTATCAGTTTTATTGTCCGCAGAAGATTCCGCCGAATCCGCCCGCGCAATAGCAATTTTGCGCCAAGTTTGTCGTATTCGCGCGAACCGCCAGCCATTCAAAGTTGCACATTTACTCCCGAGTTCTGTGATCCGCTCCTTTTGACATCGAGGGCCGGATGCGGAATGCTAATCGGCGGAAAGCCAACAATGGGAGTTCTAAGATGACATTCTACAAGAACAACGGGGATCGCGTTCCAGACCATATCGTCGAAATGGCCAAGAGCGTGAAGGCTGGCGGCATGGATCGCCGCGAGTTCCTCGCACTGGCGAGCGTGTTCGGCGCTTCCACCGCAATGGCGTACGGCATGATCGGTCTTGCCGCGCCCACCCCTGCAATGGCGCAGGAAGAACCCAAGAAGGGCGGCGTCCTCAAGGTGGCGATGTCCATCAAGGATCCGAAGGATCCGCGCACCGCCGACTGGTCCGAAATCGCCAATGCCGAGCGCCAGACGCTCGAACCACTGGTGAAATACAGCCGTGAATTCACCTTCGAGCCTTACCTTCTCGAAAGCTGGGAAGTGAATGACGATGCTACGGAATATGTCCTGAAGGTTCGTCAGGGCGCGACATGGAACAATGGCGACGTCTTCAACGCCGACGACGTGATCTTCAATTTCACCCGCTGGTGCGACAAGACGGTGGAAGGCAACTCCATGCCGGGCCGCATGGGCAGCCTGGTCGACGACGCTACGAAAAAGCTGCGCGAAGGCGCGATCACCAAGGTCGATGACAACACCGTCAAGCTGACGCTCAGCAAGTCCGACATCGCGCTCATCCCGAACCTGACCGACTATCCGGGTCTGGTCGTGCATCGCAGCTTCGACGAGAAGGGCGCGAATTTCGTCGCCACCCCGATCGGCACCGGCCCGTTCGAGCTCGTTTCCTACGATGTCGGCAGCAAGGTCGTCTACAAGCGCCGTGAAGACGGCAAGTGGTGGAACGGCGAAGTCTATCTCGATGGCGTCGAATTCATCGACTACGGCACCGATCCGGCGGCCATGGTCAGCGCTTTCGAGGCTGGCGAAGTCCAGACCAATCACGAGACGACGGCCGACTACGTAACCATCCTCGACGGCCTCGATCTGGTGAAGTCCGAGGTGGTTACCGCCTCGACCATCGTCGCGCGCACCAACGTGGCAAACAAGCCTTACGACGACCAGAAGGTGCGCAACGCGCTCCAGCTCGCCGTCGACAACGCAGTGGTGCTCCAGCTCGGCTATGGCAATGCCGGCGTGCCTGCTGAAAACCATCACGTCTGCCAGATCCATCCGGAATATGCGGAGCTGCCGAAGGTGGCGCGCGATCCGGCCAAGGCAAAGGCGCTGATGGCAGAAGCCGGACAGGCCGATTTCGAGCACGACCTGATCACGGTGGACGAGGACTGGCACAAGAATACGGGCGATGCGATCGCAGCCCAGCTTCGCGAGGCCGGTATCAAGGTCAAGCGTACGGTTCTGCCGGGCTCGACCTTCTGGAACGACTGGACGAAGTATCCTTATTCCATGACCAACTGGAATATGCGTCCGCTCGGCATCCAGGTCATCGCCATCGGCTACCGCAGCGGCGAGGCATGGAACGAATCCGCCTATGCGAACCCGGATTTCGACGCCAAGGTCAACGAGGCCCTGTCGATCGCCGATGCCGAAAAGCGCAAGACGGTGATGGCCGATATCGAGAAGATCCTCCAGGATTCCGGCATCATCATCCAGCCTTACTGGCGCAAGCTCTACAATCACTCGGCGCAGACCGTGAAGAACCACGGCATGCATCCGACCTTCGAGCACGACTTCGGCAAGGTTTGGCTCGCCGAGGCATGAAACTGCTTCAACCGTCGGAGAGGGGCATCCGTGTCCCTCTCCCGATTCCAACGGGTTGACCGCATCTGACCCCAACCCAACGGCAGGGGCTGACCATGTTTGCTTTCATTATACGCCGTCTCGGGACCATGGTTCTGACCATGCTGTGCCTGACGATGGTCGTCTTCTTCATGGTGAATCTGGAACCGAACCTGAAGAAGCTGGCGATCAGCCAGCTCGACATGCGCAGTCCGGCCGACCAGATCGAAAGCTGGCTGGTCAAGAACGGCTACCGGCAGAACTTCTTCGTGCGCTACGGCCAGTGGATCGGCGTGGTGAAGAAGCAGCCCAATATCGACGCCACTGGCAAAGCCATACCGCGGTTCTCATTCTGCAATGAGCCGTCAGAACCTTATTATGGCGGGGTGCTGGAAGGCGACTTCGGCTGCTCGACCAAGTTCAAGACCAAGGTCGCCAACAAGCTTTTCCCGGCATTGGGTGCCACCGGCATATTGATGTTCTGGGTCATGGTGACGATGGTGCCGATCGCGCTGCTCATCGGCATATTGGCCGGCATGCGCGAGGGCACCCGAACCGACAGAACCCTCTCGGTCGCCTCGATCGCGACGACAGCGACACCCGAATATGTTTCCGGCATCATCTTCACCGTCATCTTCGCCTCATGGCTCGGCTGGCTGAACGGCTCTGCCGCGACGGCGACGGCGCAAGGCATCACCTTCTACAATTTCACCCTGCCGGTGATGACCATGGCCATCTATGGCATCGGCTACATTGCCCGCATGACCCGTGCCTCGATGGTCGAGGTGATGACGCAGCAATATATCCGCACAGCGCGGCTGAAGGGACTGAGCTTCTCCAGCGTCGTCATCAAGCATGCGCTGCGCAACGCGCTGATCGCCCCGTTCACCGTCATCATGCTGCAGTTTCCATGGCTGCTCACCGGCGTGGTCATCGTCGAGGTGATGTTCCGCTATCAGGGCTTTGGCTACACGCTGGTGGAAGCCGCCGGCAACAACGACATCGACCTTCTGCTCGGCTGTTCGCTGGTCTCGGTCTTCGTCGTTCTGTTCACCCAGCTCATCTCGGACCTGGGCTACGCCTACCTCAATCCACGCATCAGGGTGCAGTAAGATGGGTACGATGGAATTCCTGTCCGCAACCCAGATCGTGCTTGCGGTGCTTGCGCGCTTCTGGCCCGTCTGGGTGGCGATGGCGATCGTGCTGGGCGCCAGCTTCTGGTTCAAGAAGAAGCTCGGCCTCTATGGCCAGCTCTTCGACAGCGGCGTCGGCATCGCCGGCGTGGTCATCTGCCTGTTCTGGCTGTTCACCGCGATCTTCGCCAACAGGGTCGCGCCGTTCGATCCGCTCGGGCAGATACCGGTCATGAAGGATGCGCTGCCCGGTGCCATCGACGCCAATTCGGGCCTTGCTTATCTGTTCGGCGGCGACAAGCTCGCCCGCGACGTCTTCAGCCGCATGATCTATGGCAGCCGCATCGTTCTGGCGATCGCGCCATTGGCAACCGGCTTCGCGCTGATGGTGGGCATCACGCTCGGCCTGCCGGCAGGCTATTACGGCGGAAGGATCGACTCGTTCCTGTCTTTCCTCGCCAATCTGGTGCTGGCCTTCCCTGTCATCCTGCTGTTCTACCTGCTGGTGACACCGGGCATCATGGACACGCCAATCCCCTTTGCGATGGCCGGGTTGTTTTTCCTGTTCCCGATCATCTTCTTCTGCACGCTCTTCTACACGCGCTTCAAGAACCGGCCGGAGCGCCTCTATCTGCTTCTCGGCCTCACCCTCCTGTTCGGAGGCTGGGTCTATATCGGGCTCGTCTTCAACGCCGACCCGTTCGGCATCGTCAAGATGGACCCGAACGAGCTGAACATCTTCGTGGCGGTGGTGTTCGCATCAAGCCCCGGCGTGTTCCGCATCGTCCGCGGCCTGGTCATGGACATCAAGACGCGCGACTATGTGGCGGCGGCGCAAACGCGCGGCGAAAGTCCCTGGTACATCATGCTGTGGGAAATCCTGCCCAATGCCCGCGGCCCGCTGATCGTCGATGCCTGCCTGCGCATCGGCTACACCACCATCCTGCTCGGCACGCTCGGCTATTTCGGCCTTGGTCTCGCGCCGGAAAGCCCCGATTGGGGCACGGCAATCAAGGATGCCAGCCGGTTGCTGCGCTCCTTCATTCACCCGGCACTGCCGCCGACAATCGCGCTGATGACCTTCGTGCTCGGCCTCAATCTTCTGGCCGATGCGCTGCGCGAACAATCGATGAAAGACTGACGGAGAGAGACGATGAACGAGGCTGTAAGGAATCCCGCCAAGCCGATCCTCGAAATCGAGAACCTCTCCATCTCCTTCTTCACCCGGCGAGGTGAAATCCCGGCGGTGATGGACTTCTCCTGCACGGTCATGCCGGGGGAGGCGATGGGCATCGTTGGCGAGTCCGGCTGCGGCAAGTCCACCGTGTCGCTCGGCATCATGCGCGACCTCTCCAATGTCGGGAAGATCGTCGGCGGACGCATCAAGTTCCAGGGCAAGGACATGGGCGACATGTCCGACGAGGAACTGCGCGCGATCCGCGGCAACAAGATAGCCATGATCTACCAGGAGCCGATGGCGAGCCTTAACCCGGCGATGAAGGTCGGCCAGCAATTGATGGAAGTGCCGCTGATCCACGACAAGGTGTCGAAGGAGGAGGCCTACAGCCGCTCGCTGGCGATGCTGAAGTCGGTGCGCCTGCCGGACCCCGAGCGGATGATGAAATCCTACCCGCACCAGCTTTCGGGCGGCCAGCAGCAGCGCATCGTCATTGCCATGGCGCTTTTGTCGAAGCCGGCGCTGCTGTTGCTCGACGAGCCGACGACCGCGCTCGACGTTACCGTCGAGGCCGGCATTGTCGAACTCGTGAAGGGGCTCGGCAAGGAGTTCGGCACGTCGATGATCTTCGTGTCGCACAATCTCGGCCTGATCCTGGAAACCTGCGACCGCATCACCGTCATGTATTCGGGCGAGGCGGTGGAGACCGGCAAGGTCGAAGACGTGTTCGACCGCATGCGCCATCCCTATACGCAAGGGCTGTTCCGCTCCATCCCACTGCCGGGTGCCGACAAGAATTCGCGGCCGCTGATTGCCATTCCCGGCCAGTTGCCACTGCCGCACGAACGGCCCACAGGCTGCAATTTCGGTCCGCGCTGCCAGCATTTCGTCGAAGGCGTCTGCAACGCCGCCGAAATCCCGATGATCCCGGTCGAAGGCCACGACAACCACCACAGCCGCTGCGTGCGCTTCGACGAGATCGACTGGACGGCGCTGCCCGAGGGGGCAAAGACCAGCAAGCCGCCGATCACACCCGGCGCGCCCGTGCTGAAGATCGACAACCTCAAAAAATACTACAAGGTTTCGGCCAACGAAGTGTTCGGCGGCAGTGAGGGCCGCGTCGTCAAGGCCAATGAAAGCATCAGCTTCGAGGCGCGCGAATCCGAGACGGTCGCCATCGTCGGCGAATCCGGCTGCGGGAAGTCGACGCTCGCCAAGGTTCTGCTCGGGCTGGAGACGGCGAGTTCCGGAACGATTTCGCTGGGCAACCGCGATATCCAGTCCATCGCCATCGAAAACCGCGACGTCGAGACTGTCTCGTCGATCCAGATGGTGTTCCAGAACCCGTTCGACACGCTCAATCCGAGCCATTCGGTCGGCTCACAGATCATCCGCACGCTGGAAAAGTTCAAGATCGGCAACAATGCCGGCGAGCGCCGCAAGAAGATGCTGGAACTGCTCGACCTCGTGAAGCTGCCGCGCGCTTTTGCTGAGCGCATGCCGCGCCAGCTTTCGGGTGGCCAGAAGCAGCGCATCGGCGTTGCCCGCGCCTTCGCCGGCCGAGCCCGCGTGGTGGTCGCCGACGAGCCGGTTTCGGCGCTGGACGTTTCTGTCCAGGCAGCGGTGACCGAGCTGCTGATGGATATCCAGCGCGAGTCAAAGACGACCATGCTGTTCATCAGCCACGACCTTTCGGTGGTGCGCTACATCGCTGATCGCGTGGTGGTTATGTATCTCGGCCACATCGTCGAGCAGGGCACGACGGACCAGATATTCTCGCCGCCATATCACCCCTATACGGAGGCGCTGCTATCCGCGATCCCGATCGCCGACACCAGCGTCATCAAGAAGCATATCGTGCTCGAGGGCGACATTCCCTCGGCGATGAACCCGCCTTCGGGTTGTCCGTTCCAGACGCGCTGCCGCTACAAGAGCCTGGTGCCCGACAATCTGTGCGAGACAAGGGTGCCGCCGCTCAAGGATCTTGGCGACGGACACAAGAGCCTGTGCTGGTTGCCCGACGACGTTCTGGCCGGCATGGAGCCGGTGATCAGTTTCGCCAAGGACGAGAAAAAACCGGATCCTGCAGTCGCTGCGCCGACGGCTGAGTCACCACGGAAGACGATGGCTACACCGCCGGTCTCTCCGCTGGCCGATATGGAGGCGCCGAACACGCCCAATGAAGCCATGAAGGCAAAGGCACAACCCAAAGTGGCATCCTCAAAAGCGATTTCCGCTCGGCCCGGTGAATCGGCTCCGGAAAAGTCCCTGACTGAAACAGGTGAGGGACGTCAGGCTGTCAGCGGCGAGGTCAAGCCTGCAACGGCTGCTACCGCAAAAGAGGCAGCACGCGCCGAAGGCAAGGTTGGGCAGAAGCCTCGCGTGGTGAAGACGGCGTCGTCTCCGGCTGCCGCTCGTGCCGCCATCGGTGCAAAACCTGCCAAGGCACCGGCGCGCGCGAAGGCCGTCGCGCCAGCGCAGACGAAGATGGCCAAGCCGTCCGTGCCTGCCGAAAAAGGCCGCCCGCAAGGCATTGCGCGCCCGGCTGCTCCCGACGATCTCAAGATGATTTCCGGGGTTGGCCCGAAGATCGAGGGCATCCTGCATGAACTCGGCGTTTACACATTCGCGCAGGTTGCCGCCTGGAAAAAGGCGCAACGCGAATGGGTCGACGACCATCTGAGCTTCCGCGGCCGCATCGAGCGCGAGGACTGGGTGAAGCAGGCCAAGGCGCTCGCCAAGGGTGGTGAGGCTGAATACATCAAGGTCTTCGGCAAGAAGCCGAGATAGCCGGAGCGCCTGGACCTATCTGAAAATAGCGGCACCCGATGCCGCTATTTTCTTAGGAGAAAGTCCGAAGTGACGCCCCGGCTAAAATCGCGCCTGCCGGTGCCGCTTTTCTGACAGAACTGCCGGGCTGGGGGCCTATTCAATGGGTGCATGAGCACCGACAGACGCCGACGCAGCAGCGAACGATCCCAGGGCAGGGGAACTGCGGCCATCCCGCAACTGCCGCTTCGCCGGGTGCAAAATCCCTATCCGCCGATGGCGCTTCTGTCTGCCGACCAGATCGAGGCCATCCACGAAGCCTCCATGCATATCCTCGAAAATTTCGGCATCGAGGTAATGAGCCCACGTGCGCTGTCGCTGTTCGAGAAGGCCGGCGCCAAGGTCGATCACGCGACGCAAACCGTCTGGCTTGACCGTGGCATGGTGACTGAGGCGCTTAAGACAACGCCTTCCAGCTACACGCTGACGCCGCGCAATCCAGCGCGGAAAATCCGGCTTGGCGGCAACGATATCAGTTTCACGCTCGTCGCCGGTCCGCCCAATGTCCACGACATGGAGCGTGGACGCCGCGCCGGCAATTACACCGACTATTGCGATCTCGTACGGCTGGCGCAGCATTTCAACTGCATCCACATGATCGGCAATCAGGTCTGTGCGCCGGTCGAGATGCCGGCTAATTCCCGCCACCTCGACACCTATTTCGCCAACGCTACGCTGACAGACAAAAGCTTTCACGTCTCTGCCATCGGCCGGGGCAGGGCGCTGGACGGCATTTCCATGATGGCGATTTCGCGCGGGCTGACGCTCGACCAGATGCGCGACGATCCCGGCGTCACCACGATCATCTCGGTCAACTCGCCGCGCCGCTTCGACGACATGATGGCTGAGGGGCTGATGACCATGGCCGAGTTCGGCCAGTCGGTCGCCGTCACGCCCTTTACGCTGATGGGGGCGATGAGCCCGGTGACGCTGGCCGGTGCGCTTGCCCAGCAGAACGCCGAGGCGCTATTCGGCGTGGTGCTGACGCAGCTTGTCCGCCCCGGCGCGCCGGTCATGTATGGGGCCTTCACCTCCAATGTCGACATGCGCTCCGGTGCGCCCGCCTTCGGAACGCCCGAAAACACCAAGGCCAACATCGCCTCTGGTCAGCTCGCGCGGCGATACTCGCTGCCCTACCGCACCACACCTGGTTCGGCTTCCAACGCCGCCGACGCGCAAGGCACATACGAGACGATGATGGCGCTGTGGGGCGCGGTGCTCGGCCACGGCAACCTCGTCTACCACGCCGCCGGCTGGCAGGAAGGCGGGCTGACGGCGAGTTTCGAGAAGCTGATCATCGATGTCGAGATGATCCAGCACATGATGGAGTTCCTGACGCCTATCGCGGTGAACGAAGGCGAACTGGCGCTTGATGCGCTCGGCCGCGTCCCGACCGGCGGCCATTTCTTCGGCGAGCCGCACACGCTGGAGCGTTATTCGACGGCATTTTACCAGCCGATGCTGTCCAACTGGCAGAACTATGAAGCCTGGCAGGAAGGCGGCGGGCTGGACGCCACGGCGCGGGCGACGCGGCTGTGGAAGAAAGCGCTGGAGGAATATGTCGAGCCGGAAATGGATGTTTCGGTGCGCGAGGCGCTGGAGGCCTATGTGGCTCGGCGGAAAGAAGAGATCGGGGTGGAGGAGCCGTGAGCGCCGTCTGGTCGACCCCCACTCCGTCTCGCTTCGCTCGACACCTCTCCCCCGATCGACGGGGGAGAGGAAAGGCGCCAAGATCGCAGCTGCCCTGCAGGGAGACCGAAGTCAACGTTGATGGAAACGCGCTGACTTCCTCTCCCCCGTCGATGGGGGGAGAGGTGTCCGCAAAGCGGACGGAGTGGGGGTCGATAGCACTTCATCGCTTGATTCAACCACTTCCCATCCAGAATCTCAAAACCCATCCAACTCACTGAAAACAGAGCAAAATCATGAAATCGCATGCGCAGGTCGTGGTCATTGGCGGAGGTGTCGTTGGATGCTCCGTGCTGTTTCATCTGGCAAGGCACGGCTGGACCGATGTCGTGCTTCTGGAGCGCGACGAGCTGACCTCCGGTTCGACATGGCATGCGGCTGGCGGCATGCACACGATCAATGGCGATCCGAACGTCGCCAAGCTGCAAAAATACACGATCAGCCTCTACAAGGAGATCGAGGAGCTTTCCGGCCAGGCGACCGGCGTGCATGTCACCGGCGGTGTGCTGCTTGCCGCGACCGAGGCGCGCATGGACTGGCTGCGTGGCGTCGTTGCCAAGGGCCGCTATCTCGGCCTCGACCTTGAAGAGATATCGGCAAAGGAGGCGGCGGAGCTTATGCCGCTGCTCGACCCCAAGCAGTTCGTCGGCGCAGTGCGCAATTCGGAGGACGGGCATCTCGATCCTTCGGGCGTCACCCATGCCTACGCCAAGGCGGCGCGAAAACTCGGAGCGGAAGTCGAGCGCTTCACCAAGGTTGAAGACATCGTGCGCCGCGAGGACGGCCTGTGGCGCGTCATCACCAACAAGGGCGAGATCGTCGCCGAACATGTCGTCAATGCCGGCGGGCTTTGGGCGCGCGAAGTGGGCCGCATGGTTGGGCTGGAACTGCCGGTGCTGGCCATGGAGCACATGTACCTCATCACCGAGGACATGCCCGAGGTGAAGGCATGGAACGACAGGACCGGCACCGAGATCATCCACGCCGTCGATTTCGACGGCGAGCTTTACCTGCGCCAGGAGCGCGGCGGCATGCTCATGGGCACCTATGAGAAGGCCAACAAGCCGTGGTCCGAATTTTCCACGCCATGGAACTTCGGCCACGAATTGCTGGAGCCAGACATCGACCGCATCGCGCCGTCGCTGGAAGTCGGATTCCGCCATTTCCCCGCTTTCCAGAACACCGGCATCAAGCAGATCATCAACGGCCCCTTCACCTTCGCGCCGGACGGCAACCCGCTGGTAGGGCCGGTGCGCGGCCTGCCGGGCTTCTGGTCGGCTTGCGGTGTCATGGCCGGGTTTTCCCAGGGCGGCGGCGTCGGCCTGGCGCTTGCCAACTGGATGATCCATGGCGATCCGGGCGCCGACATCTGGGCCATGGATATTTCGCGCTACGGCGACTGGGCCTCGATGCGCTACACCAATGCCAAGGTGCGCGAAAACTATTCGCGGCGGTTCTCCATCCGCTTCCCCAACGAAGAATTGCCGGCTGGCCGGGGGCTGAAGACCACGCCGATCTACGACCTGCTTTCGGCCAAGGGCGCGCAATGGGGCGTGGCCTATGGGCTGGAAGTGCCGCTGTGGTATGCGCCGGAAGGCGTGAAGGATGAGTTCTCGTGGCGGCGCTCGACCGATTTCGAGCATGTCGCCAACGAGGTGAGGATGGTGCGCGAGGGCGTCGGCCTGTCGGAGATTTCGAGCTTCGCCAAATATCGCGTGAAGGGGCAGGGTGCTGAAGTCTGGCTTGACCGCATGCTGGCCTGCAAACTGCCGAAAGCCGGCCGCATGACGCTTGCCCCGATGCTGAAGGAAGACGGCAAGCTGATCGGCGACTTTTCGCTGGCCAATCTCGGCAATGGCGAATGGTTCATCGCCGGCTCGGGCATTGCCGAGCAATACCATATGCGCTGGTTCGAACAGCATCTGCCGGCAGATGGATCTGTGAGCCTCGAGGCGGTAGGGCAGAAACTCACGGGGCTTTCCATCGCAGGGCCGAAGGCGCGCGAACTCTTGAGCAAGGTTACGCATGCTGATGTTTCGGCGGATGCTTTCAAATTCATGGATATCAGAAAGCTCGACATCGGCATGGCGCCATGTCTGGTCGGGCGCGTCAGCTATACCGGCGATCTCGGCTACGAGATCTGGATCGAGCCGGAATATCAGCGCCATGTCTTTCAAGTGCTGTTGGATGCCGGCGAGGAGTTCTCGCTCGGGCTGTTCGGGTCGCGGGCGCTGAACGCGCTGCGGCTGGAAAAGAACTATGGCTCCTGGGCGCGCGAATACCGGCCGATCTACGGGCCGCTGGAAGCCGGGCTCGACCGCTTCGTCGCCTATGCCAAGGATGCGAACTTCATCGGCAAGGCGGCAGCACTTTCCGAGCGCAAGGATGGCGGCAAACTGCGCCTGCGCGCCTTCGTGATGGATGCAGTCGATGCCGATGTCATCGGCGACGAACCGATCTGGTTCAAGGATGAGGTGAGGGGCTGGGTAACCTCCGGCGGCTATGCGCATGGTGCGAAAGTTTCCATCGCCATGGGCTATGTGCCGAAAGAGATTGCCGAAGAGACGGACGGCTTCGAGATCGAACTGCTCGGCAAGCGGCATTCAGCACGGATGCAGGCAGCCCCGCTATTCGACGCCAATCAGGGCCGGATGCGGGGGTAAATGGTATTCACATTTGCGCGTGCAGGACAGATTCATCATGGAATCGAGGCGATAACGCCCTACATTCAGGTTAAATGGTTCCAAACTCGATGAAGGCGACGGTCATGCGTTCGTATCCTGCGATAAAATCGACGCTCGGCGTTCTCACGATAGCGATGGCGCTTGGCTTGGGCATTCCCGGTGCATCTGCCCAGACTGCTTCCGAACAGGCCGCGGCGCAGGCAAGGGCGGCAAAGATCACCATTCAGAATCAGGCTATCCAGCAAGGCATCCAGCAGCGCGAGATCTTCCAGTTGCAGCAGCAGTTCAACCGGGAGCAGGATCGCCGGATCGTGCCGCAGCAGCAACCGCAGGTGCCGGTCATGAAACCGGGATGTCCACCCATCGGGTCAGGGTCCTATTCCGGCTCGTGCCGCTGAGCAGCATCTATTTGATCAGGCAACACTTTTCTGGATCGTTGTTGCCGCGGATACCATTCAGCGGTGGTAAACGATGCGTTGCTCCCAAGCGATACCGCAAAGTAGAGAAAACATGACTAACTTAATCATGTTTTTATCCTGCCAATTCAATTGCTTATCCAGAAAATTGACCAATTGATAAAAAAATAAAACGTGCTAGCCTCTCCTCAAAACCACAATAATGGGGAACTGGAATGGCCGAAGGTCAATTCAAGGAAGGCATAGCCGGAGGGCGTCTCGCGCCGGCGCAGTATGCCGAGAATTTTTCGGATCTGCATCCGCCGCTCGATCATCACGAGGCGCTGGTCGAATCCGATCGCTGCTATTTCTGCTACGATGCGCCCTGCATGCAGGCGTGCCCGACGTCGATCGATATCCCGATGTTCATCCGCCAGATTTCGACCGGAAATCCGGTCGGTTCGGCCAAGACGATTTTCGACCAGAACATCCTCGGCGGCATGTGCGCCCGCGTCTGCCCGACCGAAACGCTGTGCGAAGAGGTCTGCGTTCGTGAGGTGGCGGAAGGCAAGCCGGTGCAGATCGGTCGCCTCCAGCGCTATGCCACCGACATCGCGATGGAGCAGAACAAGCAGTTCTATGAGCGTGCGCTGCCGACCAACAAGAAGATCGCCGTCGTTGGGGCTGGCCCGTCCGGGCTTGCCGCCGCGCACCGCCTTGCGCGCCATGGTCATGAGGTGACGGTTCTTGAAGCCAAGCCCAAGGCTGGCGGTCTGAACGAATATGGCATCGCCGCCTACAAGAGCACCGACGACTTTGCACAGGCCGAAGTCGATTATGTCACCGCCATCGGCGGCATCGCCATTGAGAACGGCAAGGCGCTGGGCCGCGATTATTCGCTGTCCGAACTCACCAAGAGCTATGACGCGGTGTTCCTCGGCCTCGGCCTTGGCGGCATCAACGCATTGCGCGCTGAAGGCGAGGACGCGGCGGGCGTTGAGAACGCCGTCGAGTTCATCGCAGACCTTCGCCAGTCCAGCGATCTCGGCAAGCTGCCGGTCGGGCGCCGCGTCGTCGTCATCGGCGGCGGCATGACGGCAATCGATGCGGCCGTGCAGTCCAAGCTGCTCGGCGCCGAAGAAGTGACGATCTGCTACCGGCGCGGGCAGGAGTACATGAACGCTTCGGAGTTTGAGCAGGATCTCGCCACCGCCAACGGCGTCATTATCCGCCACTGGCTGCAGCCGAAAAAGGTCATCGCCGAGAACGGCAAGGTCTCGGCCATCGAACTCGAATACACGGCGCTGAAAGGTGATAAGCTTTCGGGCACCGGCGAGACGGTCCGGCTGGTTGCCGACCAGGTGTTCAAGGCAATCGGCCAGGCTTTCGAGCCGGCGGCACTCAATGGCAGCGGCGCTTCGATCACCATGGAAGGCGGCAGGATCGTCGTCGATGCCGAAGGCCGTACCTCGCTTCCCAAGGTCTGGGCTGGCGGCGACTGCATTCTGGGCGGCGACGATTTGACGGTTTCGGCGGTCGCGCAGGGGCGCGACGCGGCAGAGAGCATCCACCGGGCACTCACCTCTAACGGGAGGGCATGAGCATGGCAGACATCCGCAACAATTTCGTCGGCATCAAGTCACCGAACCCGTTCTGGCTGGCTTCCGCGCCGCCGACCGACAAGGCCTACAACGTCATCCGCGCCTTTCAGGCCGGCTGGGGCGGTGTGGTCTGGAAGACGCTGGGCGAGGAAGGCCCGCCGGTCGTCAATGTCAACGGCCCGCGCTATGGCGCGATCTGGGGTGCTGACCGCCGCCTGCTCGGCCTCAACAACATCGAGCTCATCACCGACCGCCAGCTTCAGATCAATCTGCAGGAGATGAAGCAGGTCAAGCGCGACTGGCCCGACCGGGCGCTGATCGCCTCGATCATGGTGCCTTGCGAGGAGAATGCCTGGAAGGCGATCCTGCCGGCGGTCGAAGAAACCGGTGCGGACGGCATCGAGCTCAATTTCGGCTGCCCGCATGGCATGTCGGAGCGCGGCATGGGTGCCGCCGTCGGCCAGGTGCCGGAATATATCGAAATGGTCGTGCGCTGGTGCAAGCAGTACACGCGCATGCCCGTAATCACCAAGCTGACGCCCAACATCACCGACATCCGCAAGCCGGCGCGCGCTGCGCATTCAGGCGGCACGGATGCCGTGTCGCTGATCAACACGATCAACTCCATCACGGCGGTCAATCTCGATACGTTCTCGCCCGAGCCTTCCATCGACGGCAAGGGCAGCCATGGCGGCTATTGCGGCCCGGCGGTAAAGCCGATCGCGCTCAACATGGTGGCCGAGATTGCGCGCGATCCGGAGACGCGCGGCCTGCCGATCTCCGGCATTGGCGGCATTACCACATGGCGCGATGCGGCGGAATTCATGGCGCTGGGCGCCGGCAATGTGCAGGTCTGCACCGCGGCGATGACCTACGGCTTCAAGATCGTCCAGGAGATGATCGAAGGGCTGAAGAACTGGATGGACGAAAAAGGCCATGCCACGCTCGACGACGTCATCGGGCGTGCGACGCCCAATGTCACCGACTGGCAGTATCTCAACCTCAACTATGTCGCCAAGGCGCATATCGACCAGGACGCCTGCATCAAGTGCGGCCGTTGTCACATCGCCTGCGAGGACACCTCGCATCAGGCGATCACCAACATGGTCGATGGCGTGCGCCACTTCGAGGTGATCGAGGCGGAATGCGTCGGCTGCAATCTCTGCGTCAATGTCTGCCCGGTCGAGAACTGCATCACCATGGAGCCGCTGGCTGCCGGCGTGATGGACCAGCGCACTGGCCAGCCGGTCTCGCCGGTCTATGCGAACTGGACGCAGCATCCGAACAACCCGATGGCGAAGGTGGCGGCCGAGTAGCGCCGCATGCTGGAAACCGGACAGAAAGTACTTGCCGCGCAACCTTTCAGCGCCTTGCTGGGAACCGAGCTTCTGGTTTTCGAGCAAGGCGTTGCTGAGCTTGCGCTGGACCTGAAGCGGGAGCACCTGCAGCAGAACGGTTTCGCTCATGGCGGCATCCTCAGCTACCTGGCCGACAACGCGCTCACCTTCGCCGGTGGCTCCGTTCTCGGCATCAAGGTGCTGACGCTGGAGTTCAAGATAAACTACCTGCGCCCGGCCAAGGGCGCTCGGTTGATCGCGCGTGCCAGGGTGATCGGCAGTGGCGCCAACCAGGCAGTCTGTGCCTGCGATATCTTCTCCATCGACAATGGCGAAGAAAAACTCTGCGCCGCCGCGCAAGGGACAATCTGGAAGATCGGATAGCAAATCGCTGCATGTTCGTGCTGCGGTTTTCGTTTTTCATATTGTCGATAAAAAATATCCATGATATAAGTTATCCATAATAGGAGATAAGCGATGAAACTGGGTGACGGCGTAGAAGCGGCAATCCATTGCGCGAATATGCTGGCAGGCCTCGAAGAGGGGCGCACGCTGCCGGCGAGTGCGCTGGCCGAGTATCACGGTGTGTCGCCGAGCTATCTGCTCAAGCATCTGAAGGAATTGGTGGCGGCGAGGGTTTTCGAATCCGTGTCCGGGCCGCATGGCGGCTATCGCCTTGCGCGCACGCCCGACCGCATCAGCCTTCTCGATATCGTGCTGGCGGTGGAGGGCAGGGAGCCTGCATTCCGCTGCGCCGAAATCCGGCAACGCGGGCCGGGCAAGCTTGAGGCTGCCGCCTACACAAAACCCTGCGGCATCAATGCCGCCATGTTGCGGGCCGAGCGGGCTTACCGCGCTGTTCTGGCAGAAACCAAGCTGTCGGACATCATCGCCGGTTACCAGGAAGATGCCGATCCGCGGGCCATCACATTCGCCTGCGGATATCTCGCCCGCAACCAGCGGCCACAGGCCTGAGCCCATCAATCACCCAAGGAAGGGAAAAGACCATGAAACCACGTCTCGAGTTCTTCAAAGCTGATCCGGAACTGCTGAAAGCGGTGCAAACCCTGAACGCAAAGGTTGACCAGTGCGGCCTCGAAAAGAGCCTGCTGCATCTGATCAAGCTGCGGGCCTCGCAGATCAATGGCTGCTCATTCTGTGTCGACATGCATACGCGCGAAGCGCGTGCCGATGGAGAGAGCGAGCAGCGCGTCTATCTCGTCTCGGCCTGGCGGGAATCGCCGCTCTATTCCGACCGCGAGCGCGCCGCACTCGAATGGACCGAAACGCTGACGCGGCTCGCCGACAAGCCGGTGACGGACAGCCTCTATGCGGAGACGCTGGAGCATTTCAGCGAGCAGGAACTGGTCAAGCTCTCCGTCGCGGTTGGCATGATCAACGTCTGGAACCGTCTGTGCGTACCCTTCCACGCCATTCATCCGGTCGAGAGAGCCAAGGCAGCCTGACCTTCAACTCGTCAGAAGGGCGGCCATTCGGCCGTCCTCGCAAGGGAGATAATCATGTTCGAAGACGCGCTTCCCGCACTCGCCTTTGCCGGCCGCCTCCTGCTCGGCGGTGCATTCGTTTTCGCCGGCATCCGCAACATTGCAAACAGGCCTTTGCTGACGAGCATCATGACGGCTCGGGGCGTGCCGCAAGCCGGCTTGCTGCTTTGGGCAGGCATTATCCTGCAGATCGTCGGCGGCGCATTGCTGGTTTCGGGCCTTTGGACCGCGCTGGCGGCGGCCGGCCTCATCGGCTTCCTGATTGTCGCCACCCTAATGTTCCACAATTTCTGGGACCATCAGGGCGCCGAGCGCGCTGCCCGCATCAATGGCGTCGTTGCCAATATCGCGCTGACCGGCGGTTTCATCCTTGCCATGGCAGCTTCGGCGTAGAGCCGTCCGGCTACACTTCTTTCGTGTCAAAGAAGAACAAATCGGCACCACCATCGGCGAAATTGGGAATATCGCCGGCCGCCGCCTGTCCCTCAGGCGAACCAAGCGCCGTCTTTATGGCTGCAAGCGAATCGAACTGAAGCGTCGCTATGAGATGATAGCCGGCCGCGCCGCCGGGCGTCTCGACCGTGCCGGTGCTGACGTCATATTTGCGCAAGCCAGGTATCTTCTTGGCGAGCGGCACGTGGGTGGCGAAATAGTAGCGGTCAAAAGCGGCCGCATCCTTCGGTGTCTTGTACATTGCAATGAGCTTTGCCATCGACGTCTCCTCCGCTGAAAGCGAGGGCACGATGGACTATCGCCGGTACCTTGAGAACCCGGACCAAAGTCCCCCATTCGCGCGTCGGCGGATCAGTCGCGCTTCGGCAGCAGGCCCTGGATGAACAGGTTCTCGAGGAAGCGCGCGGCATCCTCGAAGCGGCCTTCACCGCCGCGGTCGGGGCCGAGCACGGCGCGCACCTGCACGTCGAAATCGGCATAATGCTGCGTCGTCGCCCAGATCGAGAAGATCAGGTGATAGGGGTCGGTCTTGGCGATCTTGCCGCTGCGCATCCAGCCGCGGATCACGCTGGCCTTCTCGTCCACCAGCGTTTTCAGTTCGCCTTCCAGCAGCGGCATGATGCGCGGTGCGCCCTGGATGATTTCATTGGCGAACAGCCGGCTTTCGCGTGGAAAGTCGCGCGCCATTTCCAGCTTGCGGCGAATGTAGCTTCTAAGCTCCGTCATCGGATCGCCGATGTCGTCCAGTTCGCGCAGCGGCGCCAGCCACGTTTCCAGCAGGCGCTCCATCAATGTCTCGTGGATGTCTTCCTTGCGGCGGAAGTAATAGAGCAGGTTCGGCTTCGACATGCCGGCGGCTTCGGCGATCTGGTCGATGGTCGAGCCGCGAAAACCGTTGGCGGAAAACACCTCGAGCGCTGCTTCCAGAATGAGTTCGCGTTTCTCCTGCTGGATGCGGGTGCGGCGCGGAGCGGTGGAGCCTTCCATGGTCATTGCGGCCTCTTCGCGAAGCCGGGAGAGTACCGGCTGTGGCCCAATACGCTGGACCAGTTTCTCTCGTTGTGTGGAACGCGATTTTGCCCGCGCATCTGGGCTACTATTCCCTTGACCGCCCATCTGGCGGTGCTAACGTTTGTCCAATCGGTCAAAATTTGCGTAGCACAGAAGCGAAGCAAAGACCAAGCGTTGGCCGTATCGAAACAGGGGACCGCAAAGGAAAAGCTTGGTCATGTCGAACAGAAAAAATATCGCGCCGAACGATCTCAGCGCATTCTGGATGCCGTTCACCTCGAACCGGCAATTCAAGCAGGCGCCGCGTATGCTCGTCGCGGCCAAGGACATGCATTACACCGCAAGCGACGGCCGCAAGATCCTCGACGGCACTGCCGGCCTCTGGTGCGTCAATGCCGGCCACTGCCGTCCGAAAATCACCGAAGCCATCCAGAACCAGGCTGCCGTGCTCGACTATGCGCCTGCCTTCCAGATGGGCCACCCGATCGTGTTCGAGCTGGCGAACCGCCTGGTCGACATCGCGCCCAAGGGCATGGACCATGTGTTCTTCACCAATTCCGGTTCGGAATCGGTCGATACGGCGCTTAAGATCGCGCTCGCCTATCAGCGCGTGAAAGGTCAGGGCTCGCGCACACGCCTCATCGGCCGCGAGCGCGGCTATCATGGCGTCAATTTCGGCGGCATCTCCGTTGGCGGTATCGTCTCCAACCGCAAGATGTTCGGCACGCTGCTGACCGGCGTCGACCACATGCCGCATACCCATCTACCGGAAAAGAACGCCTTCAGCCGCGGCGAGCCGGAGCATGGCGCCGATATCGCCAGCGAACTTGAGCGGATCGTGGCGCTGCATGACGCTTCGACCATCGCCGCCGTCATCGTCGAGCCGGTAGCCGGTTCCACCGGCGTTCTCATCCCGCCGAAGGGTTATCTGCAGAAGCTGCGCGACATCTGCACCAAGCACGGCATCCTGTTGATCTTTGACGAGGTCATCACCGGTTTCGGCCGTCTCGGTACGCCATTTGCGGCGGATTATTTCGGCGTCACGCCGGACATCATCACGACCGCCAAGGGTGTCTCCAACGGCGTCATCCCGATGGGCGCAGTGTTCGTCACGAAGGAAATCCATGACGCCTTCATGACCGGCCCGGAACACATGATCGAGTTCTTCCACGGCTACACCTATTCGGGAAATCCGATCGCTTCGGCAGCCGCCCTCGGCACGCTCGACACCTACAAGGAAGAGGGGCTTCTGACACGCGGCGCCGAGCTTGCTCCCTACTGGGAAGAAGCGCTGCACTCGCTCAAGGGCGAGCCGAACGTCATCGACATCCGCAACATCGGCCTGATCGGCGCGATCGAGCTTCAGCCGATTGCCGGCGAGCCGACCAAGCGCGCCTTCTCGGCCTTCGTGAAAGCCTTCGAGCGCGGCGCGCTGATCCGCACCACCGGCGACATCATCGCGCTGTCGCCGCCGCTGATCATCACCAAGGGCCAGATCGACGAGCTGATCGATCATGTCCGTGAAGTGTTGAATCTGATCGACTAGGAAGGGCACTAATGGGTTCCGCTAAGCGTGAGGAAAGATTGGACAAGGAAAGGCAGTCACTTGAAGCTGCTTACCTTGATGCCTTGATCCTCGCGCTTAGAGACTGTGTTGGTGGCCGGTGGGGTTTGTTTGGCCAGGACAAGCAGACATTGCCGGCAAATCTCCAAGAGCGGTTTCTGCCGGAAAGTGTGAAACGGCTTGAGCGCATCGGTGCCGAGCTCGTTTCAATTCGGGAGACCTTGGGCTTTAGCGACCTGTTTGCTCCAATGCAGAGACTAATAGAATTGCAGTCGGAAAGCGGACCGAATCGTTTAGGAGAGCCGCGACTGGCACAGAAGCTTCTCGATGAACTGACAGGATAAGGGTAATACATGGCCGCCCCCGGCGAAAATTTGCGAATCAATTCAGATCGTTTGTGGGATTCGCTGATGGAGATGGCGAAGATCGGCCCCGGCATCGCCGGCGGCAACAATCGCCAGACGCTGACCGACTTCGATGGCGAGGGGCGTAACCTCTTCAAGACATGGTGCGACGAGGCCGGGCTCGAAATGGGCGTCGACCAGATGGGCACGATGTTTGCCCGCCGCGAAGGGACCGACCCGGACGCGCTGCCGGTCTATGTCGGCTCCCATCTCGACACCCAGCCGACCGGCGGCAAGTTCGACGGCGTGCTGGGCGTGCTCGGCGGGCTCGAAGTCATCCGCTCGCTCAATGATCTCGGCATCAAGACCAAGCATCCCATCGTCGTTACCAACTGGACGAACGAGGAAGGCACCCGCTTTGCGCCTGCCATGCTCGCTTCCGGCGTCTTCGCCGGCGTGCTCGAGCAGGACTGGGCCTATGGCCGCAAGGACGCCGAGGGCAAGCTTTTCGGCGATGAGCTGGAGCGCATCGGCTGGAAGGGCGAGGAGAAGGTCGGTGCGCGCAAGATGAAGGCGTTCTTCGAGCTTCACATCGAGCAGGGGCCGATCCTCGAGGACGAGCTGATCGATATCGGCGTCGTTACCCACGGCCAGGGCCTGAAATGGCTTCAGGTGACGCTGACCGGCAAGGAAGCGCATACCGGCTCGACGCCGATGCCCAAGCGCCGCAATGCCGGGCTCGGCATGGCGCGCATGACCGAACTTGTCCACGAGATCGCCATGGACTATCAGCCCGACGCCGTCGGCGCGGTTGGCCACATGGAGGTCTATCCGAATTCGCGCAACATCATCGCCGGCCGCACCGTCTTCACCATCGACATCCGCTCGCCCAACAAGGAAGTGCTGGACGAGATGGACGAGCGCATTCGTGAGGGGATTTCTACCATTTGCGAGGCGCTGGATATCTCCTTCGAGATCGAACAGGTCGGCCATTTCGATCCTGTGACTTTCGACGATGGCTGCGTCAAGGCGATCCGCGATGCAGCGGTTCGCCTGGGTTACTCGCACCGCGACATCGTTTCAGGCGCCGGCCATGACGCCTGCTGGATCAACCGCGTCGCGCCGACGGCCATGGTCTTCTGCCCCTGCGTCGATGGGCTCAGCCACAACGAGGCCGAGGAAATCTTTCCGGAATGGGCCGCCGCCGGCTGCGACGTGCTGTTCCACGCAGTTGTCGAGACGGCGGTGATCGTGGAGTAACCGCCTGCATTTTTTTGACCGGACCGACGCGCTCGCAAAGAAGTGCGCGGTCCAAAAAGGGGAACTGGGAGCATGATCGGAAAAATCGAGAATGGCGCGCCATGACCGTCTGCATCTTCGTGCAGCGCGGGATTTTTGGCGTGGGAGCCGCAACGTTACCGGACGTTGGCGGACGGCAATTGCCGTGTTTTGATGACAGCAGGCAGCCTGATTCAAACTGAATCAAGGTCTGCGCTTATCCTGTTGTTTTCGCGAATCTTCCTTTCATCGGCCAGTGTCCCCATCGTCGGAAAACTGCTCTAATAGAGCGATGGAATTTTTGGAAAGAGCCAGCTTGCAGCCAGCACAACAAACCGTCGTCGAAGCCAGGAAACTCGGTCTCACCTTCCAGACCGGAGACGGCCCCGTGCAGGCGCTGTCCGATGTCGACCTGACCATCAACAAGGGCGAGTTCGTTTCCTTCATCGGTCCGTCCGGTTGCGGCAAGACGACGTTCCTGCGCGTGATTGCCGATCTCGAAAAGCCGACTTCCGGCACCATTTCGATCAACGGCATGAGCCCGGAGCAGGCGCGGCAGGCACGCGCCTATGGCTATGTCTTCCAAGCCGCCGCGCTCTATCCGTGGCGCACCATCGAGCGCAACATCGCGCTGCCGCTGGAGATCATGGGCATTTCCGGGGCCGACCAGAAGGCGCGTATCAAGCGCACCATGGAACTGGTCAACCTGTCGGGCTTCGAAAAGAAGTTTCCCTGGCAGCTGTCCGGCGGCATGCAGCAGCGCGCCTCGATTGCCCGCGCACTGGCCTTCGATGCAGACCTTCTGCTGATGGACGAGCCCTTCGGCGCGCTCGACGAGATCGTGCGCGACCACCTCAACGAGCAGCTTCTCGAACTCTGGAAGCGCACCAACAAGACGATCTGCTTCGTCACGCATTCGATTCCGGAAGCGGTCTATCTGTCGACACGCATCGTCGTCATGTCGCCGCGCCCCGGCCGTGTCACCGACGTCATCGAATCGACGTTGCCGCATGAGCGCCCGCTGGATATTCGCGAGTCGCCGGAATTTCTGGCGATTGCTGCTCGGGTGCGCGATGGGCTGCGGGCGGGGCATAGCTATGATGATTGAGGCGCAGAAAGATTCCCCTCCCCCTTGTGGGGAGGGGTTAGGGGTGGGGGTTCTTCTCATGCCGACTGGAATCGGTCCAGATGCAATTCGCCGTGCTCGGCGACTGCGACGAAACATGACTGAAGGCGAGCGAAAGCTTTGGTTGGAGCTAAGGGAGTTTCGCCGGCTTTACGGCATTCATGTAAGAAGACAGGCGCCGCTTGGCCCATACATTGCCGACTTTGTAATTCATGAGCGGCACCTCATCATTGAAGTCGATGGCGAACATCATTTCACTGCGACCGGGCATGCGCGCGATCGCAAACGGGACGAGTGGTTGGCTAGCCAAGGCTATAAGACACTGAGGTTCAATACAGGCGAGCTATCTGACTCGTTTGACGGTTGCGTAGAAGAGATTCTGCGCGAGCTCGGGCTGATGACTGGCTCGGAAGTTACCCCCACCCCTAACCTCTCCCCACAAGGGGGAGGGGGACTTTGTTAGCGCCGATGGATCGCCTCAGCCAAAAAATCGTACCCATTACCAGCATCCTCTTGGGCCTGGTCATTGTCTGGTACGTCTTCGCCGTCATCCTCAACGGGCCTTTCCAGCGCGATCTCGACCGGCGCGCCGGCGAGACGCCGGGCTTTGTCGAGTTCGTCGGCAAGACGTGGTCGCAGCCCAAGCCGACGCTTCCGGCACCACACCAGGTGGCGGCGAATTTCTTTGAAAACACGTTCCTGCGCAAAGTCACCAGCAACCGCAGCCTTGTCTATCATGCCTGGGTGACGCTCTCGTCGACGCTGCTCGGCTTTGCTTTCGGCACCGCGCTCGGCATCCTGATTGCTGTCGGCATCGTGCATTTCACCTCGCTCGACCGCAGCCTGATGCCGTGGATCATCGCCTCGCAGACCATTCCCATCCTGGCGATCGCGCCGATGGTGGTGGTCGTTTTCGCCGCGATCGGCATCACCGGGGTCATCCCCAAGGCGTTGATCTCGACCTATCTGTCGTTCTTCCCTGTCGCGGTCGGCATGGTGAAGGGCCTGCGCTCGCCCGAACTCATGCATCTCGACCTGATGCACACCTATAATGCCAGCGCCTCGCAGACCTTCTGGAAGCTGCGCGTGCCGGCCTCCGTGCCGTTCCTGTTCGCCTCGATGAAGGTGGCGGTGGCGGCAAGCCTCGTCGGCGCCATCGTTGCCGAACTGCCGACCGGCGCGGTTGCCGGCATCGGCGCCAAGCTGCTCTCCGGCTCCTATTACAGCCAGACCATCGACATATGGGCGGCCCTCGTCGCCGGCTCGGTCGTGGCGATCCTGCTGGTCACAGTTGTCGGCATCGTCGGCAACATAGTCGAGCGCTCCATGGGCGGGAGGCCGGCATGAGCGGGCTGAAGCTTTCATGGCAGGCGGCGCTGGCGCTGCTTTTCTGCGTGGCCGCGGCCATCATGCTGCCGCTCGCCGGCGCGGCTGCTCCCTACAGCAGCGGCACGACCGCGCTGATCTTCGTCCTTGCCGCCGGCGCGGCATTGGCGTCTGCACTTCCCTTGCCGAACTTGATTTCAGCCGCGATCCTGTTCGTCGGCGCGCATGGCGCGGCCTGGCTGCTGATTGCCGGCATTACCGGCAATGAGGGGACGGCGCGAACCTCGTTCTTCCTGCTGATTACGGCGGGATGGCTGCTGGCCTGGCGCTGCGTGACCGTGCTGTCGGTGCTGCGCCCGGTCGACCGCCTGGCGAATACACTGCTGCGCCTGCTTATCCCCGTCATCTTCGGCGCGTGGATATTGATCCTGTGGGAGGCGATCACCCGCGGTGCCGGCATTCCCTTCGTGCTTCTGCCGCCACCCAGCGCCATCGGCGTGCGGCTTGCGAATTCCCTGCCGATCCTGTGGGCGGATGTGAACCAGACGATCTTCAAGTCGGTGGTCGCAGGCTACATCCTCGGCTGCGGCGCGGGCTTCGCCACTGCGATCCTGGCCGACCGCGTGCCGTTCCTGCGGCGCGGGCTGCTGCCCAT
This sequence comes from Mesorhizobium sp. YR577, assembly GCF_900116595.1. Lineage (NCBI taxonomy): Bacteria > Pseudomonadati > Pseudomonadota > Alphaproteobacteria > Hyphomicrobiales > Phyllobacteriaceae > Mesorhizobium > Mesorhizobium sp. YR577. Next base: position 2,976 of record NZ_FPBI01000006.1, on the reverse strand, counting down.
CGGCAATATGGTGTCGGCGCTGCCGATCATCGGCGTCGCGCCGATCCTGGTGATGTGGTTCGGTTTCGACTGGCCTTCCAAGGCTGCCGTCGTGGTCGTCATGACCTTCTTCCCGATGCTGGTGAACACGGTGGCGGGCCTTGCCGCATCCGGGCACATGGAACGCGACCTGATGCGCACCTATGCCTCCAGCTACTGGCAGACGCTGTTCAAGCTCAGGCTGCCGGCTGCTGCCCCTTTCATCTTCAACGCGCTGAAGATCAATTCCACGCTGGCCCTCATCGGCGCCATCGTAGCGGAGTTCTTCGGCACCCCCGTCGTCGGTATGGGCTTCCGCATTTCGACGGAGGTCGGCCGCATGAATATCGATATGGTCTGGGCCGAAATCGCAGTTGCAGCACTTGCGGGTTCGGTCTTCTATGGCGCGATAGCCCTTGTCGAAAGGGCCGTTACGTTTTGGCATCCGTCTGTCCGTGGTGGGTAGGCGCACTTCAGAGGGTGAAAAAATGAAAAAACTGATGGTTTCCATGCTGGCCGGCGCGATGTCGCTGGCGGCTGTCCAGGCTTGGGCGGCCGACAAGGTGACGCTGCAGCTCAAATGGGTGACGCAGTCGCAGTTTGCCGGCTACTACGTCGCCAAGGACAAGGGCTTTTATGAAGAGGAAGGCCTCGACGTCGACATCAAGCCGGGCGGCCCCGACATCGCGCCCGAGCAGGTGATCGCCGGCGGCGGCGCCGACGTGATCGTCGACTGGATGGGCGGCGCGCTGGCTGCCCGCGAAAAGGGTGTGCCGCTGGTCAACATCGCCCAGCCGTTCAAGAAGGCCGGCATGGAACTGGTCTGCCCGAAGGACGGCCCGATCAAGACCGAAGCCGACTTCAAGGGCCACACGCTCGGCGTCTGGTTCTTCGGCAACGAATATCCGTTCTACGCCTGGATGAACAAGCTCGGCCTGCCGACCGAAGGCGGCAAGGACGGCGTCACCGTTCTCAAGCAGAGCTTCGACGTGCAGCCGCTTATCCAGAAGCAGGCCGACTGCATCTCGGTCATGACCTACAACGAATACTGGCAGCTGATCGATGCCGGCTTCAAGCCGGAAGACCTGACCGTCTTCAACTACACCGAGATGGGCAACGACCTTCTGGAAGACGGCCTCTATGCGCTTGGCGACAAGCTCAAGGACCCGGCCTTCGAGGAAAAAATGGTCAAGTTCGTGCGCGCCTCGATGAAGGGCTGGAAGTACGCCACGGAGAATCCTGACGAAGCTGCCGGCATCGTCGTGGAAAATGGCGGCCAGGACGAGAACCATCAGAAGCGCATGATGGGCGAAGTCGCCAAGCTGATCGACAATGCCGACGGCAAGCTGATCCCGGCCGCCTACGAGCGCACCGCAGCGGCCCTGCTGGCACAGAAGATCATCACCAAGGAGCCGGAAGGCGCCTTCACGACGGTGATCACCGACAAGGCGATCAAGTAAATCCGCTTTCCAAAGCGCAAGACAGTAAAGGGGCGGGCAACCGCCCCTTTTTGGTGTCATGACACCGCAACCCAGCCGTGAGACGATTGGCGCTCCTGCATTCTTGCCTGAGGGACCAAGCCATGCGGATCGCAAGCTACAATGTCGAAAACCTGTTCGATCGCGCCAAGGCGATGAACCTCGACAGCTGGGAGGAGGGCCGTCCGGTTCTGGAGGCCTTCGCCGCGCTCAACGCGCTTCTCGGCGAAATCAATTACACGCCGGCGATGAAGACGAAGATGGTCGAGCTGATGATCAAGCTTGGCCTCGAAAAGTCAGACACCGGCCCCTTCGTTATCCTGCGCCGCAACCGTGGCGGATTGCTGAAGCGGCCGACTGCCGGGGGTATCGAAATCCTGGCTGATGGCCGCGCCGACTGGGTCGGCTCGCTGGAACTGCGCGACGAGCCGGTGAACGAGCATTCCATGCGCAACACCGCCCGTGTCATGATCGACATCGAGGCCGATATCCTGGCGGTGGTGGAGGCCGAGAGCCGCCCGGTGCTTGCCGCCTTCAACGACACGATCCTGCCGGCAATAGGCGGCACGCCGTTCCGGCAGGTCATGGTCATCGACGGCAATGACGAGCGCGGCATTGATGTCGGGCTGGTGACCAAGCCGGACCATGTCATCGGTCTGATGCGCAGCCATGTCGATGACCTCGCGCCGAACGGCGAGCGGATATTTTCACGCGACTGCCCCGAATTCCACGTGACGCTGCCGTCCGGCAAGACCCTCATCGTCATGGTCAACCATTTCAAGAGCAAGGGTTTCGGCTCGCCCGCGTCATCCAATGCCAAGCGGCGTTCGCAGGCCGAACGGGTCAAGGCGATCTATGAGGGGCTGGTGGCGGCAGGCAACGAGCTGATCGTCGTGCTGGGCGATCTCAACGACACGCCGGGCAGCGCCCCGCTGAAGCCGCTGATCGATGGCACGAACCTCAGGGATGTTTTCACGCATCCGGGCTTCGACAATGGCGGCTTTCCCGGCACCTTCGGCCTGTGCAACGCTGGCAACAAGATCGACTATATTCTCCTGTCGCCGAAGCTGTTCGAAAAGGTTGAGGCGGGTGGGGTGTTTCGGACCGGCATGTGGCCCGGCTCGCGGCCTCGGCGGTGGGATTGCTACGCCGAACTTACCAAGCCGCATGATGCGGGATCGGATCATGCGGCGGTGTGGGTGGATATCGATGTTTGAGGGGCTACATTTCGAATGAAACTATCGCTGCGGCTTTTGGGTTGAGTAGTTAAGTTCCCCCTCTCCGTCGCGCTACGCGCGCCACCTCTCCCCGCAAGCGGGGCGAGGAACCCAAGTCCTTGAAGCGTTGCGCCCTCGCAGAACCCAGGTTCCTCGCCCCCGCAACGCGGGGGAGCAACCATGTTTGCGTCATCGCGTATGGACTGGTGTCCAAGGTGTTCCCCTTGCGATGACGGCATTGGCCAGAATGGCGAGTTTTCGGG